>NZ_SOAU01000001.1:3787135-4116562 GCF_004364865.1 Ilumatobacter fluminis
ATCGGATCCAGAGCGCTGCGGCTCGCCTCGCATTGGCGGAGTCCCGACTCGCCGACCACCCGATGCAGTACGCCGATGCGCTCGCCGCCTGGGGTGACGCCGGCGGCTACGACGTCGAGGTCGCCTGGGACGAAGCGTGTGGTCGGACACTCGGCGTCGACTTCCGTGACGTCGCCGATCGCCCACTCCGCACGTTGAGCGGCGGTGAGCAGAAGCGGTTGGCACTCGAGTACCTCTTCCGGAGCGAGAACGACGTGCTCGTGCTCGACGAACCCGACAATTTCCTCGACGTGCCCGCGAAGCGTTGGCTCGAACGCGAGTTGAACGCCACCAAGAAGGCCGTGTTGTTCGTCAGCCACGATCGCGAGCTCCTGTCGGCGAGCGCCTCGAAGATCGTGACGATCGAGGCATTCGGATCGTGGACACACGGCGGCGGGTTCGACGGGTACGCCGCCGCCAAGCAAGCCCACGACGAGCAGCGCGCACGGGATGCGGCGCTGTTCGACCGTGAGCGGGAGCGGCTCGAGGAACTCGTCGCCGAGATGCGCCGACGCGCCAAGATCAGCGAGGTCTTCGCGCCTCGCCTGAAGGCGGCGGAGTCGCGACTGCGTCAGTTCCTCGAGAGCAACGAGCGCCCACCGGACGTTCGCGACCAGCAGATCGACGTCCGGTTGCGCGGCGCCCGCACCGGCAAGCGCGCGGTGATCATCGAGCAGCTCGAACTGTCGGGGCTGACCGATGCGTTCGACGCCGAGCTCTGGTACGGCGAGCGAGTCGCCGTCCTCGGCGGCAACGGGGCCGGCAAGAGCCACTTCCTGCGCCTGCTCGCGGGCGACGAGGTCGACCACGACGGCTCGTGGCGGCTCGGCGCCAACGTGGCACCCGGGCTGTTCCACCAGACCCACGAGCACCCCGAGTGGGTCGGCCGGACGCCGGTCGAGATCCTCCACGACCACGACGTCGTTCTCGGCCCCGCCATGGGAATGTTGCGCCGCTACGAGATCCACGGCTGTGCCCAACAGCCGTTCGAGACGATGTCCGGAGGCCAGCAGGCCCGCTTCCAGATCCTGCTGCTCGAGATCTCGGGCGCGACCCTGCTGCTGCTCGACGAACCGACCGACAACCTCGATCTGGTGTCGGCCGAAGCGCTCGAGCACGGGCTCGACCGATTCGACGGCACCGTGATCGCCGTCACCCACGACCGCTGGTTCCTCCGCGGCTTCGACCGCTACCTCGTCTTCGAGCCCGACTGCACCGTCACCGACCACGACACCCTCCCCGACCCCTGGCACTGACCAGAAGGGGTCCCGCACAGATGGTGCAGGATCGGATCAGGAGCGTTGGGTGGGGAGTTTGGGGGTGAGCCACTCGATGAAGTTGTCGGGGCTGCGGGTCTGGACGTAGCAGCGACCGGGCCCGGTGAGCTTGACGACGAGGCCCTCACCGCCGAGCATCGTCGACTTCCAGTTGCCGACCTTTTGCACCTCGTACTGGACATGCTCGTCCCAGCCGACCATGTGGCCCGTGTCGACGACGTACGTCTGACCGGCACCCAGATCGATGGCCTGCACGGCGCCGTAGCTCGACACGATCAGATCGCCGACACCCGAACACTTCAGCATGAACAGGCCCTCACGCGAGAAGAACGTCTTCGAACCGCCCCACTTGCTGTCGACCTCGATCGAACTCGGTGCCGCCAGGTACGAGCCCGACTGGAGGTACACCGTGTTGCCGGTGAGCGGCCACGTGATCACGTCGCCCGGCAGTGCCGGTGCCACGATCACGTGGTCCTGGGCCTGACTGGCGGTGAATGTGTTGAGGAAGAACGATTCACCACCGAGCACCGATCGCTTCAGCCCCTTCATGATGCCGCCGCGGGTGCTGGTCTCGATGCCGATGCCCGGCGTCATCGCCATCATCGCGCCGGCCTCGGCCTGCACGCCCTCGCCCGGGTCGAGGTGGATCGTCGCCATCGCGAACGCCGGGCTGTAACTGATCTCGGTGCGCATCCGAACCCACTCTCCCCTGGGGCCGGCACGCTGCCGGCCGCCGTTGCCGACCGATGGTAGTCACCGGACGCGAACGTGCCGGCCGGGTGACCGGCCGGCACGTTCGGAGGATCGGCAGCGTCAGGTGCGGCTGAGCTTCTTGCGGTTCTTGAACTTGGCCTTCATGTAGTCGGCGTTCATGACCGCGATGACGTCGATGGAGATCGACTTGGGGCACGCCGCCTCGCACTCACCGTGGTTGGTGCACGAACCGAAGTACTCGTCCATCGTCTCGACCATCGCCTCGGCACGCTTGTAACGCTCGGCCTGGCCCTGGGGCAGCAGGTTGAGATGGGTGACCTTGGCACCGGTGAACAGGTTGGCGGCACCGTTCGGGCACGCGGCGACGCAGGCACCGCAGCCGATGCACTCGGCCGCGTCCATCGACGCGTCGGCAACCGGCTTCGGGATCGGGATCAGGTTGGCGTCGGGCGCGCCACCGGTCTCGGCCGAGATGTAGCCGCCCGCCTCGACGATGCGGTCGAGCGGGGCCCGGTCGACCATCAGGTCCTTGATGATCGGGAAGGCGCTGGCGCGCCACGGCTCGATGGTGATCGTGTCGCCCGACTGGAACTTGCGCATGTGGAGCTGGCAGGTGGCGGTGCCCTTCTCGGGACCGTGTGCCTTGCCGTCGATCATGAGCGAGCAGGTGCCACAGATGCCTTCACGGCAGTCGTGGTCGAAGACGATCGCTTCTTTCCCCGCCTCGATCAGCTGCTCGTTGAGGATGTCGAGCATCTCGAGGAACGAGGCCTCTTCGCTGATCTCCTCGATCACGTGGTTCTCGAACTGGCCCGGGCTGTCGGGGCCACCCTGACGCCAGATCCGCAGGGTGATGTAGGTCAGCTTCTCGCTCACTTGTAGCTCCTCGTCTGGAACTGGACGACCTCGTACTCGAGCTCCTCGCGGTGCTCGACGGGTGCCATCGGATCGCCCGACCACTCCCACGCCGTGACGTGCGCGAAGTCGTCGTCGTTGCGGAGGGCTTCGCCCTCTTCGGTCTGGTGCTCGGCTCGGAAGTGGCCGCCGCACGACTCCTCGCGGACGAGGGCGTCGCGGCACATCAGCATGCCGAGTTCGAAGAAGTCCTCGACGCGGCCCGCCTTCTCGAGCGTCTGGTTGAGGCTGTCGCCGGTTCCGGTGACCCGCAGGTCCTTCTGGAACTCGTCGTACAGCGCCGGGATCTCCGACAGCGCCTTCTCGAGGCCCTGCTCGGTGCGCTCCATCCCGCAGTAGTCCCAGATGATCTTGCCGAGCTCGCGGTGGAAGTAGTCGGGCGAGCGGGTGCCGCCGATCGACAGGTACTGCCGGAACCGGTCGGAGGCCTGCTGCTCGGCGACCTTGAACGCCTCGTGGTCGGTGCCGGGGATCGGCTTGTTGAGCCAGTCGGCGAGGTAGTTCGAGATCGTGTACGGCAGCACGAAGTAGCCGTCGGACAGACCCTGCATGAGCGCCGACGCCCCGAGGCGGTTCGCGCCGTGGTCGGAGAAGTTGGCCTCGCCGGCGCAGTACAGGCCGGGCACGGTGGTCATCAGCTCGTAGTCGACCCAGAGGCCGCCCATCGTGTAGTGCGAGGCGGGGTAGATGCGCATCGGCACCTCGTACGGGTTCTCGCCCGTGATCCGCTCGTACATGTCGAACAGGTTGCCGTAGCGCTCCTTGACGGTCTGCTGGCCGAGGCGGCTGATGGCGTCGGCGAAGTCGAGGTACACACCGTTCTTGAGGGGGCCGACGCCCTGTCCGTTGTCGACCGCCCGCTTGGCGGCCCGCGAGGCGATGTCGCGCGGGGCCAGGTTGCCGAAGCTCGGATAGATCCGCTCGAGGTAATAGTCGCGTTCACCTTCGGGGATGTCGGCGGCCGCACGGGTGTCGTCGGGGTTCTTGGGAACCCAGACGCGTCCGTCGTTGCGGAGCGACTCGGACATCAGCGTGAGCTTCGACTGGAAGTCGTCGGCCTGCGGGATGCAGGTCGGGTGGATCTGGGTGTAGCAGGGGTTGGCGAACGCTGCGCCCTTGCGGTGGGCTCGCCACGCCGCGGTGACGTTGCAGGCCATCGCGTTCGTGGACAAGAAGAACGCGTTGCCGTAGCCGCCGGTGGCGAGCACGACGGCGTGGGCCGAGTGCGAGCTGATCTCGCCGGTCATCAGGTCGCGCACGACGATGCCGGCCGCCCGACCGTCGACGGTGACGATGTCGACGAGTTCCATGCGGTTGTAGAGCTTGACGCCACCCTGGCCGATCTGGCGAGCGAGCTGTTGATACGCACCGAGCAGGAGCTGCTGGCCGGTCTGGCCGCGGGCGTAGAAGGTACGCGAGACCTGGGCACCACCGAACGAACGGTTGTCGAGGAGTCCGCCGTACTCGCGCGCGAACGGCACGCCCTGGGCGACCATCTGGTCGATGATGTTCACCGACACCTGCGCGAGGCGGTGGACGTTGGCCTCACGAGCGCGGAAGTCGCCGCCCTTGACGGTGTCGTAGAAGAGGCGGAAGACGGAGTCGCCGTCGCCCTTGTAGTTCTTGGCGGCGTTGATGCCGCCCTGCGCGGCGATCGAGTGCGCTCGACGGGGCGAGTCGTGGAACGTGAAGGCGTCGACCTGGTAGCCGAGTTCGGCCAGGGTCGCCGCCGCCGATGCACCGGCGAGACCGGTGCCGACGACGATGATCTTGAACTTGCGCTTGTTGGCCGGGTTGACCAGCTTCTCGTGCGCCTTGAACTCGTCCCACTTGTCCTCGAGCGGACCGGCGGGGATCTTGGAGTCGAGGGTGATGCTCATTCGGACGCCTCCTCGTGGTCCTCGTGCAGTTCGTGCACGCTGGTGACGCTGTCGTCGAACTCGATGACGCCGGCGAGTGTCATGATCGGGAACGAGACGTTGCCGACGACGACGATCGTGGCGATGCCGGCGGCGAGCGCCTTACGCCACTGGTTGAATCGGGGATTGTTCCAGCCCATCGACTGGAACAGGCTCCACGTGCCGTGGAACAGGTGGGTGCCGAGCGCGATGTTGGCGACGATGTACAGGATCGCGACCGGGATGCGGCTCAGGCTGGCGTCGAGGTTGCGGTACACCTCGCCCCGGACGAAGTCGGGGTTGGCCCAGCCCCACGTGAGATCGGCGAGGTGCCAGAGGATGAACAGGGCGACGATGATGCCGGTCCACCGCATCGTGCGGCTGGCGAAGTTGGCGACCTCGTAGTCACGCGCCGACTGGTACTTGACCGGGCGGGCCTTGCGGTTCATGACCGTCAGGCCGTAGGCGGCGTGGATGTGGAGCAGCACGGCACCGATGAGGACGCCACGCAGGATCCACAGGAAGACCGTGCGAGGCAGGATCGGCACGAGGATGTCGCGCAGGAACTCGCCGTAGATGTCGATGTCGTACACCTCTTGGCCGTTCTCGGTCACGGTGCCGATGTAGACCTTCAGGTTGCCGATCATGTGCGAGACGACGAAGCCGATGCCGATGATGCCGGTGATCGCCATCACGTACTTCTTGCCGACGGCCGTGGAGTAGAAGTCGAGGAGGAACGGCTTGCGCTTGGCGCCTCGCCCGACTGCGGTGCCCGACACGGGACCGCGACGCAGCGTTTGTGACATAGTTCGAAACTACAGGGCGGCGACCCACGCGACCGAAATCGTCCGGTCGAATCGGCGGTTTCGCGCCGCCATCGCTCCGAGCGATGGGTCCGGGTCGGTGGATCAGTCCGACGAATGATCACCGGAATGATCAGCCGGAATGATCGCCGGGATGATCGGCGCCGACCGCTGCGTCGGCCTGCACACCGCGGATCGCCGACGGGCCGAACGTGGTCGCGCACGTGCGGCACCAGAACGCCTGCTCGAGTTCGGTGCCGCACGGGGCGTGGACGAGTGCCGTGGTCGGCTCGACGTTCGGGAGATGGGTCTCACTCCAACGCACCAGTGCGACGAGCACCGGCGACAACGCCAGTCCGGCCTCGGTGAGCCGGTACTCGTACCGCGCCGGGTGCTCCTGGTACGGCACCTTGGCGAGCACGTCGTGGGCGACGAGTCGCTTCAGCCGTTCGGCGAGCACCGGACGGGCAATGCCGAGGTCGTCGATCAGCTCGTCGAACCGGCGGACGCCGCGCAGCACGGCGCGCACCACGAGGATCGACCACTTGTCGCCGATGACGGACAGGGTGCGCTCGATCGCGGCCTGCGAGTCGAGCGGTCCGTTCTGGGTGTCGGTGGATCGGGCCATGTCGGGTCGAGCCTACCGGTGACCCTCAGTTCGCTTTCCGAACTCACTCGACCTACACTGCGCCGCCATGACCCCCACGACGGTGACGCTCGCTCCCCGCACCGAGAGCCGGGCACTCCCCGACGACGTCGTCGCTGCGATGGAGCGCGCCGCGTCGATCCGCGACCGACGTCACGGCACGCGCATCACCTACTCGCCGAAGGTGTTCATCCCCCTGACGATGTTGTGTCGCGACCGGTGCGGGTACTGCACGTTCGCCCAGCCCCCGGCCCACCTCGACGCGCCGTTCCTGTCGCGCGACGAGGTCCTCCGCATCGCTCGCGACGGCGCGCGCCAGGGTTGCCACGAGGCCCTGTTCACGCTGGGCGAGGCGCCCGAACAGCGCTACGACGTCGCCGCCGACTGGCTGCGAGAGCACGGCTACGACTCGACGGTGCACTACCTCCACGACATGGCTGCGGCAGTGCTGGACGAGACCGGCTTGCTCCCCCACGCCAACGCCGGCGCCCTCCCGGCCGACGAACTCCGCCTCCTGCGCGAGGTCTCACCGAGCCAGGGGATGATGATCGAGACCCTGCGGAGCGACCTGCCGTGTCATCGCGGTGCGCCCGACAAGACGCCCGAGCGGCGACTCGCCACACTCGAGGCGGCCGGCGAACTCGACATCGCGTTCACGACCGGGATCCTCGTCGGCATCGGCGAGACGCGCGACGACCGGGTCACCGCACTCGAGGCGATCGCCGCGTCGCACCGCCGCCACGGGCACGTGCAGGAGGTCATCGTGCAGAATTTCCTGCCGAAGCCGGGCACCGCCATGCGTCACGAACCTCCGTGCCCGCCCGAGGAGTTCCTCTGGTCGATCGCCACCGCCCGCGAGATCCTGCCGCCCGACATCCACCTCCAGGCGCCACCCAACCTGTCGGACGACTTCGGCGTGCTCGTCGACGCCGGCATCGACGACTGGGGCGGGGTGTCACCCGTGACCGCCGACCATGTCAACCCCGAACGCCCGTGGCCCGCACTCGATCGATTGCGCGAGGTCACCGAGGCACACGGACACACCGTCGCACCCCGCCTGACGATCCACCCCGAGTTCGCACTCGACCCGGATCGCTGGGTGCACGACGATCTGCGGTTCGCCGTGCTCGACCGCAGCGACGCCGAAGGACTCGCCCGCGACGACGCCGGCTCGTTCTGGCCCGAGCGTGTCTCGGCAGCCGACGTCGTGAACGACGGGGCCGAGGTCGTCCTCGTCGGCAAGCGGTCGACCGCCTGGTACGCCGGCGCCACCAACGACCCGACCACGCTCGTTCCGGGGCCGTCGGCCGCCTCACCGTCGTCACGGGTCGGCGCTGCACTCGCACGCGCCGAGTCGGGCGAGCAACTCGGCGTCGACGACCTCGTCGACCTGTTCGGCGCCCGCGGCCCAGAGGTGGGAGCGATCGCCGAGTACGCCGATCACCTCCGCCAGGAGGCCGTCGGCGACACGGTCACGTGGGTCCACAACCGCAACATCAACTACACGAACGTCTGCACGTTCAAGTGCCGCTTCTGCGGTTTCTCCAAGGGTCCGCTCTCGCTCAACCTGCGCGGGACGCCGTACCTCCTGACGCTCGACGACATCGCCGAGCGCGCCGCCGAGGCCGAACGCCTCGGCGCGACCGAAGTGACGCTGCAGGGAGGCATCCACCCCGACTTCGACGGCGACTATTACATCGATGTCACCCGGGCAGTCCGCGAGGCGGCGCCGACGATCCACGTCCACGGGTTCACGGCCCTCGAGGTCACCGAAGGCGCACGGCGGCTGGGACAGGACCTGCACACGTACCTCGGCCGACTGAAGGAGGCGGGACTGTCGTCGTTGCCCGGCACCGCCGCGGAGATCCTCGACGACCCCGTCCGGGAGATCCTGTGCCCCGACAAGATCACCACCGACGAATGGCTCGACTGCCATGCCGCCGCGCACGACATCGGGCTGCACTCGAACGTGACGATGATGTTCGGTGCGGTCGAGCAGCCGATCTCGTGGGCGCGTCACATCGTTCGCACCCGCGAACTCCAGTCGGTCACCGGCGGGTTCACCGAGTTCGTCGGCCTTCCGTTCGTCCACATGGCGTCACCGATCTACCTCCAGCGACGAGCGCGCCGCGGACCGACCTTCCGCGAGACATTGCTCCTGCACGCCGTCGCCCGCATCGCCTACCGTGGCCTGATCGACAACATCCAGCTGTCGTGGGTGAAGATCGGCGAGGCCGGTGCACGCCAGATGCTCCGGGCCGGGTGCAACGACCTCGGCGGCACCCTCATGGACGAGAACATCTCGCGCGCCGCCGGCGCCGCGCACGGCCAGGCGATGACCGAGCAGCGGTTCCGCGGCCTCGTCGAGCCGCTCGGCCGCACGATCGCCCAGCGCACGACCGGCTACGGACGCGTCGACGGGGTGGATCACGCCGCGGTTCGCGCGCCAGCAGCCGGCTGAATCCATCGCTGGAACAGAGGGCCCATCGGCGACACAGATCGGGGCGCGCGCCGTTGGGGTTGGCGTGAACGTTCCATATCGACCATCATTGGTCGACCCTGTTCCAGGGTGAACCAGTCCGATCGCCTCAGGAGGCTCGAACTCAGTGACTTCCGTCCCGTATCTTGCCGCGCTCTCGGCCCTTCTGGGCCTCGGGCTCGCGGTGTACTACTACAAGCTCGTCGAGAAGGCGCCAGCGGGTAACGACCGCATGGTCTTCTTGATGACCGAGATCCAGAAGGGCGCTCGGGCCTTCTTGCAGAAGGAATACCAGTGGGTCGCCGGCTTCGCCGTCGTGCTCGCCGTACTCCTCGCCATCGTCATCGCACCGCTCGCCGCGGTCAGCTACCTGCTCGGCGCCGTGCTCTCGGCCGCCGCCGGGTACGCCGGCATGACGGTCGCCACCATGGCGAACGCCCGCACGACCGAAGCGGCCAAGTCCGGCCCCTCCGAAGCCCTGCCCGTCGCGTTCCGCGGCGGCGCCGTCATGGGCTTCTCGGTCGCCGGCCTCGGTCTCCTCGGCCTGATGTTCACGTACCTGCTGTTCGTCGAGTGGCTCGCCGTCGACGATGCATTCGAGATCCTCACCGCCTACGGCCTCGGCGGCTCCACGATCGCCCTGTTCTCGCGTGTCGGTGGCGGCATCTACACCAAGGCCGCCGACGTCGGCGCCGACCTCGTCGGCAAGGTCGAGGCGGGCATCCCCGAGGACGACCCGCGCAACCCGGCCACGATCGCCGACAACGTCGGCGACAACGTCGGCGACGTCGCCGGCATGGGTGCCGACCTGTTCGAGTCGTACGTCGGCTCGATCATCGCCCCGATCTCGCTCGTCGCGTTCTTCCTCGGCCTCACCGCCGACGATGCGAGCGCCGACGGCGTCCTGCCGCTGCTGGTCTTCCCGATGGCGATCGCCTTCGTCGGCATGATCGCCTCGATCATCGGCTCGTTCCTCGTGAAGGGTGGCGACTCGACCGACAGCCACGCACTCAGCCGTGCGCTCCACATGGGCACCAACGTCGCCATGGGCATCACCGTCGTCGCCACGATCGGTGTCGCCTACTGGCTGTTCAGCGGTGACGAGTTCGACCAGCCGATCGGTCTCGCGATCTCGGTCATCGGCGGCCTCATCGTCGGTTGGGCACTCGGCAAGACGGCCGAGTACTACACGAGCGACCACTACGGCCCGGTCAAGAAGATCGCCGCCCAGTCCGAGACCGGCCCGGCCACGACCGTGCTGTCGGGTGTAAGCACCGGCATGGTGTCGGTCGCCGCCTCGGTCGGCCTGATCCTCGCCGGTGTCGGCATCGCCTACTGGGGCGGCCAGCTCGCTTTCGTCGACGAGCTCGACGACTTCGGCGGCATCTACGGCATCGCTGTTGCCGCCATCGGCATGCTCGCCACGACCGGTGTGGTCGTGTCGGTCGACGCCTACGGCCCGATCGCCGACAACGCCGGCGGCATCGCCGAGATGGCCGAGCTCGATCCGAGCGTCCGCGACGTCACCGACGCGCTCGACAGCCTCGGCAACACCACCGCCGCCGTCGCCAAGGGCTTCGCCGTCGGTTCGGCTGCGCTCACGGCGCTCGCCCTGTTCAAGAGCTTCGAGTTCGCGCTCGCTGCCGAGGGCGCCGACCTGAACCTCAACATCGGACAGGTGGAGACCTTCATCGGTCTCTTCATCGGTGCCGGTCTGCCCTTCCTCTTCGCCGCCCTCACGATCGACGCCGTCGGTCGTGCGGCGAACCAGATGATCGAGGAAGTGCGTCGTCAGTTCCGCGAGATCCCGGGCCTGCGCGAAGGCAAGGAAGGCGCCATCCCCGACTCCGCTCGTTGCGTGGCGATCTCGACCGAGGCGTCGCTCAAGGAAATGGTGATCCCGGGTTCGCTGGCGGTCGTCGTGCCGCTGGTCGTCGGATTCATCAACACCGACGCCCTCGGCGGCCTGCTCGCCGGTGCGCTCGTCACGGGCTTCGCGCTCGCCATCTTCATGGCGAACTCGGGCGGCGCCTGGGACAACGCCAAGAAGTACATCGAGGCCGGCCACCACGGCGGCAAGGGCTCCGACCCGCACAAGGCCGCCGTCGTCGGCGACACCGTGGGCGACCCGTTCAAGGACACCTCGGGTCCGGCGATGAACATCCTCCTCAAGGTGATGACCATCGTCTCGCTCGTCTTCGCGTCCGCCTTCGTGTGATCGACACCTGATCACCGCTCGATCCTGACGGGGTCGGGTCCGGTCCTTCGGGACGGGGCCCGGCCCCGTCGTCGTTTTCGGCATCGGTCGGCTGCGCCGACGCCGTCGACTGCGTGACGTCCCGTACAGTCGACGGCGTGATGAGCGACGACGACCTCCCGGTGCTGCCGGGACGGCTCCGGCGCCTCGCCGACGAACTGGTCGACGAGGGCGTCGACGTGCTCGAGGGGGCGCACGACCCGATCGCGACGCTGGTCGAGTTGGCCTACGCCCTGCGTCCGCAGCGGTTCGAGGGCCGCACCCCCACCTACGGCGTCCTGCTGCCGCCCCCGGGTTCGGTCCTCGGTCCGGGCGGTCTCGCCGAGTCGGGGGTCGAGATGATCGCGCTGCACGAACTCGACGTGCAGTTCGCCCGACGCTTCGCCGACGGCGTCACCACCTTCGCGGTGCGCGAAGACGACCAGATCACCCACATCGCCTGCTTCGACCGCAACCTGGCCGACGAGTACGACCTCGTCGGTCTCCAAACCTCGATCGGCGGCATCGTCGTGCAGCGCCACCCGAACGGTCAGGTGCGGGTGTTCAGCCCGACCGGCGTCGTGCGCTGGGACGGCGTTGCCTGGCACCGCGATCCGCCGCTCGCTGCCTGGGTCCGGCGACTCGGCGAGCTGGCCCCCGATCTGCCGGTGGAGGGTCTCCGGCCGCTGCTGCGGTTCGCGATCCACGAGCTGGCATCGCGCCGCATCGGTGCCACGCTCATCTGGCGGCCAACCGATCTCTCCGTGCCGAAGCACCGCCACGAGCCGCTGGTCCACAACGCGCCGGCGCTCCACCTCGATCGGGTCGGCGAAGCGGCGGCACTCGCGCAGGCGTTGTCACAGACCGATGGGGCGGCCCTGTTCGACCGTGACACGCAGCTCGTCGGGTTGGGGATCCGGCTGGCCCCATCGACCGACGCGGACCGCACGATCGGCCCGATGCGCGGCATGCGCCACACGTCCGCGTTGCGCTACAGCCACGACGACCCCGACGCGATCGTCGTGGTCGTGTCCGAGTCGGGCACCGTGACGATCATGCACTGCGGTCAGGCCTACGCGACGATCGAACGCGGCGACGAGAGCATCGGCTGAGCCCGGACGCGGAACGACCCGGGCGGAACCGTGTGGTTCCACCCGGGCCGTTCAGTCGGCTCCGAGACGATCAGGCGGTCCGGCGTCGGCCGAACGATCGCAGGCCGAGCAGTGCTGCGCCGGCGAGCATGATCAGCGTCGCCGGGAGGATGAGGCCCGAACCGCCGCCCGACTGCGGCAACGTTCGCTGCACGAGTCCGACGTCGATGTCGAGTCGCTCGTCACCGGCGTCGAGGTCGATCGTGATGCGGCCGTCGTTGCCACCGTCGGGGTCGAACGTGATCGTCCAGGTCGTCAGCGCGTTCGGGTCGACGACGACGGTGTAGGTGCCGGGCACCAGATCGTCGAACAGGTAGTTGCCGTCGGCGTCGGTGGTCGTCGTCGCCACGATCTCGCCGCTGTCGTCGTACAGGGTGACGGTGATGCCGGGCAGACCCGGCTCACCCGGATCCTGCACGCCGTCGGCGTCGAGATCGTTCCAGATCGTGTCGCCGATCGAGGCGGCCGGGACGAATCCCGCTACCGAGCTGCCGTCGCCGCCGACCGGGAGTGACAGCGCGTCGTCGGTGGGGGTCGTGGCCACGAATCCCGGCGGCACCGTCGAGATGTCGACCTCGACGGTGTAGTCACCCGGCGGCACGGTGGGAAGGGTCCAGTTGCCGTCCTCGTCGGTGGTGACCACGACGGTGACGGGGCCGTTCGGGCCGTCCCAGGTGATGATCACGTCGACGTCGGGGATGCCCGGCTCGTTCGGGTCCTGGACGCCGTCACCGTCGGTGTCGACCCAGATCGTCCCGTCGAGTGAGGCGTCGCCGACGATGCCGAAGTCGACGTCGCGGATCTCGTCGCCGAGCTCGAGCTCGACGGTGGTGACGGTCGGGTCGCCGCCGTCGAGGTCGCTGTCGGGTTCGTACCCGTCATCGAGGTCGGCCGGGTCGTACGACACGGTGGTGGTGCCGGCCGGGAGCCCGTCGACGAGGTACTGGCCGGCCTCGTCGGTCACCGTGACGACGACGATGTCGTCGGCGGTGCCGAGCACGCCATCGGCCCCGGGCGAGGTGACCGTGACGGTCACACCCGGGACGCCGGGCTCGTCGAGGTCCTGGACGCCGTCGGCGTCGAGGTCGACGAACACGGTGTCGCCGATGCTGGCGTCACCCACGTAGCCGAAGTCCTGGTCGAGGTTCGACTCACCCGGATCGAGCGTGAGCTCGGACGAGTCGTCGGCGCCGCCGTCGGGGTCGAAGGTCGACGACAGACCCGCGGGGATGTTGGCGACATCGACCCGGAACGGGCCGGCCGGCAACATTTCGACGAGGTAGTTGCCGTCCTCGTCGGTGGTGACGGTCGGGTACACGAGGTCGTCGGCGGTCTCGAGGACGCCGTCGGGACCGGCCCAGGTCAGGGTGACCTCGGCGCCCGGAATGCCGGACTCGCCGGGGTCGATCACGCCGTCGGCGTTCTGGTCGAGCCAGATCGTGTCGCCGATCGAGCCCGAGCCGGTGTACCCGAAGTCCTGGGCGACGTCGACGACGGGCGTGTCGACACCGACGCCGAGGTCGGTGACGATCGAGGTGCCGTCGAGGTCGGCCGTCGCACCGTCACCGTCGTAGGTGATGGTGTCGAGACCGGCAGGGACGCCGTCGGTGACCGTGACCGAGTAACTGCCGTCGGGCAGCCCGGTCACGAGATAGAGGCCGTCGACGTTCGTGGTGGTCGTCGGGAGGGTGACGTCGTCGTCAGTGCCCTCGATGCCGTCGACACCGAACCACACGACGCTGACGTCGACACCCTCGAGGCGTGGTTCGGCCGTGGCGCCGTCGTCGATGCCGTCGGCGTCGACGTCGTACCAGACGGTGTCGCCGATGGCGTTGATGCCCTGGTAGCCGAAGTCCTGGTCGAGGTTGTCCTCGCCGTCGGCGAGGGTGATCGAGTTGGTCGAGTCGCCGTCGTCACCGGGGTCGCCGGTGTTGACGGCGTCGTCGACGATCCCGCCGACGACGGTGATCGTGTAGTCGGCAGGAGGCAGGTTGTCGAACAGGTAGTTGCCGTTCTCGTCGGTCGTCGTGGTGTACGTGACGGAGCCGTCACGGCTCTCCCACGTCAGCTCGACGGTCTGGCCGGGGATTCCCGGTTCGTTCGGTCCTTGGACGCCGTCACCGTCCAGGTCGATCCAGACGGTGTCGCCGATCGAGCCGGTGCCCTGGTAGCCGAAGTCCTGATCGAGGTTCACCTCACCGTCGGCGAGCGTCAACGCACTCGTCGAATCGAGACCACCGTCGGCGTCGAAGGTGGGCACCATGCCGTCGGGCAGGGTGTCGGTGTCGACGGTGACGGTGTAGTCGCCCGGGGCGAGCTTCTCGAAGAGGTACTCACCGTTGTCGTCGGTGACCGTCGTGAAGGTCTCCGGTCCGTCCGGACCGTCCCAGACCAGCTCGACGGTCACGCCCGGGAGCGGGCTCTCATCGGCGTCGAACACGCCGTCGCCGTTGCGATCGAACCAAACCGTGTCGCCGATCGTGCCGGCGCCCTGGTAGCCGAAGTCCTGGTCGAGGCGGACCGGCTCGTCGACGGTCAGGGTGACGTCGCTCGTCGAGTCGTCGCCACCGTCGAAGTCGAAGGTCGCCGCGACACCGGCGGGCAGGGTGTCGGTGTCGACGGTGACGGTGTAGTCGCCGAGCGGCAGGTTGTCGAACGAGTAGGTGCCGTCGGCAGCCGTCGTCGTCGTGAGGACGATCGGCGGACCGGAGGGCTGGGCCCATTCGAGGGTCACGGTGACGCCGCCGAGGCCGGCCTCGTCACCGTTGATGGTCCCGTCACCGTCGAGATCGAGCCAGACGGTGTCGCCGATCCGGCCCGGACCGGCGTAACCGAAGTCCTGGTCGAGATCACTCGTGGCCAGATCGGTCGTCGACTCGTTCGGCGTGCCGAGGCCGTCGTCGTCGCCCGTCGGCTCCAGCCCATCGGGCAGGGTGCCGGCGTCGATCGTGACGGTCCACTCGCCGTCGAAGATGTTGGGGAACAGGTAATTGCCGGCGTCGTCGGTCGTCGTGACGATGACGGCGTCGTTCGGGCCGGTGGCGGTGACCGTGATGCCGGCCAGTCCGGGCTCACCGGCGTCTTGGACGCCGTCGCGGTTCAGGTCGAGCCAGACACGGTCGCCGAGCACCGAGGTGCCCTGGTAGCCGAAGTCCTGATCGAGATCGTTCGGTTCGGCCGGGGTGAGCTCGGTCAGCGACGTGTCGTCGCCGCCGCCGTCGGGGTCGCCGGTGTTGTCGAGCGCCGTGATGGCACCGGTGACGGTGACCTCGTACGGTCCGTACGGGAGGTTCTCGACGAGGTAGTTGCCGTTCTCGTCGGTGGTCGCGGTGAACAGCGAGTCGTCGGCGTTGCCGATGATGCCGTCGGGGCCACCGTGGACGATCTCGACGACGACGCCGGACAGGCCGGTCTCACCGACGTTCTGGACGCCGTCACCGTTCGTGTCGAGCCAGATCGTGTCGCCGATCGAGCCGTTGCCGGCGTAGCCGAAGTCCTGGTCGAGGTCGGACGCGCCCGGGCCGAGCAGCAACGTGCTCGTGCTGTCGCCGGGATTCGCGGTGTCGGGGTCACTGACGTTGACGTAGTCCGCCGGGATGTCGTCGGTGTCGACGGTGACCGTGTACGCACCGGCCGGCAGATCCTCGACGAGGTAGTTGCCGTTCGCGTCGGTCGTCGTGTCGTAGACGATGTCGTCGGCGCCGCCGAGCACGCCGTCGGGGCCGTGCCAGGTGACGGTGACGTCGACACCGGACAGACCGGCCTCACCGGCGTCCTGGACGCCGTCGAGATCTTGGTCGAGCCAGATCGTGTCGCCGATCGTGCCCGTCCCGGTGTAGCCGAAGTCGACGTCGCGACGGTCCTGGTCTTCGCCCAGGCTGCCGGTCCAGACGCCGTTCGGGCCGGCGGTGCCGCCGTCGAGGTCGTAGCTCGGCGCGAGACCGGCGAGGAAGTCGGGGTCGGCTTCGTCGACGTCGACGGTGTACTGACCGCCGGGGAGGTTCTCGACCAGGTACAGACCGTTTTCGTCGGTTTCGACGACGAAGACCTCGTCGTCGGTGCCGCCGAGCACGCCGTCGGGGCCGTGGTACGTGACGGTGACGGTCACGTCGGCGAGCACCGGCTCGCCCGGGTCCTGGATGCCGTCGTCGTTGACGTCGAACCAGACGAAGTCACCGATCGAGGCGAGGTCGAGTTCGATCTCGACGACGTCCTCGACGACGTCGTCGTATTCGCGGAAGTCACGATCGGGGTTGGCCGTGCGGGTCGTCTCGTCGACGGCCCAGTAGCTCGGGACGTCGGCGGTGTTGACCTGCTCGGGCCCGGCGACGATCTCGTTCGACGAGTCGTAGGTGTCGGGCACGGTGAGCGTGTAGGTGATCACGACCGAGGCGTTCGGCGCGATCGGACCGTCGATGGTCCATTCGAGTCCGCCGACCGGGTCGCTGTCGGTGTTGGTGACGCCGGCGGCGACGGTGGTGTCGACGAAGGCCCACGTGTCGTCGGTGACGACATCGGTGACGGTCGCGTCGTAGGCGGCCGACGTGCCGGTGTTCGTGACGGTGATCGTGTAGGTGAGCACGTCACCGGGGACGGCACGCCGGTTGTCGTCGTCGGCGTTCTGGCCGGCGACGTCCTTGTCGATCGTCAGGGTCGGCTCGACCGTGTCGACGTCGTCGTCGACCTCGGGCGTGACGCTCGCGAAGTCACCCGGGGCGGGGACGTCGGTCGGGGTACCCGCGATGTCGTCGGCCGTGTTCCAGCCGAGCACGGCGCCGTTCGTGAGGGTCGCACCGTCGTCGGCGGCGGCGACGTCGGACACGAAGGTCTCGTAGACGATCGTGACGACCCGGTCGTCGGCGGACGGGGTGAGGAGATCGCCGAGGAAGAAGGCGATGTCGTCGCCGCTGGCGTACGGGCCCGCGGCGGGGACGACGTCGACCGAGGCGATGTCGGGTACGCAGGCACCGCCGTCCTCGACGCACGTCACGGAGACGAGCGACTCGAAGGTGATGCCGGCGGGCAGATCGTCGACGATCGTCGCGTCGTAGGCGATGACACCGCCGGGCACGGTCGCCTCGAGGGTGTAGGTGACGGTTTCACCGACGGTCGCCGTGTCGGGTGTGCCCGTCTTGGTCAGTTCGAGGACCGGGACGCGAACCGTGTTCTCGGCCGGGTCCTGGTAGCCGGTGCCCTGGCCGCCGTTGGGCGACGTGGAGGTGCGTTCACCGGCGGTGTCGCCGTCGAGCGACGAGGTCGTCGCGATCGCGGTGTTGCGCAACTCGGCGGCCGCCACGATCGGGTCGGCGACGGTGACGGCGTAGTCGAGGTCGACGGACGTTCCCGGGGCGATCGTGTCGATCGTCCACGTGATGGTGCGGGCCGTCTCGTTCCAAGTGCCGTTGTCGGGGCCCACGGTGCCGTTGTCGGCGACGGGGCTGCCGCCGGGGCCGTCGAGCACGATCAGCTGGTCGGGGACCGTGTCGACGACGACGGTGTCGTGCGCGGTCGAGACCCGAGCGACGCCGTTGTCGTTGGTGACCGTCAACGTGTAGCCGATCTCCTGGCCGGAGGTGACGAGGCCGTCGGCATCGTCGTCGACCTTGTCGAGCACGATGTTCGGCTCGACGATCTGGGTGTTCACGGCGTCGTTGACGTTCCGGGTTGCACCGGCCACGTTCTGATAGTTGAAGTCGACCCGGTTGTTGACCGTCGTGTTTCGCACGTTGGAGGCGACGTCGGTGACGACGGCATCGAACGTGACCACGATCTGCTGGTCGGCACCCGGGGCGACCGAGTAGGTCGCCGGGAAGTCGATGCGCCACCGGTTGGTCGCGTCGTCGACGGTCAGGGTCAGTCCGGCGGTCGGGAGCGCCACGGTGTCGAGCGTTGCCATGACCGAGCCGGCGATCAGATCGTGCTCGTTCGTGAGGTTGTCGGTGATCGTGGCGTTGTAGTACGAGAGACCGGCGGGAAGGTCGAGGGTGACGGTGTACGAGATCGTCTCACCGATGGTCGCCTGGTTGGCCGCTGCGTTGCCGGGCTCGTCGACGCTCGTGGTGCGCACCTTGTCGATGACCGGCAGATCGGTCGTGATCCGGGCGGTGTCGTCGGCGCGGTCGGTGTTCGGGGTGAGCGTGCCGTCGATGTTGTTCGCCGGCACGTACACGAACGGCGAACCGGAGTTGGTGTCGCCTTCGTACGTGCGGACCCCTGCGGTGTTGACGAGGACCGAACCGGCCGAGATACCGGTCGGGACGGTGACGTCGTAGGTGAGTGTGTACGAGCCCCCGGCTGCCACGGCGATGCCGTCGGTGTCGTCCCATTGGATCCAGTCGTTCACGGTGTCGCAGGCACCGCCGTCACTGATCGCGGACACCTGGGCACAGGCGATGTCACCGGGGAGGACGTCGCGGACCGAGACATTGTTCGCGTTCTCGTTCCCGGTGTTCGACAGCGTGATCTGGTAGGTGACGACGTCGCCTTCCTGCACGTCCTGCTGGTCGACCGGTGTGCCGCTGATCGGGCTGCCGTTGAGCTCGATGATGCCCTTGTCGAGTCCGACGATCGCCTCGCTCAACTCCGCCAGTGCGTCGTCGCGGAGCTGGAACACCTGTCCGCCCGTGTTGCGATGGCTGAACTTCATCAGATTCTCGGCAATGTCGCCGGGTTGGATCTCGGTCGGGTGGCTCACGACCGTCTGGACGACGACCTGGAACGTCTGGCCGGCTCCGGTGACGGCGTCGGGGAACATGTCGGCGAGATTCCACGCCAGCACCGGGCTGTCGTCGACGAAGGTGACGTCGCCCGCAGCGACCGTGTTGGCCGCACCGAACTGCCAGCCGCCGCCGGCAGCAGCGGTGTCGAGCTCGAAGCCGTCCGGCAGGAAGTCGCGCACCCGGGGCTGCAACGTCGTGAGACCGCCGGCGAACTGAACCGTCAGCCGGTAGCAGACGTGGTCGCCGGGCCGGTAGTCGGTTGCGAAGTCGGGGTCGAACGTGACGCCCGCGCCGTCGGCGCACGTGAGGGTGCCCGGGACGACCGGCTCGCTGACCTCTTTCAGGATCACCGGGCCGGCCGAGCTGGAGCCCGCGGCCGAGTCGTCGATCTGGGGGATGTCGGTGCTCGATCCGTCGTTGTCGGTCATCGTCGTGATGACCGCCGCGGTGTCGGTGGTGTTGGCGAACGAGTCGCGCGAGGCGACGGGCGTGCCGTTACCCCCGTCACCCAGCCGGTAGAACTCGCGGACGAGGGTGTCGATCTCGACGACGACGCTGCCCGACGGGCCGGCGAAGCCGGGATCGATGATCCAGGTGATGGTGAGCGAACCGTCGGGGTTCAGGACCGGCCCCGACGTCTCGGTCGGACGGGCCTCGACGAAGTCGAGGGCATTGGGGAGGGTGTCGGTGATCGTGATCGGTCCGGTCGCCAAGGCGTACTCGCTGGTGGCCACGTCGAGGGTGTAGGTGAGGGTGTCGCCCTGGAGGAAGTCCCCGTCGCCGCCGCTCTTCACGATCCGGATGTCCTCGGCGACGAACGCATCGATGTCGTCGTCGCTCCACTGGACACCGTCGTACGTGCCGACCGCGGCCGTGTAGTTGTAGCTCTCGCCCTCGGTTTCGGTGGTGAGGTCGCCCGTGTTGTTGTCGAGATTGGCGGTGGCCGGAACGGGGTCGGTGTCGACGTTCTCCCGCAGGGGAATCGCGGCGATGTACTCGATGACGAACTGGCCGCCGGGTGCGAGATCGGCAGCGCCGCGCGCGGTGGCGATCGCAGCGGCGTCCCACTCCACGCGGGTGTAGACGTCGAACTCCATCGGACCAGGACCGTCGGGGTCGACGGTTTCGGTGGTGACCGACGAGGGGATCACGCACGGCGATTCCGCGAGGATCGGATCGAGCGTGTCGTCGATGCGCCCGGCACCGGGATACTCCTCGGTGCCCGGGGTCGAGTTGTCGACGGCACCACACCCGAGGAACTCGAGGTTCGCCGGCAGGTAGTCGACCACGCTGAAGCCGGTGGTCGGGCCGACGAGGTTGTTGTCGATCTGGAGGGTGTAGAGCGACTTGTGGTCGTGCACCCCGCGCAGCATCTCGTTCTCTTCGTTGTTCTCGCTCTTCGTGATGGTGAACGGGACGATGTCGGTGCGGGCGGGGTCGGCGTCGTCGTTGCCGGTGTAGGTGATGCCGATCGGGGTACCGGTGCCGTCGACTCGCGGCTTGATCCGCGGATTGCTGTTCGTGTAGGCCGAGGCGGCGTTCTGGACGAAGGTGCCGGCGTCGTAGGTCGGCAGGACGCTCGACACCTCGTAACTCACGCCGATGGTGGTGCCGGTGAGCGAGTCGGCGACGTTCGACCAGACGAGCACGGTGGTGCCGTCGACCTGCGGGTACTGCAGCGGCTCGGGGTCGCTCGATCCGGGAAGGTACGAGACGCCGGCCGGGAGGACGTCGCGGATCAGCGTGTTGTAGCCGTCGGGGCCGCCGGGGTTGGCGACCTCGATGCTGATCGTGATGTTCTCACCCACCAACACCTGCCCCGGCATCGACGACGTGACGACGATGTCGGGGGTACCGGCAGCGACCGCCGTCGGGGCGGCAGGGCTGATCACGATCGCGCTCGTGACGACGAGTGCGACCGCGAGGAGGCGGCGGATCAGTGCGGACATGTGGCTTCTCCCGTCGAGCAGGTGGTGGGTGGTCGTACCTGCGGCTACTTCACAGACTTTGCAGACGACTGACGAAAAAACGTCACTCGTACCTTCGGACCTGATGATCTTCCGGATGTCTTGCAAAGATCAGCAATGGATCAAATCGGCCGATAACGGCTCGATCTTGAGGACGATACCGCACGCTAGCTGGACGCGAGGGAGGATCTCGACCGTCATCACCCACCGTCAAGTAGCTGCGAAGTCGCCAGAAGATGAGGTTCCGGCGGGGCGATCAGCGCCGACGCCCCGAGCCCACTCGGCGTCGCTCGCGATGGACGTCGATCATGAGCGACGCTGACTCGCGGACGGGCACCCTCGACCTCGGGTCGAGGGTGAGGGTGATCCCGGGCGAGGTGTTTCAGGCGTCGTCGAGGGTGACGAAATCGATCAGGCGCTCGACGGCGCCGATCAGCTCGGGCTCGAGATCGGCGAAGCTCCGAACCTGGTTGCGGAGCCGGGGCCAGAACCCCTCGAACGGCACACCGAGGGCGGCGCACATGCCTTCTTTCCACGGTTCCCCCTTCGGCACGTCCGGCCACGCAGCGAGCCCGACCACCTTGGGTCGGATGCCCGCCCACACGTCGACGAAGGGGTGACCGGTGATCAGCACCGCCGGATGGTCGACGGTGGCTGCGATCCGCGACTCCTTCGATCCGTCGACCAGGTGGTCGAGCAGGATGCCCAGTCGACGTTGCGAGGACGGGCCGAACTCGCCGACGGCCGCCCGCAGATCGTCGGCACCGTGGAGCGGCTCGACGACGATGCCGAGCTCGCGGAGGTCGTCGCCCCAGACGTGTTCGACGAGTTCGGCGTCGTGCTTGCCCTCGACCCAGATCCGGCTCGCCCGGGCGACTCGGGCACCGGCGGACCGATCGGCGGCGAACGAGCCGGAGGCAGTCACCGTCCGCACGGCGGTGCGCTGTTGCGCGGGACGGACGAGCGTGACGGGTTTGCCCTCGTACAGGAAGCCGCCCGGCTTCCAGGTGAAGTGGCGGAGATGCTGCTTGCGGTCGCGGAGGGTGACCGCCTCGTGGTTCCAGCGCACGACGTCCCCGACGAACCCGCTCGCGCGGTCTTCGACGACGAGCCCCATCGCCACCTCCAGTTTCGGGTACTCGGGCCGGCGTCGGGAGTCGGCGACCTCGTCGAGGATGTCGCGGTCGTACTGCATGGGACCGTCGAGCTTGCCACGACGAACCGTCGAGACGGCGGACACCGGCCGCGGTCGGCCTAGCGGAGACGCGACCGCCAGCCGTCGGGTGTGAGCACCCAGTCGGCCGTGCTCCCGTCCGGGAAGGCGAACGGCGCCCGCAACCCGGTGTGGGCCAAGGCGCCTGCGATCGGTTGCGGACCGAGCTCGCTCCCCCATCGGCGCCAGCGACGTGCCGGCGCCTCGGCGAAGGTGACATGGTGCCGACCGAGTAACTCGATGACGCCGTGGACGACGCCGGCCTGCTCATAGCCGTGGTCGATGGGCGTGGGCTCGCCCGTGGCGTACCACTCGAGATCGGCCGAGGACGGTTCGGGTGTGCCGTACGCCCGACCGAGGGCCTCGTCGGCGTCGTCGAGGGCCGCGAAATGGCCCTCGTTGCCGATCGACCATTGTTCGAACGGGGCCACACAATGGTGCTCGGCCCACATCTCCGGCGCCTTCACGATGAACGGGTCGGACCGGAGCCTGACGTCCCACTCGGTCAGGTGGAGGACGGGGTAGCCGTCCTCCACGACCGCCGACCAGTACCACGCACGTCGCCCGACGAGTCGGTGCCCCGACACCACACCGGCCGTACCGTCGGGTCGCCATGCGGCGAACAACCACTCGTCGACCGCCGCATCGGGGTGTGGCATCTCGTCGCCGGCGTCGAACCTCACTGCCCCATCCTGCCCGGAACCGACCGGGACCCCGCCGGAATCGGGCAGACTTGGGGACGCCATGAGCACCGACACCGAACCGACGATCCGCTACCTCAGCCTGGCGTGGATGCGCGAGCTCACCCGTGAGGTGGCCGAGAGTGAGCAACTCCGCGAACTCGCGGACGAGCACACGATCGGGGTCACCCAGGTGATCTCGGACGGCCCCGAGGGCACCGTGATCTACCACCTCCAGGTCGGCGACGGCGAGGCGACGTTCGGCGCCGGCCCGGCCGACCCCGAGAACGTGCGGATGGAGCAGGACTGGGCGACCGCCGTCGCGGTCGCCACCGGCGCCCAGAACGCACAGGAGGCATTCATCACGGGCAGGATCAAGTTGTACGGCGACCAGCAGGCGCTCATGGGGGCACAGCCGGTCTTCGGAGCCCTCGACTCGGTGTTCGCCTCGGTCCGCGAGCGCACCCGGTACGAGTAAGCGGCCGGGCGGGACAGGAGCCGATCATGCCGGAGATGCCCGAGGTCCAGGCGCACGCCGAGCGACTGACCGAACAGTTCGCCAGCCGCGTGCTCACGCGCTTCCGCCCGATCACGTTCACGGCACTCAAGACGGCGCTGCCGGCGCCCGACGACGCCTACGGCAGCGAGCTCCGGCGAGTGGGACGTCGCGGCAAGTACCTCCTCCTCGAGTTCGAGCCCGTGGTGTTCGCGGTGCACCTGATGCAGGGCGGCCGCCTTCTCGTCGACGAGAAGCAGTCGGCCAAACCCCGTGGCGGGCAGGCCCGATTCGTTTTCGACGACGGGCCAGCGCTGCTCCTCACCGAACAGGGCAGTGAGCGACGCGCCGGCGTGTGGGCACTCCCCGCCGAGGACGCCCTCGCCACGCCCCCGCTCGACGTGCTCGGCCCCGAGGCCGACGCGATCACCCCGCCCGAACTGGTGGAGCGGTTCGAGATCAAGAACCAGCGACTCCACGGGTTCCTGCGCGACCAGCGTTCGATCGCCGGGCTCGGACGACGCCTCGCGAACGAGGTGTGCTGGCGGGCGAAGCTCAGCCCGTTCTCGATGACCGGCAAGCTGGGTATCGGAGGCGCCGAACAGGTGGTCGCCGGCATCCGCGCCGCGATCGACGAAGGCCTCGAGTACGAGCGTGGTCGCGCCGACATGAGCTCGTCGAAGGATCGTCCCGGCAACGTGCATCACAACGCCGGTCAGGCGTGCCCGGTCTGCGGCGACGAGATCCGTGCGGTCGAGTACTCGTCGTACACCGTCGAGTACTGCCCGACCTGTCAGACGAGCGGCAAGATCCTCGCCGACAACACCACCAGCAAGTTCCTGAAGTAGCCGGCGGCGGGGCAGCGGACTCGGGCACTCGGTACGGTTGCTGACATGTCCGACGCCCTGGCATCCGACAAGTCGATCCTCGACGAGTTCGTGGATCGGTGCCGGACGATCGCATCGGGTGACGATCCTGTCGCCGCGTTGACGCGCGAGATGGAACGGTTGGTCGCCGATCCCTCGGCGCTCGGCGAGACCGTCAGCGTCCCGACCGCCGGCGCGTCGATCGCTGGGTTCGACGAGATCGTGTTCGAGGACGACTCCGTGACCGTGTATCTCGTCCACTCCGCTCCCGACGTGGTGCAGCCGCCGCACGATCACCTGATGTCCGCAGTGATCGGTGTGTACGAAGGACGTGAGCGGCATCGGTTCTTCCGCCGGTCCCGCGACGTACCCGTTCCGAGCGGCACCGCCGACGTGGACGCCGGCGACGTGCTGGCGCTCGGACCGTCGGCGATCCACGCCATCAGTGCACCCGGCGCCTGGTGTCGGGCGGTGCACGTGTACCTCGGGTCGCTCAGCTCGGTCGACCGGACGCTCTTCGATCCCGACACGCTCGACGCCGAGCCGATGACGGCCGAACGATACGACGCACACTGCCGCCACGAGCCTGTACGGTCGACCTCATGGGGTTGACGGAGCGGGTGAAGCGGTTGTTCGGGCGCTCGGACGCCGAACCGATGGACGAGCACCCGAGCGCGGACGATCTCCGCATCGGTGATCTGTCGGAGCGGCTGCGCCAGATGCGTGGCGACAACGTGACGGCGATGGGGCCGCCGGATGCTGCGCCCCGGTCTGCCGACTCGGTGGAACAGATGAGCAAGGCCGCTGCCGATGCCCGGTTCGTCGATCGCACCAACGAAGACGACGTCCTCCGCGGCGTCAAGAAGTACCGCTCCGCCGACGACCGTTGAGTCACGCTCCGCCGGACGCCAGGCCGCTTCCCGGCCGGTGCTGAAGCAACGGGCTGACGCGCTCGGACGAACGGCGACGTGCGATCACGATCCGCCGGCGGGGACGTACCCGTTCACGTCGACGATCAGATGCGTCTCCGCGTGCGTGTGCACACACACCTTCCCACCCACACCGACCTTCGCGAGCACCGCATTCGGCACCGCGACACCCGCCAGATAGTTCAGGTTCGACGCCAACGGACGCGACACCCCACACGGATACACCGTCGCATGCCCCACACCACTCGGCCCCACCACCGTCACGTTCAACATCACCGCCTCGGCATCGACCGGCACACCACCACGACCCGCCACCACCAACTCCACGACACCATCGGCACCGACCCGACCCTGCCCCTCGAACCGATGATCGACCGTCGCATCACCCGAACCCGACCGCGTCTCCAACAACCGCGCCGGCACCACC
Organism: Ilumatobacter fluminis; assembly: GCF_004364865.1. NCBI lineage: Bacteria > Bacillati > Actinomycetota > Acidimicrobiia > Acidimicrobiales > Ilumatobacteraceae > Ilumatobacter > Ilumatobacter fluminis. The sequence continues at coordinate 3,812,591 of NZ_SOAU01000001.1, forward strand.
GACTCGAACGATCCGCCGGCGGGGACGTACCCGTTCACGTCGACGACCAGATGCGTCTCCGCGTGCGTGTGCACACACACCTTCCCACCCACACCGACCTTCGCGAGCACCGCATTCGGCACCGCGACACCCGCCAGATAGTTCAGGTTCGACGCCAACGGACGCGACACCCCACACGGATACACCGTCGCATGCCCCACACCACTCGGCCCCACCACCGTCACGTTCAACATCACCGCCTCGGCATCGACCGGCACACCACCACGACCCGCCACCACCAACTCCACGACACCATCGGCACCGACCCGACCCTGCCCCTCGAACCGATGATCGACCGTCGCATCACCCGAACCCGACCGCGTCTCCAACAACCGCGCCGGCACCACCGACTCGAACGATCCGCCGGCGGGGACGTACCCGTTCACGTCGACGACCAGATGCGTCTCCGCGTGCGTGTGCACACACACCTTCCCACCCACACCGACCTTCGCGAGCACCGCATTCGGCACCGCGACACCCGCCAGATAGTTCAGGTTCGACGCCAACGGACGCGACACCCCACACGGATACACCGTCGCATGCCCCGCACCACTCGGCCCCACCACCGTCACGTTCAACATCACCGCCTCGGCATCGACCGGCACACCACCACGACCCGCCACCACCAACTCCACGACACCATCGGCACCGACCCGACCCTGCCCCTCGAACCGATGATCGACCGTCGCATCACCCGAACCCGACCGCGTCTCCAACAACCGCGCCGGCACCAGTGGGACGAACGCCGACGGCTCCGGGTCGGGGTCCGGGTCCGGATCCGGGTCGGGGTCCGGGCCGGGACCGTTCGCCGGGTCGGGATTCGGGCCGGTCGTCGCGGTGAGCAGGAGCACCATCGTGCCGATCTCGTGGCTTCGTCCGAGTGCCTCGGTCAACCGGAACGGGCTCACCGAAGCAACGGTCGCGTACTCCTCCTCGAACCCACCGGGGTCGACCACGACCCGGTCTCCGGGTTCGAAGAACTCGCTGCCGGGCGGCATCTCCATGGCGGCCAGGTCGAGCACCGGCACCTCGCTGGTCCCGGCGTCGACGTCCTCGGCGAGATAGGTCATCGGGGCCAGGGTGAGACGCCCACCGTCGACGTAGTCGAGTGGGTCGACGTCCACCCACTCGCCGCCCTGCGCGCCGACGGGGACGACGAACCCTGCGGCCACCAGCGCTGCGAGGATCGGGTCGGCGGGTGTGTCCGCCCCACTCGACCGGGCGGGGGGCTCGACGATCGCCTCGGTGACGGCACCCATCGAGCGCGATCCCTCGGGCGGCAACGGCGCACCTTCGCCGGGTACGTACTGCTCGAGTCCTCCGGTCACCGAAGGTTGCACCATGACGCCGTGATCACGTCCGAAGCTGGGCGTGATGTCGCCGTCGCTCAGCAACTGGACGAGGCGCGCCAGCACCGAGGCGCTGAACACGCGGGTCACGTTGTCCCACGCGTTGTAGAGCGCGTTCAGCTCGGCCAGTGTGACGAGGTTGAGCGCCCGGTACGGGCTCGCCGTCTCGGTGAACAGCCCTTGGAAGAACGAACGCTGCACGCCGTCGATCAACCGGGCGTTCGGGCCCCCTTCGAGGGTCGACAGGTTGTCGTCGAAGTAGGTCGTCATCAGGCGCCGGTTGTGGGTCGCGCCGATCAGCGTCTCGCCGCCCTCGCTGTTGGTGCCCTGGCCGACGTACTTGGTGCGGTGCTTCGGGTTGACGATCGTGAACGACTCGCCGTGTTGCATCCCGACCCGGTCGCGGAGCTGCTGGTAGATCTTGGCGCGCTGCGCCAGCTCCTGGGCCCGCTGAGCCGGGTCGGCGACATCGCCGAGGACGCGTCCGTCGGGCGTCAGGATGGCGAGGAAGTCGATGTCGCCGGTGATGTCCCAGAACGTCGACCCGTCGGGACCGGTCAGCCCCTCGGGATGCTCCATCTTGACCTTCCAGGCGCGGCGCCCGTCGGGATAGTCGATCGGTTCGAGCTTCGCATTCACGTTGGGGGCCTCGGGGATGAACTCCCGGTCGAGACCGTTGAACGCCGGGTCGAAGTCGACCTTGATGCCGTCGTTCTCCCAGATCGCCCGCTGGTTGTCCTTGCCCGTTCGGACGGCGAAGTCCTCCCACTCCTTCAGTCGGGTCTGCAGACGCTCGGTGAGCGCTGCTCGGAGGTCGCTCTTGCCGGGCCCGTCGGGAACGGCCTGGAACGCCGAGATGCTGTCGAGGTATCTCGCGATCTCCGCATCGCGCAGTGCGCCTTCCGGGTGGTACGGGAGGGGCGGCTCGGCGACGACGACGAGCGCCTCGTCGACGTCGCGGTATCCGAGATACTTCACGTCGAGCTCGTTGACCCCCTTGGTCTTCACGCCCTGCGGCTTCGGGAGCGCCTTCTTGGCCTTGATCAGCTCGGTCGAGAGCGGCGCCCGTGAGCGGAACACGATCTCGACGCCGTTGTCCTCGGCGATGTCCATCACCGCGTTCACGTCGTCGCGGCCGACTCCGTACGCGTGCCTGATCTCGGATACATCGGTGACGTCGACGCCTGCGGGCAGCACCCGCGACTCGGGGAGTGCGGCCGCTCCCTTCGTCCGGATGACCTCGAGCGCGTCGCTGATCGCCTGTCGGTTCCTGGTACGGATGCCCTCCTCGATCGCCCCGCTCAGCAGACCGACGTTGCCGCCGAGCGCCGACAGGGTCTTCGCGGTGGTGCGAGCGGCGACGAGCGCTTCGATCGCCATGTCGAGGTTCTCGCCGACGACCTCCGCGACCTCGCCGCTGATCAGCGTGAGGTTGCCGGTGGCGAACACCGTGTACATCCGATCGATCGACTTGTACACCATGTCGCCGACCAGGATCACCATCTGGTCGACCGTCACGTTCTGGAGTGCGGCGTGACCGAGCCGCTTCAGCTCGGTCAGTTCGGCGACGATCTCGTCGACGATGATCTGGCGGGCTGCTTCGTCGCCGATCAGGAACTCGTACGCCGTCCGGGCCATCCACGCCTTGGCCTGGCCGATGCCCTGCTGACCCTGGAAGCCGAGATAGGCGATCTGCCCCAGACCACGACCGAACGTCTCGATCCCGCGACCGAGCTTGCAACCGATGTAGGCGATGTCGCCGATCAGGTCGCCGATCAGGTCCTCGTAGCAGCTGATCCAGTTGGCCGCCTCCACCACAGCATCCTCGGCAACCGGCGTGAGCTTGACCGTGAACGTGTCGGATGACCCGCCGGTGTCGACGATCTCGGTGTTCTCAGGGTCCGCCGGCACGTACTCGGTCGGGTCGTCCTCATCGGGTACGTACGGGAAGACCTGGTACTTGACGGTGAATCCCGACGGTCCGGTCGACTCGAGCGTCTGGACGATCGACTCGAGTTCGATCGACGCACCGGGTTCGAGCTCGAACATCGTCATGCCCGTCGGGGTCGACGAGCCCGGCAGCGCGAAGTGTCCGTTTCCGGCGTTGTTGTCGTCTCCGCCGAAGGCGCCACTGAGCACGTGGGCGACGCCGAACGACACCGTGGTGGGATCCTCCATCGTCTCGTCGGTGACGTTGGTGAAGGTGCCGGTGTAGCGGACGACCTGGCCCGACCGCAGCGACTGGGCATCCTGGGTGATCGTCGCCTCGATCAGCTTCTCGGTGAACGACCGGATATCGGCCTCGCCGTATGCCCGTGTCTCGACGGCGTCGGCCATGCCCGTCACCAGGATGTGCGCGTTGGCGTCGACCGGATCGGTCGCCCGGAAGACCCACGTCAGTTCGTCGGAGTCGGTCTCGGGGGTCGTGCCGAGGTCAACGAAGCCGCGCTCGGGCTCGGTGCGGAGTTCGAGCGCGACGGCCGGCTCGCCCGGGACGTTCGACGCGAGGTCGAGTTCGTCGTAGGTGATCCCGGTGATCGGACCGCCCGACACGTTCGTCACCGTGACGGTCACCTCGACGTCGGCGTCGGCGTCGGTGACCTCACCGTCGCCGTCGTTGTCCTCACCGATCACGAACGTCTCGGGATCGGTGGTGATCTCGACCTGGAGACCCGAGACGGCGGCGCCCATCGTGCCCTCGACCGGCCCGAGTGTGCGGTTGAACGCGTCGGTGGCGCCCCACGTCGAACGCAACGTGACGTTGCCCGGCGCGATCGCGCGCAGGGTGACGTCGTACGACCGTGTGGCGTTGGCGCCGAGCGCGAACGCCGACACGACCGGCATGGTGTCGACCAACTCGACCTGCGACGGGAAGTTCACGATGTCGCCCACCGGACCGACCGTCGGCAGGTCGCGGTTCGTGCCGACCGTCACCCGTGCGGTGAACTCGTCGCCGATCGAGAACCGGTTGCCGGTTCCTTCCGGCCCGAAGTCGGCGCCCGGGTTGTACACGGCCACGGTCAACTCGGGGACGGTGATCTCGACGGTGTCGGTCACCGAGCGGTCCGGGTGCTCGGTGTTGTGCATCGTCAGTGTCACCGTGTAGGTGTAGGCCTCCTCGTAGAGGTGGGAGGGGTTGCGCAGCGTCGACGTCTCGCCGTCGCCGAAGTCCCACTCCCAGGTGGTCTGACCGTCGTCCCACTCCTGCGATCGGTTGGTGAACGAGACGTAGCCCGGCGTCGACGTCTCGGTCGCGTCGAATGCAGCGTGGGGCGCGAGGGTGCCCTGCACCGGCAGCCAGACCGACTCGGCGACGGTGCGGTACGTGTTGGCCGGGACGCCGTCGATGTTGTAGTTCCATGTGCAGCGGCGGGGTGTGTAGACGCACTCGCGGGCCGACGTGGTGACCAGCACGAAGGTCGGCCCGAGCAGGTTGTCGATCGGTCTGGCGTCCGGCACCTCGTACACACAGTCCGCAACCTGCGGTGCACGCGAGATCCAGTACGTCTCCAGGGACGGGCCTCCACGGGACCAGACATCGCCCAGACCGCCCGAGCAGTTCCCGGTCCGAGTCGGGAGCACCGACCCCTCGGAGCTGAGCGGCTCGCACGGCCTGACGTCGGTCGGGTCGTTGTTCGCGAGGTAGACGCACCGACCGACCGACGGCGTGTAGATGTTGATGTGGCACCCGTACTGGTTGGTGTCGAAGCATGGCGGAACACCCGCCGGGGCGGTCGTCGTCGTGAACGACTGACCCGCCGCGTATTTCCCACTGACCTTGGCACTGAGCGGCGCGTCCACGCACCCGAGGCCTTCGACGTCGTCGACGATCACGCACTGGGGCGGAGGCCCGGTCGGGGCGTAACGCGCGGCTTCCACCGGCGCCGGAGCCCAGAGCGCGACGGCGCTCACGGCGACGGCCACGACTGCCGTGATCACCGACCACGCCACCGCTCCCCGCGTCGCGTCGCCGTCTCCTGCCTTCCCACCGTGATCGTTCACGGAAGCGCACGGTACGGACCCGCGGTAACAGCGTGGTAACAGCGTGATCGTTGCCCTCGCCACACCCGGTCGATCCTGTGGGTTCGCCGGGAGGGACGGCAGATACCCTGGGGCGTCGTTCTATGAGTGAGTCACTTCCCGAGCTGCCGAAGGCCTACGTTCCTGCCGACGCCGAACCCGCCGTCAAGCAGAAGTGGGCCGAGTCCGACGTCTTCCACGCCGAACCGGTCGCCGACGACGTACCCACCTACTCGATCGTCATCCCGCCGCCGAACGTGACGGCGGCGCTGCATCTCGGGCATGCGCTCAACAACACGCTCCAGGACGTCCTGATCCGCTACCACCGGATGCGCGGCTTCGAGACGCTCTGGATGCCGGGCACCGACCATGCCGGCATCGCGACCCAGACCGTCGTCGAGAAGCGACTCCTCGCCGAGGGCGTGAAGCGTCTCGACATGGGCCGGCACGCGTTCGTGGCGCGCACCCAGGAATGGAAGGACGAGTACGAGCGCGTCATCCTCGACCAGCTCGCCGAGATGGGCGCCTCGACCGACACCGAACGCACCCGCTTCACCATGGACGAGATGTGCGCCACGGCGGTGCAGCACGCGTTCTACGAGCTGTTCGGCGACGGCCTCATCTACCGCGGCAAGCGGTTGGTGAACTGGGACCCGGTCACGCGTACCGCCCTGTCCGACGACGAGGTCGAAGCCGAAGACGTCGACGGACACATGTGGTACCTCCGCTACCCGCTCGCCGACGGCTCGGGCCATGTCACCGTTGCCACGACGCGGCCCGAGACGATGCTCGGCGACACCGCCGTCGCCGTGAACCCGCGCGACCCGCGCGCCGACGAGTTGGTGGGCAAGACCCTGATCCTGCCGATCGTCGGCCGCGAGATCCCGATCGTCGCCGACGACTACGTCGTCATGGCCGACCCCGACTCGAGCGACTCGAAGGCCCAGTACGCCTCCGGTTTCTTGAAGGTGACGCCGGCCCACGACCCGAACGACTGGGAGATCGGCCTGCGCCACGACCTGCCGGTCATCAACGTGATGGGTCCCGACGCGTCGATCTCCGACCAATACGGGTGGGACGACGTCTCCGACGAGGCGCGCCCGTTCCTCGGCCTGTCGCGCGAGGACGCTCGCGAGGCGATCGTCACCTGGTTCCGCGCCCACGACCTGCTCGCGGAGGTCCGCGAGTACTCGCACTCGGTCGGCCACTCGTACCGCAGCCACGTGCCGATCGAACCGTGGCTCTCCGATCAGTGGTACGTCGCCGTCACCGACGACCGCCTCCGTGGCTCGGCCATCCGGGCACAGGTCGCCGATCAGGTGCCCACGATGCCCGACGGCGTCGCCGAACGAACCGACGGCCAGGGCGACGGCGAGCTGCGCTTCTACCCCGACCGCTACGCGAAGTCGTACCTCCAGTGGCACGAGAACATCCGCGACTGGTGCATCAGCCGCCAGCTGTGGTGGGGTCACCAGATCCCGGTGTGGCTCAAGACCGAGTCGCTCGACACGGCGCCCGACCACGTCCGCGAGGCCGTCGACGGCCGTGACGTCGACGAGGCCGTCCTGATCGACAGCAACTGGACCAAGGCGGGGGCGCGCCACCTCGTCCGCAAGGTCACCGACACCGACGTCGAGGAGGCGGTCTGCGTGCCGCCCGCCGCGACCCTGCGCCGTCTCGACCGCGAGGATCACCTGGTGTCGGCGACCGAACTCGTCGCCGACCTCGAACGTGCCGGGTACGAACGCGACCCCGACGTGCTCGACACGTGGTTCTCGTCCGGCCTGTGGCCGCTGTCGACGATGGGCTGGCCGTGGCCCGAGGACTACCCGGAGACGATCGGCCTGCTCGATTCGTTCAACCCGACCTCGGTGCTGTCGACCGCTCGCGAGATCATCACCCTCTGGGTCAGCCGGATGGTCATGTTCAACCGCTACTTCCTCGACGGCCGGCTGCCGTTCGACGACGTCTTCATCCACGCCATGGTCCAGGACGGTCACGGCCAGAAGATGTCGAAGAGCCTCGGCAACGGCGTCGACCCTCGCGACATCATCCACAGTCACGGCGCCGACGCGATGCGCTTCGCACTCGTCCAGATGACGACCGACACCCAAGACGTCCGGATGCCCGTCGACATGATCGACCCCTACTCCGGCCAGACGTTCGAGCCCGAGTACATCACCACGTCGGCGGGCCACCGTGTCGCCGCACCGACACAGACGTCGCCGAGCGACCCGGCCAAGCAGATGGTGTCCGCGTACGGCGTCGCCGCCGGCCTGGTGGCTCCGACCGACGAGATGCCGCTCGCCCGCAACACGTCGTCGAAGTTCGACCTCGGCCGCAACTTTGCGAACAAGCTCTGGAACGCCACCCGATTCGCGCTCAAGCGGATCGATCCGTCGACCGCACTCGACGCCCCGGTCGACATCACGACGCGACCGTTCGCCGACCGTTGGATCATCGCCCGCCTCGCCCAGACGGTGGCGCGTCTCGACCGTTCGGTCGATCAGTACCAGTTCAACGCGTTCGCCGACACCCTGTACGGCTTCGTGTGGAACGACGTGTGCGACCGCTACCTCGAGATGGTCAAACCCACGATCGACGACGACGCCGAGCAGCAAGCGGTGCTCGGCAACGTGCTCGACGCCGTTCTGCGACTCATGCACCCGGTGATGCCGTTCGTCACCGAGGCCCTCTGGCCCAACGTGTCGGCCGCCCGGATCGGCGACATCACCGGGCTCGATCTGCCATCGTCCGATCTGCTCGCCGCTGCGGCGTGGCCGGTCGCCGCCGACACGCTGATCGACGACGAACTCGTCAGCCGATTCGGCCGGGCCGACGACCTCATCGGTCGTATCCGGGCGATCCGGGGCAGTCAGAACGTCGCGCCCAAGAAGCAGATCGACATCCATGCGCCCGCCGTGGTGCGAGAGCTGATCGCATCGGTCGACGGAGTCGTCGAGGTCCTCGCCGGGATCGCGACGGTGCACGACGGCGAGGGCGAGCGCCCGAAGGTCGTCAGCCCGATCGCGTTCGAGGGGTGCGAGGTGCTCCTGTCCGGGCTGGTCGACGACGTCGACCTCGATGCCGAACGGGCCCGCCTCCAGAAGGTGATCGACGGCAAGACCAAGCAGATCGCCGGGTTCAACGGCCGACTCTCCAACGAGGGCTTTCTCGCCAACGCGAAGCCCGAGGTCGTCGCCGATACGAGGGCCCTGTTGGCGGCCGCCGAGGCCGACCTGGCCGCTGCGGAGACGGCGCTCGCCAACCTCGGCTGACCGAACCGGTTACTGCGAGCACGCCAGAAAATCCTGCGGTCGCGCTGTCACCGGGCGTGAAGGTGGGTGTAGCGTGTCCCGCCATGCGGTCGTTGTTGGGACGCACCGCCGCAATTTCGGTGGCGGCATTGACGGTTTTCGTCGGGGTGACAGCTGCAGGCGCGAGCGCCGACAGCACCCCCGATCCCGAGTGCGCGCCCGTCGAGTCGTCGACGACGGCTCCCGAGACATCGGTGACGACGGCACCGGAAACGTCGGCTCCCGAGGCGACGGTCGCCGACGAGTCGACCACGACGACCACCGACGCTGATGACTGTGCCCCGACGTCAGTGGTCGAGTCGACGGCGCCGACGACCTCGTCGCCGGCCGCGACCTCGACGAGCACCAGCACCACGAGCACGACCAGCACCACGAGCACCACCACGACCGAGGCTCCCGGTCTGGGCGAGACCGAACCGGCCCCGTCGACGCAGCCGCCGGCGCTCGTCGCCGACATGCCGAACCCGATCGGCGCTGCGCCCCAGCGTGGCACCGACCGCCAGGTCGCCGAGACGCTGCCCCCGCCGATCACGACCACGACCACCACACTGCCGCCCGAGTGGTCACTGCCGAAGAACTCGGGCGAGGGACGTCGCGTCGTCTACCGCAAGTCGTGGCCGATGCGGGTCTGGACGGTCGAGTCGACCGGAGCGGTGTCGAAGACGCACCTCGTCTCCGGTCGCGCGACCTGGAATCAGCCGCTCCCCGGCACCTACAGCGTGTTCTCCCGTTCGGGATACACCTGCAACATCAAGAACCCCAACCTGTGCTGGCGGTACATGGTGCGGTTCACCAAGGGGCCGGGCGGCGACAACATCGGCTTCCACGAGATCCCGACCGATCTCCGCACCGGCTACAAGGTGCAGTCGGAGAGCCAACTCGGCCTCGCCCTCTCCGGTGGGTGCGTCCGACAGCGCACCTCCGACGCCCTGTACATGTGGAACTGGGCCCCGGTCGGCACCAAGGTCGTCGTCCTCCCCTGATCGCCGCACGCGCGCGATCCGTCGAACATTCCCGAGCGGTACGCTGACCGCTTCATGTCCGACCAGCCCCGCCGCACCTGGCCCCAACGCCTGACGTTCGCGTTCGTCCTGGTCGTCGCGTTCGCCTGCTTCGCCACGGCCGGCGCACTGGCAGCAGGCCAGTGGGTGCTGTCCCAGCGCAATCTCGTCGTGCTCGACGAGTCGTCCGAAGTGTTCGTGCCGTCTGCGTCGGAGACCCCGGTCGTGATGCCGGGCGACACGACCACCACCCTCGCTCCCGGCGAGACCACCACCACGACCACCATCCCGCTCGTCGAGCCGGACGCCGCCAACTTCTTGGTGACCGGCGCCGACAACGGTGCGTGCGACGACCAGACCGATGCCACGATCGGCGACCGCTCCGACATCGGCGAGCGCAGCGACACGATCATGATCTGGCGTGTCAATCCGGTCGCCAACCAGCTCGCCGTCCTGTCGTTCCCCCGCGACCTGCTCGTCGATCTCCCGAGCGGTCGCAAGGGCCGGATCAACGAGGCCTACCGTCGCAACGATCCGTCGCTGCTGATCGACACGATCCAGCGCAACTTCGGTGTCCCGGTCGACCACTACGTCCAGATCGACTTCTGTGCGTTCAAGCGCCTCGTCGATGCCGTCGGCGGTGTCGAGATCCCGTTCGATGCGCCTGCGTACGACCGCAAGAGCGGTTTCGTCGTCGACACGACCGGCTGCGTCAACCTCGAGGGCGACATGGCGCTCGCCTACGCCCGTTCCCGGTACTACTACTACGAGGACCCGGTCGGCTCGGGCGAGTTCAAACAGGACCCGACGTCCGATTTCGGCCGCATCGCCCGACAGCAGGACTTCCTCCGCCGCGTGATCGCGAAGGTCGTGAACGAGGGTCTCTACTCGCCCGACGTCGCGACGGCGATCATCAACGCCAACGCGGAGTACATCGTCACCGACGCCGAGCTGACACCCCGCCGCATGCTCGAGTTCGCCGCCACCCTGCGCAGCCTCGACCCGACGACGGTCACCACGTACCGCATCGAGTCGACCAGCGAGACGTACTCGGGCCAGAGCGTCGAACGCCCCCGGATCGGCGGCGACAACATGCAGGCGATCCTCGCCGTCTTCCGCGGTGAGGCGCTCCTCGCCTCCGCGCCGGATCAGACCGGCGACGACGACGCCACGACGACCACGACGACCGCAACCACCACGACCTCGATCGCCGACGACGACGAGACCGGCGACGCGGACGAGACCGGCGACGACGAGGCGACGGCGACCACGGTGCCGACGGTCGAGACCGAAGAGAACGTCGCCGGTGTGGTGCCGCCCCGCGACGTGATCTGCAACTGACCGAACAGAAGGGGTCAGGCACCTTCTGTTCTCCTGATCATCTGATCGTTCGCCGGTCCTGAACAGAGGGTGCCTGACCCCTTCTGTTCTCAGGGCGCGCGGTCGAGGACCCTCGACAGGGCGGTGACGACACTGGTCGGTCCGGACGCGGTCGTCCAGCGGGCACCGACCGAGTCGGCGAGCGTGGCCGCTTCGGCGCTGTCGCCTTCGGGGGCGACGATGACCAACTCGTCGAGCGAACGTGCGGCACCGGTGACATCGCCGGGTTCGGTCGCCCGACAGTCGGACAGCAGGATCGCGACCCGTCGCTGCGCCGACGATGCCGCCAGCTGCTGTCGGGCGGCGACGAGCGCACCGGCGACATCGGTCGTGCCGTGTCCACGAAGCGCGAGCACCCGATCGATGACGTCGTCGGTGTCGTGGTGCTCCCACATCGCTGTGCAGGCAATGACGTCACGGCCGAACGACAACACGGCGTAGTCGCGCTCCGCACGCGCCGCCACGACCGCAGCAGACATCGCAGCGGTGGCCATCGGCTCGCCGTGCATCGAACCGCTGCGGTCGACGAGGAGGCACCACGCCGTCGTCGGGGCGGTCCAGGCATGAACCCGGATCGCGTCGGGCGAGACGGCGCGACGAACGGCGCGCGCCTCGACCAGTTCCTCGGCACTGGCGTCGAGATCGACGTCGCCGTCGGGACGGTACGGCACGCTGCCGATCCGACCGATGCCGCGACTGTCGGCACGCGTCGTGCGTGCCAGGTCGAGGAACAGGCTCGCGGCGAGGCGCTTCGCCTGGGCCCGGAGCGCGACGTCGGTGGCGCCCGTCATCCGCGCCAAGGTCGCCAAGGTCGCGTCGGGGTTCGCCTCCATCTGCTCGGACAGGGCCGCCTCGTCGATCTCGCCGACGTCGGGGCTGATCGCCTCGAACACGTCGTCGCCGGCCATCTCACGCCGGGTCGTGGTGGAGCGGCGGGCGTCATCGATCCGTTCGTCGGCGGCCGCACCCGTGGCCGCCGGAGGCGGAGCTAGGTCGGAGCCCCCGTCGGGGCGTGGGCTTTTCCCGCGTCGTCGTCGCCGGTCGCGGGCTCCGGCTTCGGCAGGAAGACGTCGCGCCAGAGTTCGGTCACGATGTCTTCTGCAGAGCGTGATGAGCCCTCACGAACCCGGATGCGTCCGGACAGCGCGACGAGCGCCGCGTCGAGCGTGACCGACGGGTCGTCGATCGATGTCGAACGAACGTCGGCGAGGGTCGCGGCCATCGCCACGAGGTCGATGGCGCCGCGGACCGACGATCCCATCCGCAGATCGGGATGGGCACGCGTGCGACGGGTGAGCTCGACCGATCGGTCACCGATGGGGGTCTCGCCGGAGCGACGAGCGGTGATCGACCGCTCTTCGTCGGCCGTCTGGTAGTCGACGGCGAGCCGACACATGCGGTCGTAGATCGCCGACGAGATGCGAGCGGTGCCGACGGCATCGAACGGATTCATCGCCGCGACCAGACGGAAACCGTCGGCGGCGGCGACCCGGCCGAGCCGCGGGACATGGGTCTCTCGTTCGCTCATCACGGTGACGAGCACGTTGAGCGTCTCCTCGGGGACCCGGTTGAGTTCCTCGATGTACAGGAGCGATCCGGCCCGCAACGCCCGGGCGAGCGGGCCGTCGACGAACACGTCGGCGTCGTACCCGTCGGCGAGCACCCGGGCCGGGTCGAAGTGACCGATCAGGCGTGCCGGTGTGAGTTCGGCGTTGCCCTCGACGAACTCGAAGCCGACACCGAGTTCACGGGCGACCTCGCGCAGGAGCGTCGACTTGCCGGTGCCGGGTGGACCCTCGAGCAGGATGTGCCGGTCGGCGGCCAGTGCGGCGACCACGAGTTCGATCTCGCGGCGCCGACCGACGACCGACGCACCCAGGTGCTCGATCAGGTCGTGGGTCGTCACGTGCGATCAGTCGAAGACGATCACGCCGCGGATGTTCTCGCCGTTCCGCATCGCGTCGTAACCCTCGTTGATCTGGTCGAGGGTGTAGGTGCGGGTGATGAGATCGTCGAGGTTGAGCTGCCCCTGGGTGTACAGCTCCATCAACCGCGGGATGTCCTTGCGGATGTTGCCCGAACCGAACAGCGAGCCGACGAGTTGCTTCTCGAACAGGGTCAGGAACGAACCGGGAACGGCGATCGACTGCTCGCTGGTCGGGTGGATGTTGGTGACAACGATCTTCGAGCGCTTGCCGCCGAGGTGGAACGCCTGTCCGAGGGCATCGCCGTCGCCGACGCCCATCGTCATGATGACCTTGTCGAAGCCGCGGCCCCACGTCGACTCGTCGAGCTTGCCCATGGCTTCTTCGATCGAGCTGTAGGTGTGGGTGGCGCCGAACTCGAGCGCCTTCTCACGCTTGAACTCGACCGGGTCGATCGCAGCGACCGCCCGGGCACCCGCCATCTTGGCGCCCTGGACGGCGTTGGCACCGATGCCGCCGATGCCGACGACGGCGACGTAGTCACCGGGTTGCACGTCGGCCGCATAGACCGCCGAACCCCAGCCGGTGACGACACCGCAGCCGAGCAGGCAGGCCTTGTCGAGCGGCCAGTCCTTCTCGATCTTCACGCAGCTCGACTCGTGGACGACCGTGTGCTCGGCGAACGTGCCGAGCAGGCACATCAGGCCGAGATCGAGACCGTCGGCGGTGTGGTGCCGAGAGGTGCCGTCGCCGATCTGCATCCCGGTCGGGAACGCCGCCGAGTTGTCGCACAGGTTCGAGTGGCCTTCGACGCACGACATGCAGCGACCACACGCCGGGACGAAGCCGAACACGACATGGTCGCCGACCTCGAGCCAGTCGACACCGGGCCCGACCTCCTGGACGATGCCGGCACCCTCGTGGCCGCCCACCATCGGCGGGCTCGGTGCTGCGCCGGCGAGATCGCCGGTGACGATGTGCTCGTCGGAGTGGCACATGCCGGACGCGACCAGTTTCACGAGCACTTCGCCCGCCTTCGGCGGATCGAGATCGATCTCCTCGACGCTCCACGGCGCATTGATCTCACGCAGGACGGCAGCACGTGTCTTCATGGTTCGGACCCCCAGGTCGGCTCGAAGATGGTCCGTTCGTGCGAACGGGCGGCTCTGGCACCGCGTCGCGGACGTTAGCCGCCATCCTGGTGGCGTGGACAACCCGGAGGAGATCATCGAACGACTTCGCGAGATGGAGAGCGACGAGCTCCACAATCTCGCCGAGGCGATCCGCCAGGTGCAGATCGAACGGGCGATCACCGGCGGCGATCACGATGCGATCATCGCACGGGCGTTCGAGATCGGCTTCGGCCGCGACGGTCTCGGTGTCCTGCCGTGGCTGGAGGGCGACGTGATCGTGTGCCCCGGTGCCATCATCACCAAGTCGCGCACACCAGTCACCGCTGCCGGTTCATCAGCGTCGACGACGTGTGGGTCTGGGATTGCGGGTTGCTGCTGCGCGAGGACAAACGATCGTCACCGGGCGTCGACGACGGCTTTCGGGCGGTCGCGTTGATCCCGGTGGTCGACGGCACCGAGATCGACGTCGTGTCGGGCCGCGCCCGCAGCGGTGGTCACTCGGTCGAGCACGTGGTGTCGTTCGAGGTCCGGGGCGGCGATCTGGTCGAGGTGAGCCAGCGCGACGTGTCCGGTCGCGACATGCGCTGACGCCGAACCGTCCCGTCTGCGAGGCTGGTCGGATGCATCGCCGTTTCGCCCAACTCGACGTCTTCACCGACGAGCCGCTGTACGGGAACCCGCTGGCCGTCGTGGTCGACGGCGACGGCATGACCGACGACGAGATGGCACGGTTCGCGAACTGGACCAATCTGTCCGAGACGACGTTCCTGGTGCCGCCCACCGATCCGTCCGCCGACTATCGGGTCCGGATCTTCACCACCTCCGGCGAGCTGCCGTTCGCGGGCCATCCGACGATCGGTTCGTGCCGAGCCTGGCTCGATCACGGCGGCGTCCCGGCGACGGCCGGCTCGGTAGTGCAGGAGTGTGGCGTCGGGCTCGTCACGCTCCGAGCCGACGGCGGACGACTCGCGTTCGCCGCACCGCCGCTCCTTCGCTCGGGCACCGTGGAAGCGACGGCCATCGCGGAGATCGAGGCGGCGATCGGCATCGACGTGATCGATGCCGCCTGGGCCGACAACGGACCGGGTTGGATCGCCGTCGAGGTCGCCGATGCGGACGCGGTCCGTTCGATCGAACCCGACTTCCGAGCGGTTCCGCATCTGAAGCTCGGCATCGTCGGTTCGGCCCACGCCGACGACGGCGACTACGACGTCGAGGTGCGTGCGTTCTATCCGGATGGCCGCGTCCACTTCGAAGACCCGGTGACGGGCAGCCTGAACGCCGCGATCGCGATGTGGCTGATGGAACGCGACGCCTCGCTGCAGTCGTATGTGGCCCGGCAGGGCACCGCGCTCGGCCGCGACGGCCGGGTCCACATCGAACGCGGCGACAGCGGCCAGATCTGGGTCGGCGGCGACACCGTGACCCTGATCACGGGCACGGTGTCGGTCTGATCGCGAGCCGGCGTCGGGGCGTCAGCCCCGTGGCGTGACGGTCACCTGGACGAACGCCGTCGTCGGCATGTGCTCGGCGATGTACGCCTGGGCGCTCGCCGCGGTCACGCCGTCGAGCGCGAAGAAGTGCTCGAGGTAGTCGGTGACCGGCTGGCCGCCCGGGTCGAGCGAGTCGTTGATCAGTGCGTCGAGGAACTGACCGTTGTCGACGAAGTTGTACCGCTCCTCGATCTGGGCGAAGGCGTTGGCGAACTCGCCGTCGGTCGGTCCGTTGGTGGCCAGATCATCGAGCTCCGCGACGACCAGCTCGGCGATCTGTCCGATCCGGTCGGGCGACCCGCTGATGTTCACGTAGGTCTCGACGACGGGCTCGGGGTCGGTGGTCGGGTACGTGACGATGTACGGCGAGTAGGTGTCACCGAGCTGTTCGCGGACGACGTCGGTGAGCCGGGCGGAGACGAGCGACGAGACGACGTCGGCGTGCGCCGTCAGCGACGGGCCGAGGCTGTCGACTTCGCTCGTGAACAGCATCGACACCGAGGCGGTGTCGCCCGTTCCGGCGACGACGTCGGTGCGCAGGATGGTGGTCGGCGCTGCCGGCGACACGTCGATCGGCTGCTCGGTCGCTCGCGTGCCCGGCAGGGTGCCGAGATAGCTCGAGGAGAGCTCGATCAACTCGTCGACGTCGAAGTCGCCGCTGAACACGAAGGTCCAGTCGCCCGCGTCGCCGTACCGCTCGTTCCAGACGCGTTCGACACCGTCGATGTCGAGGGTCGCGAACTGCTCGTCGCTCGGCAGCACGGTGTAGCGCAGTTCGTCGTCGTACCGGGTGTCGACGAGGGCGTCGTTCTCGGCGGCGCCCGGGTCGATGCCCGGGTCGGCGACGACCGGCCCTTCGGAGGCGATCAGCTGGTTCACGGCGACCTGATCGACGCGAGGTGCTGTCATGTACAGGTGGAGCAGTTGGAACATCGTCTCGGCGTCGGCAGTCGCCGACGAGCCGAGGAAGTTCTCGGTGTACGGCGACACGAAGGCGCCGACTTCGACATCGGTGCCGGTGAGGATCTGTGAGAGTTCGGCCTGGTTGAACTCGGCGACGCCGCTGGTCGTGACGATGTCGGCGGCGTACAGGGCGTCGACGACGTCGTCGTCGGTCAGGAGGGACGACCCGCCGGGGCTGGAGGCCTGCATGTAGATCTGCCCGGTCACGATCTGGTTCGGGTTCAGCCGGACGCGGACCCCGTTCGGATAGATCAACTCGATCGGGTCGAAGAACGAGTAGCCACCGTCGATCAGCGACTGAATCGACAGTGGTTCGACAGGTTCGGGCTGCGCCATCGGTTCGTCGGGGAGATCGCGCAGCGTGTCGCGCTGGTCGACGGGGCGCGAGCCGGTCGCCGCGACGATCTCGAGGACCTCCGACTCGGTCGGGAGCGCGTCGGCGACCGACTCGGGTGCCGAGATGATCACCTGCGGTGCGGCGTTCGCCCAGCGGGCGTCGAAGCGCGCCGCCAGCGCGTCCGTGGTGATGCCGTCGAGCTCATCGGAGACGATCGCGAATTCGTCGTCGATCGACGGATACGGCGTGCCGCGCAGGAAGTGCTCGACGTACTGGTCGGCGTAGACGACGTCCTGGGTGCTGTCTCGCCCGTCGAATCGGGTCCGGAAGAACGCGGCGACGTTGTCGCGGGCGGTGTCGAGTTCGTCCTGGGTGAAACCGAACTCGGCAGTGCGCTGGTACTCGTCGAGGAGCGATGTCAGGGTGTCGGCGGCGCGATCGGCGTCGGTGAAGGCGTACAGCGCGGGGGCGTCGAGTCCGGTGACGATGCTGTTCGTACCGGGGCTCACGTCGTCGAACGGCGCCGTGCCCTCGGCGACGTCGCGGTCGAGTCGCTGGACCAGGATCGAGAAGATCATCTCGTCGATCAGGTCGGCGCGCAGTGACGCGTCGCCCTCGCTCTCGAACGCCGGGAGCGGCAAGGTGACTTCGACGTCGACCGTCCGCTGATCGGGGTCGAGGTGGAGGCGGACGTCGGCCTCGTCGAAGGTGTCGAACGTGCGGTCGGCCCGCTCCCTGAGCTCGGCCGAGCGGGGTTCGGCGTCACCGAAGATCCGCTCGAGGTCGGCTTCGATCTCGTCGGTGTCGATGTCGCCGACGACGACGATCGCCACGTTGTCCGGGCGATACCAGGCGTCGTAGAACTCGACCAGTTCGTCGGCGTCCATGTTCGAGATCGAATCCGCCGTGCCGATGGGCATCCGACCGTCGTACGGCGTGCCATCGAGGAAGAGATCGGCGGCCTGCTCGAAGAGTCGGCCGTTCGACGTCTGGGTGCGGATGCGCCATTCGTCGAGGACCACGCCGCGCTCGGACTCCACCTGTGCCGGGTCGAACGTCGTGGCCGTGAGCCACTCGTCGAGCACCGTCAGGCCGAGTTCGACCGTCTGCTCGTCGTTCGGCACGACGAGTGAGTACACGGTCTCGTCGTACGACGTGTAGGCGTTGACGTCGGGCCCGAACGACGCCCCGAAGCTGCGGAGCACGTCGATCAGCTCGTTCTCGGGGAACTGTTCGGTGCCGTTGAAGAGCATGTGCTCGGCGAAGTGGGCGAGCCCGGTCGACGGACCGAACTCGTCGGCGGAACCGGCTCGCACCGCCAAGCGGAGATCGGCCTTCGCCCCCGGGTTGTCGTTCTCACGGACGTAGTAGCGGATGCCGTTGTCGAGTTGGCCGGTGACCACGAGCTCGTCGTTCGGGATCGGATCGTCCGACGGATCGAGCAGTCCCGGCAAGGCGACGACCTCGTCGTCGCCTGCGGGTGGCGCCGTGCCGTCGGCGGGCGGCGCGGTGACGTCCGGATCCGCGTCGCCGGCGTCCGGGTCGTCGTCGGGATCAGCGTCCGGATCGTCGTCGGGCGCGACCGACTCGGCGGGGGCCGGATCGGAAACGTCGGCGGTCGTGTCGTCGGTGGTGTCGTCGCCGCTGCACGCGGCGAGCACGAGGCCCGCCGCCACAGCGATGGTCGAGGCGCGGCGCATCCGCCGGACCCTACTCCGGACGAGCCGACCGCAGATCGGTCGATCGACCGATCAGTGGATGGCTTCGCGGGTCTCGAAGTCGAAGAAGTGGAGATTCTCCGTCGAGATCGCGATCGTCGCCATCTCGCCCGGCTTCACCCGAGAACGCGGGTTGAAGCGACCAACGGCGTTCGCACCGCCACCGGTCTCGTCGACCGCGTCGGGGTCACCCGAATCGACCGTCGGAGCATCGATCCCGAAGTGGACCATGATCTCCGACCCGAGCGCCTCGAGCAGCGTCACCTTGGCCTGAATCGTCGGATGCCCATCCTTGTCGAACTCGGCATCCTCGTAGTCCTCGGGACGAATGCCGAGCACGATCTTCTTGCCGTCGTAGTTCCGCAACGACGGACGCTGCTGCAACGACGACGCACTCAACGGCACCGTGAGCGAACCGAGCTGGATCGAACCGGCGTCGCCATCGATCGACAGCGTTGCCTCGAACAGGTTCATCGACGGCGATCCGATGAACGCCGCCACGAACACATTGGCCGGGCGGTCGTACAGATTCTGCGGGGTGTCGACCTGCTGGAGGTAGCCGTCCTTCAGCACCGCCACGCGGTCGCCCATCGTCATCGCCTCGATCTGATCGTGGGTGACGTAAACGGTCGTGACACCGAGTTCGCGCTGCAGCGCCGCGATCTCGGCACGCATCTGCACACGCAGCTTGGCATCGAGGTTCGACAACGGCTCGTCCATCAAGAACGCAGCCGGCTGACGCACGATCGCACGACCCATCGCGACACGCTGGCGCTGACCACCCGACAACTGACCCGGCTTACGATCGAGATTCGCCGTCAACTCCAAGATCTCGGCGGCCTTGCGGACCCGCTGATCGATCTCTTCCTTGGGCACCTTGGCGAGCTTGAGCGCGAACCCGATGTTGTCGTACACCGACATGTGCGGATACAGCGCATAGTTCTGGAACACCATCGCGATGTCGCGATCTTTCGGCTCGACATCGTTGACGACCTTCTCGCCGATCTTCATCTCGCCGCCGGTGATCGACTCCAGTCCGGCGATCATCCGCAAGGCGGTCGACTTGCCACAGCCCGACGGACCCACCAGGACCAGGAACTCCTTGTCCTGGATCTCGAGATCGAGATCGTGAATGGCATGGAAGCCGTTGTCATACACCTTGTTGATGCTGTCGAGTTCGACAGTGGCCATGAGGATCCCTTCGAGGTGGCGAATCTGCAGGGCCGATCGTAACCGCAGCCGCCCGGGCGTGCCAGCTCCCGCCAGGGGTTCGGGACCGAAGTCCCGGAGCCCGGCGGTAGCGTCGAGCGGGTGAATCAGGTCAAGAACCGCCTCCAAGCGCTGGGCCTCGTCGACCGCGCCTTCGCGAACACGACCGACGAGGAGCTGACCGGGGCGATCGACGCCCTCGGCGACGAGCACCGGTCGGCACTCGACGAACTGGTCAAGGGTGAAGCCGACGCCGCCACCGTGCGCGAGGCCGTGACCCACGGCCGGATGGACGGCACGATGGAGAGCATCGCCCTCGTCGTGACCGACGCCTGTCTCGCCGATTGCATCGAACAGCTCGGCGACAACGCCGACTACCCGTCGAGCGATCAGCTCCGCGAGGTGCTGCCGGGTCTCGTCGACACACACGGTCTCGGGATCGCACGGCTGATGCTCGCCTCCACCGTGGCCGGTGAGGCACCGGCATCGTCGATCATCCGCGATCTGCTGAAGCACGACGACCTGGTGAAGCTGCCGCCGGCCGAGGAGAAGCAGATCTCCCCGATGATCCGCAAGCCGAAGGTCGACGACGCCGAGCGCGAGGCCATCAAGGCCAAGCGCAAGGAGCTGAAGAAGCAGAAGCAGGAAGAGGCTCGCGCCCGGCGCGAGCAGTCGCAGCGCGACCGCACCCGCTGACCCGACCCGCTCCCCCGCCGTTCGGTACGCTCCGGGCGTGACTGGGGGGTCGAATGGGTGGTCGAACTGGTCGGGGCGTTCCCGGAGCGAGCAGGCAGAGGTTCGCTTCGTCCGCAGCATCGACGACGTCGCGGCGACGGTCGCCGACGCCACCGCACGTGGCCGCACGGTTCGCGTCGCCGGTTCCGGGCACTCTCACTTCCCGCTGGTGCCGACCGACGACGTCGTGCTCGACATCTCCGGCTTGAGCGGCGTGATCGGGGTCGATACCGATCGCCTCGTGGCGTCGGTGTACGGCGGTACGACGATCGCAGCACTGGGCCGACCGCTGCACGACGCCGGTGTCGCCGTCCCCAATCAGGGCGACATCGATCGTCAGACGATCGCCGGTGCGACGGCGACCGGAACCCACGGCACCGGTCGCACGTTGGGCAATCTGTCGACCCGGGTGGCCGGACTGACCCTCGTCACCGCCGACGGCACCGTGGTGCACGCCTCCGAGCAGGAACAGCCGGCGTTGTGGAGAGCGGCACGGCTCGGACTGGGCGCATTCGGCGTCGTCGTCGAACTCGATCTGGCGGTCGTACCGGCGTTCCGGCTGGCCGAATCGGCCTTCCCGTCGACCTACGACGACCTCCGGCCCGAGATCGACCGGCTGGTGCACGAGCACCGCCACGCCGAGTTCTTCTGGTATCCGCAGTCGGACCGGGCGTTCGTGAAGATCATCGACGAGACCGACGAACCGGCGAGCTACCCGCTCGCCGACGAGGGTGCCCGTGTCGGCTGGAACTACGAGGTGTTGCCGAACCACCGCCCGCGAGTGCACACCGAGATGGAGTTCGCCGTGCCGTACGACCGGTCGCTCGATTGCCTCGACGAGATCCGGGAGCTGGTCACGGCCCGGTTCCCCGAGGTGAAGATGCCGGTCGAATACCGCACCGTCGCCGCCGACGACGTCTGGTTGTCGCCCGCCTACGAACGCGACACGGCGACGATCTCGGTGCACCGCTTGATCGAGTTCGACGACCGGCCGTACTTCGATGCCTGCGAGGAGGTGTTCCGCCGCTACGACGGACGCCCGCACTGGGGCAAGATGCACGCCTTCTCCGGTGCCGATCTCGCCGGCGTCCACCATCGCTGGACCGAGTGGTGGTCGCAGCGAGATGCCGTCGACCCGACCGGCACCTTCCTCAACGACGTGTTGCGATCGTGGCGGCTCTGAACGACGTCAGGCGCCGGCCCGAACGCGGAACTCGTGGTCGAGCAACCAGGCCTTGTTGTCGATCCCACCGGCGAAACCGGTGAGCTTGCCGTCGGCGCCGACGACGCGGTGACACGGAACCACGATCGGGATCGGATTCTTGCCGTTGGCGGCGCCGACGGCCCGCATCTTGTTCCGATCGCCCATCCGGACCGCTTGCTCGCCATAGGTGATGGTCTCGCCGAACGGGATCGCCGCGAGCTGTTCCCACGCCTGACGCTGGAAGTCGGTCCCGATCGGTTCGAGCGGGAGATCGAAATCGGTGCGGGTGCCGGCGAAGTACTCGTCGAGCTGTGCGATCGCTGCGGCGAGGACCGGATGGCTCGAGATGTCGTCGCACGGCACCACGTCGCCGAGTGACCGGTCGACCGGGTTGTGGGCATCGGGGTGCCGATCGTCGGATTCGGTGTCCCACCGGATCGCGACGACCGCGGTGTCGTTGGCGACGACGGTGAGGGTGCCGACCGGCGAGGACATGGTGGCGGATCGATTCGTCATGGGCAGGGGCTCCTGGCTGGTCGTGTCGGGACGGATAGATGTGGTGTCGAGCGTCATGTCGGGGGTGTCCAGACGGTCGCCCAGAGGTGGTGCATGGCGTAGGTGCGCCAGGGCCGCCATCGGTCGGCGGCGGCGACGTCGAGACCGTTCGCCTCGAGCGCCCGTCGGACGACCAGATCGCCTGGGAGGAAGACGTCGGGGTCACCGAGACCGCGCATCGCGACCGTTTCGGCGGTCCACGGTCCGATGCCCGTGTAGCTGCACAGTTCGTCGACGACGGCTCGCCGATCGTCGCCGTGATCGATCACGAGATCACCGTCGGCCACCGCCTCGGCCACCGATCGGAGGGTGCGCTTGCGGGCCATGGGGATGGGCAGGGCATCGGGCGGTGCTGCCGCGAGTCGGTCCATCGTCGGGAACACGTGGGTCAGGACGTCGTGTTCGACGGCGAGCGGTTCGCCGATCGCCGCGACGATCCGGCCCGTCACGGTGCGGGCGCCGGCGACACTCACCTGCTGCCCGATGATCGTGCGGGCCAACACCTCGTACGGGTCGACACCGCCGGGCACCCGCAACCCCGGGTTGCGTTCGATCTGCGGCCGGAGGATCGGATCGGCACCGAGGATCTCGTCGATCGCGACCGGATCGGCGTCGAGATCGAGCAGGCGACGGACCCGACCGACGGCCGGGGCGAGATCGCGCCAGTCGGTGAGCCGGAACTCGGCACGGACGTCGCCGACGTGGTCGAGGGTGATGTCGACGGTGCCGTGACCGTTCGGGAGCGCGAGTGATCGGGCATAGCGTTCGCCGTCCCACGCTTCGACACCGGGCACGGCGTGTCCGCCGACGAATGCGAGCAGGGTGCCGCCGGCGAACGGTCGGCGGACCGGCAACCGGACGGAGACACCACCGGCGGTTCCGCTCCGGTGTCGGGTTCGGCTCCGCAGTTCGGTGGGCGACGACGCATAGACCTCGCGGACGGTGTCGTTGAACTGGCGGATACTGCCGAATCCGGCGGCGAACGCGACATCGGTCATCGACAGATCGGTCGTTTCGATCAGGGTGCGGGCCGTCTGCGCCCGCTGTGCACGGGCCAGTGACAGCGGGCCGGCGCCGAGTTCGGATGTCAGCAGGCGGTTGAGATGGCGTTCGCTGTACCCGAGACGATCGGCGAGGCCGGCGACACCGTCGCGATCGACGACGCCGTCACCGATCAGCCGCATGGCACGGGCGACCACATCGCCGCGCACGTTCCACTCGGGCGACCCGGGTGCCGCATCGGGCCGGCAGCGCTTGCACGCCCGGAATCCGAGTTGCTGTGCGGCGGCGGCGGTGCGATGGAACTCGACGTTGGCACGCTTCGGGGTGATCGCCGGGCAGCTCGGTCGACAGTAGATGCCGGTGGTGCGGACGGCGACGTAGAACCAACCGTCGAACCGCTCGTCGCGACTCTGCGAGGCGAGATAGCAGCGGTCTGGGTCGAGCACGGTGCCGTCGAACATGGGTGTCATCCTCGTCCACCCGAGACCGACACTCAGGCGGGAATCGGACACCACGATACGCCGTCCGATTCCCGCCACTCGCCCACGCACCCCGCCGCCACCCCGACCAATGCGTGAACAAACTGCGGAATAGTTCCGCAGTTCGTTCACGCCTTGGGACGTTCATCGGGGGTTTGCCGAGTGTTTCCGACGTCACTGGTGGCGATCTCGCGGGTGGTTCTACGCTGCTGGTCATGACGAACCGGGTCTTCGAGCGCCGCCGTTGGCGGCAACTCCCGGTTGCACTGGCACTGCTCGCACCATCGGCGATCATCCTCGGCGCCTTCATCGTCTATCCCCTGGTGAAGGCGGTGTTCCTCGGCACCGAACGTTGCAACTCGACCGGTACTCGCTGCATCGAAGGTGGTTGGGACCAGTACGCCGACACCTTCCGATCGACCGAGTTCCAGCACGCGCTGTGGGTGACGACACAGTTCGCACTCGTCACGGTGCCACTCGGTCTGGCATTCGGGATCGGTCTCGCCGTGCTCGCACACAAGCACCTGTCGGGTGTCGGTGTGTTCCGGGCGATCTTCTCCTCCACGGTCGCCACCTCGGTCGCGGTGGCCAGTCTGATGTGGTTGTTCCTCCTCCAACCGAGTGTCGGTGTGCTCTCGAACATCGGCTGGATCGCCGATGCGTTCCCGGTGATCAAGCAACCGGGTCTGCTCAACGATCCGGGAACGGCGCTGTGGTCGGTGGCGCTGTCGAGTGTGTGGGCCAATCTCGGCTTCACCTTCATCATCATCACCGCCGGTCTGCAGGGCATCCCCGACGATCTCTACGAGGCAGCGGCACTCGACGGCGCCGGCGGGACGCGTCGATTCTGGAAGATCACGCTGCCGCTCCTCGGTCCGTCGCTGCTCTTCGTCCTGATCGTGCTCACCACACGCGCGTTCCAGGCGTACGGCGAGATCGATCTCCTCACCGAGGGCGGGCCTCGACCCGACGATTCGACGACGACGATCACGTACCTCACCTACGGCCGGAACTCGATCATGGCGACCGACCAGGGTCTTCAGGCAACGACCGCCGTGCTGTTGTTCGTCGTCCTGCTCGGATTGTCGTTCCTGCAACTCTGGTCGCTCGGTAGGCGGGTGCACTATGGCGACTGAACCACGGCGAGCGACCGACGAGGTGAGCCATGGCCGCTGAACATCGGATCACCGGCGCCCGACTCGTGGGGCGCTACACCCTGCTCGGGATCGTCGCGTTCCTCACCCTGTTCCCGATCTACACCACCCTGGTCGCCGCCTTCAAGCCCGGCGACAAGGTGCTCGTCAATCCGCTCGTGCCCGATTCGTTCACGCTCGAACCGATCATGAACGCGTGGAGCGACGGCAATCTCGGGCGATACCTGTTCAACTCGTTCGTGGTGGCGATGATCGTCACGATCGCCCAGGTCGCCACCTCGCTGCTGTCGGGTTACGCCTTCGCGATGCTCGATTTCCCCGGTCGCACGGTGCTGTTCGTCGCCTTCCTCGCAACCCTGCTCGTGCCGATCGAGGCCACACTCGTCGTGAATCGGCGCACGGTCGACGGTCTCGACTGGCTCAACACGTACCAGGGACTCGCCGTTCCGTTCCTGGCGACGGCGTTCGGCACGTTCCTCGTCCGCCAGGCGCTGATGGCCGTACCGGGTGAGTTGCGCGACGCCGCCCGGATCGACGGCGCCGGCCATCTGGCCTTCCTGCGCTACGTCGCCTTGCCGGTCATCGTGCCGACCGTCGGCGCGCTCGCCCTGTTCAGCTTCCTGTCGAGCTGGAACCAGTACCTGTGGCCCAACCTGATCACCACGGAGGAATCCATGAACACCGTCCAGAGCGGCCTCACACTGCTGCGCCGCAGCAGTATCGACGAGCCGAACGCATTGATGGCGGGCACCGTCATCGCCGCCGTCCCGATCTTCGTCGCACTGCTGCTGTTCCAGCGGTCGCTCGTGCGGGGTCTGACCTCGGGGGCGGTGAAGGGATGAGGCGCATCACGATCCCCGCCCTGGTCGCCACGGCGTCACTCCTCGTCGCCGCCTGTGGCAGCGGCGAATCGGCGATCACCGCGGGCCAGGACGACCCCGACGAGACCGAGACGTCCGAGACCACCGAGCCGGCTGATCAGATCGCCACCGACGACGGGGCGACCGACGCCGAGACGGCCGAGACCGACACCACCGACGACGGGGCGAGCGACGGGACGGACCAGCCGGCCACCGAATCGACGGACTCGACGGCCTCGACCGACTCGGCGGGCGGTGAGTCGGCGCCGGCGACGACGGCCCCGACCGAGGTGTCGCTCGACGGGTATCCCGACTGTCCGACCGGGGCGCTCGACGGGGCCGACGGTCCGGTCGAGATCACGTACTGGCACGGCATGACCGCCGACAACGAAGAGGCGCTCCAGTTCGTGGTCGATCAGTACAACGCGAGCCAGGATCGCGTCGTCGTCGATCTCCAGAACCAGGGCGGCTATCTCGAGGTGATCGACAAGTACTACCAGTCGGGTGACAGCGGACGTCCGGAGATCGTGATGTTCCCCGAGTACGGCTTCCAGCAGGCGATCGACTCCGAGACGGTGATTCCGGTCGAGGTGTGCGTCCGCGACGCCGGCTTCGACACGTCGGTGATCCAGCCGTCGGCGGTCCAGGCATATTCGACCGCCGGCGTGCAGTGGGCGATGCCGTTCAACGTGTCGAATCCGATCCTCTACTACAACCAGGTCATGTTTGAACAGGCCGGTCTCGATCCCGAACGACCGCCGACCACGTTCGACGAGTTGCGCGCGATGTCGCAGCAGCTCGTCGACTCCGGCGCAGCGAGCTACGGGATCGCACTCGACACGAGTATCGATTCGGGCGGCGGCTGGTTCATCGAGCAGTGGTTCGCCAACGCCGGTGAGTTGTTCGTCGACAACGGCAACGGGCGCGAAGCGTTGCCCGGCGAGGTCTATCTCGCCGACGCGACCGGGGTCGGGATCGTGACCTTCCTGCGCGACATGGTCGCCGACGGGCTCGCCGTGAACGTCGGCGACAACGCCGGCGGGTCCGACAACTTCCTGAAGATGGCCGACACCGCCGATCCCGCTGCGATGACGATCGGCACATCGGCCGGGCTCGGCACGGTGATCAACGTGCTCGGCTCCGGCCTGGTGGAGGGACTCACACCCGACGACGTCGGTGTGGGAGGGCTGCCCGGTCTGTCGGCGGAACAGACGGCGATCGTCGGCGGTGCCGCCAACTACGTCGTCGCCGGCAACGATCCCGAGGTCACGGCGGCCACCTGGGACTTCCTGACCTATCTCATCACCCCGGCGGTCCAGTCGGAGTGGGCGGTCCGGACCGGGTACCTGCCGATCGTCGACGAGGCGATCGAGCTCGAACCGCTCGCCACGACGTATGCCGACGACCCTCGGTTCCGGGTGGCGTACACGCAGCTGGCCAACAGCCCCGACGATCTCGCCCACGCCGGACCGCAGATCGGTCCGCATCGACAGGTCCGCGACGAGATGGCCGCGGCACTGGCGAGCATCTACAACGGAGCCGACGTCGAATCGACACTCGCCGCGGCCGCCGACACGAGCAACGCCCTCCTCCAGCAGTACATCGCGTTGAACGGCTGATCGTCCGCGTCGACGTGGTAGCCATGGGCCGATGACCACCGGCCGCTCGATCGTCAGTTCGTGCGCGGCGCACGCGGTGCTGGCGGGCAACCCGTCGGAGCGGTACGGCGGCGCGATCACGGCGGTGTCGCTGCCCGACCTGACTGCGATGGCGGCGTTGCGAGAGTCCGCGACGGGCCGATTCGCACACCGAGGCACCGACCCCGCTCAGCGAGCGCTGGTCGACGCCGCGGTCGCAGCGATCACCGAGCGGCGCGGCGAGGTGCCGCCGGTCGAGCTGTCGTTGTCGACGAACATTCCCGACGGCGTCGGGCTCGGCCGGAGTGCAGCGCTCGCGATCGCCACACTGCGTGCGCTTCGGGCGTTCGACGGCGACGAGCACTGGGATGCCGCCGATCTCGCCGCGACGGCGTTCGACGTCGTCGGAACCCGGCTCGGCGCCGATGTCTCGCTCGCCGAGTTCGCCGTGCCGGCCCACGGTGGCGCGGTGGCGGCGACCTTCGATTCCGAGACGACCGACACGATCGACACGATCGACGCACCCGACGATCTCCCCCTGTTCGTCGCCTGGTCGCACGACGACTCCACGGCGATCGGTCGGTCGACCGATGTCGCACCCCGGACCGCGAACCGTTCGCTCCGACGCCGATTCGACGGGGGTGACGCCACGGTGACCGCTGCGATGAGCGAACTGCGAGTGCAGGCCGGTCGCGCACGACGCGGGTTGATCGACGGCGATCTGAAACTGGTCGCCGATGCCCTCCACCGGACGCTCGGGGTGCGACTCGGGGTCAGCGAGCTCACACCCACCGAGCGGCGACTGGTCGAGGTCGGCCGCACCGCCGGGGCAGCGGTGAACGTGACCGGTTCGGGCCGCTCGATCGTCGGATTGGCTCGTCACCCCGAGCATCTCGAGATCGTCGAGGCCGCCTACGAGGCCGCCGGTCTGCGAGTGCTGACACCCTCCTGACACTCAAGAACCACAGGGCCGTCGCCGATGAACGAACGATGGTTTCCCGCCGCATCGTCACAGCGATCGCAGCGGTGACGATCGTGGCAGGCGGGGGCCCCGAGATCGTCGCCGCCGCAGGACTCGACGGCATCGTCGCGTCCGACGACGAGGCCCGCTCGGCCCACGAGGCGGCTGTCCTCGTCGCGCGGGAGATGGTGACGATCCGGGAAGCGGGAGGCTTCGCTGCCGGGTCGCCGATGTCGGCCTTGACCGATTCGCTCGACGGCACGATCGCTGCCGTCGACCTCGCCGATTTCGACCGGCTCGAACACGACGGCCACGACTACCTCGAGACGATGTTCGACGACGGGATCTCGTTCAGTCGGCCGGTGTACGAGGCGCTCGAACCGCTGCCGCGCGGCGATCGTTCCCGGCTCGACCAGGGTCGGCAGCTCTCGATCGATGGTGACGGCTATCTGCATGCGATCGACCACCTCCTGCACCACGGCGGGCGGGCACCGATCCGACCTCGTCCCGGACCGCCGATCGAGGTGACCGCGGCTGCACTGACCGCGTTCGTCGAGCGCGGCGAGCTCGCGCCACAGTCCCCCGGCGCCCCCGATCCGCCCGGAGGGCCGATCGACGTGCCATACGGCCGCGACCGACACGGCGACAGCGCCGGTTTCCCGACGTGGGCGATCGTCGCGATCGCCGCTGCGGCCGGGGTCGCCGGTTGGGCGATCGCCAGTCGACGCCGATCGTCCCCATCACCCGACCATCGCGCGAGCGATCTGCTCGACGCCGGGCGGAGCTTCGCCGAGGTGCACACGGTGCACGAGGTCGAGGCGATCGCGGCCGAACGTGCCATGGCGATCACGGGCGCCGAGGCCGCCGTGTACGTCCGTGTCACCGACGACGGCTTCGAACGGGGCAGATCGATCGGGCTCGAGCACTTCGACATGTCGAGCGTCGGATCGAGCGTGGTCGCACGCACCGTGGCGACCGGTCGCGAGATCGGTGTCGTCGCCAACGATCCGGCCATCGGCGAGCGACGCAGCGTGCTCGCAGCGCCGATCGTGGCCGCCGGTCACGCCGCCGGGGTCATCGTGCTCACCCGCCGTCCCGGACGCCCCTTCGACCAGGACGAGATCGACACCTTCGCCGCGCTCCGACCGCTCGTCGGTGCGGCACTGGCCGGGGCGATGTCGCGTGAGCTGATCCACACCGAGGCGTACGTCGACTCGTTGACCGGCCTCGCGAATCGTCGCGCGCTCGACGAGCGTCTGGAATCGGTGACCGGAAACGTGCTCGTGCTGATGGTCGACGTCGATCGGTTCAAGCTGGTGAACGACGTCCACGGCCATCAGGCCGGCGACGTCGCACTCCGGTCGGTGGCCCGCACGATCGAGGATGCTGTCGGCGAGCGGGGAACCGCATATCGCTACGGCGGGGAAGAGTTCGCGATCGTGCTCGATTCGGGCGACAGTGCGGCACTCGGCTGTGTGAGCGAACGGGTGCGCGCCGCCGTCGAGGCGACCCCGATCGAGGTCGACGGCACCGTCTTGAACCTCACCGTGTCGATCGGCACGGCGTGGGGCGACGACCCGACCGATGCAATCGCCCGCGCCGACATCGCGCTGTACGAGGCGAAGCGGTCGGGGCGCAACCGCGTCGTCGCCGCCCCCGGCCGGCTCCTCGAAGCGACTCGGGACGAGCTGGCGACCAGCTGACGCTCAGCCCTTGCGGCTGTTGAGGATCTGGCTGACGAGCTTGCCGTCGGCCTGGCCCCTGCTCGCCTTCATGATGTGACCGACGAGGGCGCCCATCGCCTTGCCTTCGCCGGCGCAGAACTTCTCCCACGCATCCGGTTGCGCGGCGATTGCGTCGTCGACCATCGACTCGAGCTCGGAGGTGTCCATCGCCTCGAATCCGCGCTCGGCGGCGATCGCGGCAGGGTCGCCACCGCCACGCTCGACGAGATCGGCAAGGACCGTCTTGGCCTGCGTCGCGGTGAGCTGTCCGCCGGTCTCCATCGTCGTGAGCGCGGCGAGATCGCCGGCCGGAACGGCCGGGTCGGCACCCTGTTCGGCGAACGCCTGCTGGACGTGGACGATCGCCCGGCCGAGGTCGCCCCCGGCCTCGACGACGGCCAGCACGTACGCATCCTGCCCACGGTCGACGATCGTGACGATCGCTTCGTCGTCGGGGGCCGCACCGGCGGCTTCGGCCAGAGCGACCCGTCGCGCCGACGGCAGGACCGGGATCGACGCCCGCACGTGCTCGACCCACGACCGCTCCGGTGCGAGCGGCACCAGGTCGGGCTCGAGGAAGTAGCGGTAGTCGTCGGCGTCTTCCTTGTCGCGGAGGGTGTGGGTCTTGCCGTCGCCCTCGTCCCAGTGACGGGTCTGCTGGCGCACTGCCTCGCCACCCTCGATGAGGACGATCTGACGCTTGGCCTCGTACTCGATGGCGCGCCCGACGGACCGGATCGAGTTGACGTTCTTGATCTCGCACCGGGTGCCGAGTTCGCCGCCCGGACGCCGCACCGACACGTTCGCGTCGACGCGCATCGAGCCCTCCTCCATCTTGGCGTCGGACGCCTCGACGGCGAGCAGGATCGAACGCAGTTCGGCGACGTACTGGCGCGCCTGTTCGGGTGAGCGCATATCGGGCCGCGACACGATCTCGACCAGCGGGACGCCCGCCCGGTTGAGATCGATCAGGGAGTGCTCGGCCCCGTGCACGCGCCCGCTCTCGCCGGCGTGCACCGTCTTGCCGGCGTCTTCCTCCATGTGGGCGCGCTCGATGCCGATCCGGGTCCCGTCGGGCAGATCGAGCCAGCCGTCGACGTTGAGCGGATCCTCGTACTGGCTGATCTGGTACGCCTTCGGCATGTCGGGGTAGAAGTAGTTCTTCCGGGCGAAGGTGCACGGCTGGACCGTGCAGTTGAGCGCCAAGCCGATCTTCATCGCCAGCTCGACGGCCTGACGGTTGAGCACGGGCAACGCACCGGGCAGACCGAGGGTGACCGGGTCGATGTTGGTGTTCGGGTCGTCACCGAATCGGTTCGGGGACCCGGAGAACAGCTTGGTGCGCGTGGCCAGTTCGACGTGGACCTCGAGCCCCACGACCATCTCGTAGCCCTCGAACGTCCACGGTGCGCTGCTGGCGTCGCTCACGACGCACTCCTTTCGAGCTCGGCGGCGACTTGGAGCATGACCGACTCGCCGAGGGCCGGGGCGATGATCTGGACGCCGACCGGCAGGTCGTCGGCGCCGGTGCCGAACGGCACGCTCATCGCCGGGTCGCCCGTGAGGTTGGCCGGGATCGTGTACGTGTCGCACAGATACATCGCGAACGGGTCGGCGGTCTTCGAGCCGAACGGGAACGCCACGCTCGGCGACGACGGGCTGAGCAGCACGTCGCACTGCTGGTAGGCCCTGGCGAAGTCGTCGGCCATCAGGCGGCGGATCTTCAGGGCCTTGCCGTAGTAAGCGTCGTAGTAGCCGGCCGACAGGGCATACGTGCCGAGCAGGATGCGTCGCTTCACCTCGTCGCCGAATCCGGCGGTGCGGGTGTTGCGCATCATCTCCTCGACATCGGCACCGTCGACCCGGAGGCCGTAACGGACACCGTCGAACCGTGCCAGGTTCGAGGACGCCTCGGCGGGAGCGATGAGGTAGTACGCCGTGAGGCCGTAGGTGAATGCCGGCACCTCGACGTCGACGATCGTGGCGCCGGCGGCCTCGAGCGCCGCGAACGCCTCGTCGGTGCGGGCGACGACGTCCGGGTCGGCGCCGTCGGGCAGATCGGCGATGCGGCCGATCCGGAGTCCGTCGACGCCACGATCGAGCACCGACGAATAGTCGGGGGTCGGTTCGGGGATCGACGTCGAGTCGCCTGGGTCGTGTCCGCAGATGGTCTGGAGCGTGAGCGCGGCGTCGGCGACGGTGTGGGTGAACGGACCGATCTGGTCGAGGCTGCTCCCGAACGCGATGAGTCCGAGTCGGCTGACCCGACCGTACGTGGGCTTGACCCCGACGACGCCGCACAGCGCCGCCGGTTGGCGGATCGAACCGCCCGTGTCGGAGCCCAGCGAGACCGGCGCGTAGCCGGCGGCGACCGCCGCAGCCGAACCGCCGGACGAGCCACCGGGAACCCGGCTGGTGTCGAGCGGGTTGCGGGTCGGGCCGAACGCCGAATTCTCGGTCGAGGACCCCATGGCGAACTCGTCGAGGTTGGTCTTGCCGACGAACACCGCGCCGGCGTCGGCGAGCCGCTGCACCACGGTGGCGTCGTACGGCGGGATCCAGCCGTCGAGGATCTTCGACGAACACGTCGTCGGCACACCCCGCGTGCACATGTTGTCCTTCAGTGCGACCGGGACACCGGCCATCGGTCCGGGGTCGCCACCGGCGGCGACGGTGGCGTCGACCGCGGCGGCGCGTCGGCGTGCCTCGTCGGCCATCACGTAATTGAACGCGCGGATCTCGTCGTCGGTCTCGGCGATGGTCGCCAGGTGTTGCTCGACGATGTCGACGGCCTTCAGGTCGCCGGAGCGAACGCCGTCGGCGATCTGGAGTGCGGTCGGGTACTCGCTCACGAGTCACCCCCGAGGACGGGCGGCACCCAGAAACGGCCGTCCTCGCTCTTGGGCGCCGAGGCCATCACCTCGTCGCGGTCGAGCGTGGGCTGCTCGTCGTCGTCGCGCAGCACGTTGACCAGCGGGTACGGCGAGTTGAGCGGCTCGACGTCGCTCAGGTCGAGCGCGTCGATGTCGGCGAAGTGGTCGAGCATGTCGCTCAGCTGGCCGGTCGCACGGTCGAGCTCATCGGGGGTGAGGTCGAGTCGTGCGAGCCGCGCCACCTTGGCAACGACGTCGGGGGACAGTCGGTCGGACACGTCTGCCGAGGCTAATCCGCCGGACGTCCGATGACTGCTGGCGAATCCCCTGCAGGCGACGACGCATCGACGATCGACAAGAACGCGGTCGCAGCGGGACTCGGGTTGAAATCGCTCCACGCGAGGTGTTCTGCCCGGGCGGGGCCGCCGCGCACCGGCACGAGCGACACCCCGGGGTCGTCGGACGGAGCGACCGCCGACGGGAGCAGGGCGACGCTCAGACCGGCGCGGACCAGGCCCGCCACGATGTCGAGCGCCATCACCTCGTAGGCGACGGTGCGATCGAGGCCCGCGGCGTCGAACGCCCGGTCGCTCTGGGCGCGTCCCGGTGTGTCGGCCGGGAAGTCGACGAATGTCTCCCCGGCGAGCCGATCGAGGCCGATCGACCGACGTCCGGCGAGCGGGTGGTCGACAGCCACACACGCCACGTGCCGGTCGCGGGCGATCACCCGAGATCGGACGCCCTCGGGCACGTCGCCCGCCGGGAGTCCGAGCAACCCGACGTCGACCGCTCCCGCCCGGATGTCGGCGACGATCTCGTCGCTGCCGCCGACCTGCAACGACACGGTCACGGCGGGGTGGGCGTCTCGGAAGCGGCGGAGTGCATCGGGCAGATCGATCCCGGTGACGGTCGGGATGATGCCGAGCGTCAGCCTGCCGCGGATCCGACCCACCGCCGCCGCCGCGTCGGCCACGGTCCGGTCGGCCTGGGCCAGGGTGCGACGCGCACCGTCGACGAACGCGAGACCCGCAGCGGTCGGTTCGACCTTCCGGCTGGTGCGGGCGAACAGCTCGACACCGAGTTCGCGTTCGAGCGCCTTGATCTGGTGGCTGAGTGCCGACTGCACGACGAAACACTGCTCGGCGGCACGTGTGAAGTTGCCCGTCTCGGCGACCGCGACGACGTACCGCATCTGGCGGAGATCCATGCCGCCAGTCTGACAGATCGATGACACATATCGATCGCTGCCCTGACAACGATGCGTTGGACTCATACGTCGTCCCGACGGAGAGTGGACGCATGAACTCCACCACCGTCATCGCCCCGGACCCGGCGCCCGGTCGCCGGTCGATTTCTGCCGCCGTCCTGAACGACACCGGGTCGGGCGGCCTCGTGGGGACGACGCTGATCACGGCGCTCGCACCGGCCACCTGGGGGACGACCTACCTCGTGACCTCCGAACTCCTCCCGCCGGGACACCCGATGTTCGCGGCGCTCACCCGATCGCTCCCGATGGGGCTGCTCGCACTCGTGATCACGCGTCGATTGCCGACGGGCGACTGGTGGTGGAAGGCCATGGTGCTCGGCGCGCTGAACATCGGGC
This sequence comes from Ilumatobacter fluminis, assembly GCF_004364865.1. Classification (NCBI taxonomy): domain Bacteria; kingdom Bacillati; phylum Actinomycetota; class Acidimicrobiia; order Acidimicrobiales; family Ilumatobacteraceae; genus Ilumatobacter; species Ilumatobacter fluminis. Next base: position 3,847,262 of record NZ_SOAU01000001.1, read on the forward strand.
TGTTCTTCTCGCTGCTGTTCGTCACCGCCGAACGACTCCCGGGTGGCGTCGCCGCCACCGTCGGATCCGTGCAACCGGCGATCGTCGCCCTGCTGGCATGGGGCGTGCTTCGCGAACGCCTGTCGATCTGGCGGCTCGGGTGGGGACTCGCCGGAGTCGTCGGCGTCGGCCTCGTCGTGCTCGGCCCGGCCGCGTCGCTCGACGGCGTCGGCCTCCTCGCCGGTCTCGCAGGCGCTGCGTCGATGGCGACGGGCGTGACGCTCAGCAAGAAGTGGGGCCGACCGACCGACGTCGGCCCCACCGCCTATGCCGGCTGGTTGCTCACCGCCGGCGGGCTCTGGCTCCTGCCCGCGGTCGTCGTGTTCGAGGGCGTACCTGACACCGTGGGCGTCGGCGCGGTCGGCGGCTACGCCTGGCTGGCGATCGTCGGAGGACTCGTCGCCTACATCCTCTGGTTCCGGGGCATCGGGCGTCTGCCCGTGACCGCCACGGCGCTGCTCGGGCTGCTCTCCCCCGTCGTCGCGACCGTTCTCGGCGTCGTCGTCCTCGACGAACGGTTCACCGGGGCGCAGATGGCCGGGATCGCGGTCACCCTGTCGGCGCTGGTGGCCGGACAGTTCCAACCCCGGCGACGCGCCGGGGCGCCGGCCCGACGTATCGCGCCGCGGGCCGGATGAGCTTGCCCGTCGCCGCCTGCTCGAGCGCATGCGTGACCCAGCCGACCGTCCTGCTCACCGCGAACGTCGGCGTGAACATCTGGCGTGGGAGTCCGACCGTCTCCATGATGACGCCGGCGTAGAACTCGACGTTGCTGGGCAACGGGCGATCGGGCTTGAGCTCGGCCAGTGTCGTCAGGATCTCGGTCTCGATCGCGATCGCCCGCTCGACGAGCTCGCCACCCAACGCCTCGGCAACGTCGCGGAGCAGGGCCGAGCGGGGGTCGGGTGCCCGATAGACGGCGTGGCCGAACCCCATGATGCGGCGGCCGGCGGCGACCTCACCGCGAACCCAGTCCGCTGCCCGGTCGGGCGTGCCGATGGCGTCGAGGGCGTCGAGCGCACGACTCGGGGCTCCACCGTGGAGCGGGCCGGCCAAGGCGCCGATCGCTGCGCAGACGACATCGACGATGTCGGCACCCGTGGAGGCCACGACACGGCCGGTGAATGTCGAGGCGTTGAACCCGTGGTCGATCGTCAGGATCAAGTACTGCTCGAGTGCTCGCGCGTGCTCGGACTCGGGCTGCCGACCCGTGACCTGGTGCAGGTACGCAGCCGCATGGCCGAGATCCGGGTCGGCTGCGACGGCGGCGAGACCGGCACCCGAGCGATAGAGCGCTCCGAGGATCGAGGGCACGACCGCCGCCACGTCGAGGGCCTGCTCCCGACGGTCGGCGGCGTCGAGATCGAGCAGGGGCTGGAGTCGGAGTGGGCCCGCCGCAGCCGAGAGCACGGTGCGGAGCCGGGCGAGCGGGGTGCCCGGCAGCGCGCCGGCCACGTCGATCAGCGGCACGGTGCCGGCGGGCAGTCGTCGACGGGCAGCGAGGTCGGCTCGGAAGGTGTCGCGCTCGGCACCGTCGGGGAGGCGGCCACGGTCGAGGAGGTACCAGGCATCCTCGAACGAAGCCGTCCGTGCGAGTTCGACGGCGTCGTAGTCGCGGTAGTGATAGAAGCCTTCGTCGCCGAGCACGGTGCCGATGGTGGTGTCGGCCACGGCCACACCGTTGAGTCCTGCGGGTACGTCGATCAAGTCCATGCCCCGAGTGTCGGTCGTCGTCCACGATTGATCAACGTTGATCGAATCAACGTTGACGGCGTCTATCATCCGGGCGATCCTGGTGTCGTGACGACGATGATCGGGTCCGCCGAGGCCGCTCGGCTCCTCGGGGTCAGCAAGCCGACCCTCTACGCGTACGTGAGCCGTGGCCTCGTCGAGCGGCACACCGCCGTCGATGGTCGTACCTCGCTGTATCCGCGAGAGCAGATCGAACGACTCGCGACGCGGGGACGGTCGAAGGCACCGGTCGAACGACCCTCGATCGACGTGAAGATCGGGTCGTCGATCACATTGCTCGACGACGTCACGCTCCGCTATCGGGGCCACGAGGTCGCCGAGCTCGCTCGCACCCGGAGCTTCGAGCAGGTCGGTGAGCTGCTCTGGACCGGCGATCTCCCCGGTCGCCCGGTCGTGTGGCCGCTCGACCGGGGGCAGCTCGACCGGTGTCTCGACGTCGCCACCCCGCTCGTCGGCCGGTCGGCGGTCGCGGCGCTGGGCGCAGCGTCACACGCGCTGTCGGCAAGCAGCACCGGGAGCGAGTCGGGGGGCGACGCGGCCCGCGCCGTGGCGGCCATCGCCCCCACGCTCGTCGGCGGGCCGAGACGCGGTCCGGTTGCCGAGCGCCTCACCAAGGCGTACGTCCGACGCCCCTCGCCCGAGCTCGTGGCCGCCGTCGATCGCGCCCTGGTGCTCCTCGCCGATCACGAACTGGCGACCAGCACACTGGCCGTACGGGTGGCGTGCTCGGTGCGAGCCGATCCGTTCGCAGCGATCGCTGCCGGGCTGTCGGTCGTGAGCGGGCGGCTCCACGGCGGTGCGAGCGTCGAAACGGCCGACCTGGTCGCACGGGCCGACGTCGACGGCGCGGCAGCGACCGTCGCCTCCCTGCTCGACCAGGGAGGCCGGCTCCCCGGCTTCGGACACTCGGTCTATCGGCGTGGCGACCCTCGTGTCGCTCCGCTGCTCGAGGCGGTTCGCAGCGTCCCGGGCGCCGATCGAACCATCGCCCTCGTCGACGACATGATCGCCGAGGCCGGCCGGCGGCTGGCGCATCTCCCCAACGTCGACCTGGCCCTCGGCGCACTGCTCCACGCCGGGGGCTTCCCGGCCGACGCTCCCCTGTTCGCCGTCGCTCGTCTCGCCGGGTGGGGCGCGCACTACGACGAGGAGGCGGCCGAGCGACCGGTTCGGTTCCGGGGGCTGACGCAACTCCGCTGAGTGACGGACCGGTCAGCGAGGCGTGAGCGTGGCCAGGCGTGAACGGCCCGACCGCTTCGCCTCGAGCATCGCCCGGTCGGCCACGTCGATCGCGTCGAGTCCGTGGCGCGGCGCCAGTCCGACACTGACCGAGATCGTGTCGGGGCCACCCTCGATGCCGAGCGGGGCCGACACCGAGTCGATGATCCGCCAGCCGATCGTGGCCGCCAGATCCTCGTCGGCACCGTCGAGCAGGATCACGAACTCGTCGCCGCCGAAGCGGGTGACGAGATCACCGTGGCGACACGATGCGACGAGCCGCGTGGCGACCTCGACGAGCACGGCGTCACCGATCTGGTGGCCGTAGCGGTCGTTGACCGCCTTGAAGTGGTCGATGTCGATGAAGAGCACCGCACCTGCCCGGTGGGTGTCGGTGAGGGCAGCGGTGAGGGCACGACTGTTGCCCAGCCCGGTGAGCGCATCGCTGGTTGCTGCGGAGCGGAGGTGGTCCTGCTCGGCCCAACGTTCGAACAGCAGCGTCGTCGCCTTCACGAGGCTCTGGGTGCGAGCGGCCATGTTGCGCTTCACGACGTCGAGCGGATACGAGTCCGGAACCCGTCCCACCAACAGCAGCACGGCGGCGAGGCGAGCGTTCACGTGCACCGGTGCGACGATCATCCGACGCCACCCCCGCCGGGCCATCGAGGCCTGCAGGTTCAGCGGGAACAGACCCGGGTCGACCGGGGCGCAGCCTCCGGCGGGCACACCGTGCCAGGGCCGCCACCCGTCGGCGAGGTCGACACGGACGGCGTCGGCCAGATCGGCCTCGGCGTCGCGGGCGTGGACCACGTCGGGCCCCGCCGAGTCGGAGAAGTCGATCATCAGCCATCGGCTCTCGTAGTCGACGTTGTCGAGCTCGAGCTCCTCGCAGAGCATCCGCTTCACCGACGCACGATCGGCGCCCGCCATCTCCAGGTCGAGCGAGCGTGTGACCGAGGCACTGAGAGCCACCGGCACCAGCACGACGACCCAGTAGCGATCACCGTCCTGATCGGAACACCCAGAAGCGATGATGTCGACGAGGTGCGACTTGCCGACGTCGTCGATGATCCCGACGCGGAACGGCACCGGCAAGGCGACCGTGTCGTCGGCTTCCCCGGCGTTCTCGATGAAGTAGGTGGCGAGTTCGTCGGCGTCGGTGGGTGTCAGGCGTGCGAAGACGTTGGTCCCGACAGTGGCGACGAGATCGATCCCGACGAACCCGCCGAACCCGCCGCGCGCCGCCAAGACGGTGCCGTCCTCACCGACCGCGAGCGTGGCGGTTCGCGTGGCGTCGAGCAAGGTGTCTGCGTTCATCCGGGCACCAACAATCATCCGTCTGACCTATCGGCACCAAACCGACCGAACATGACCGGTTCCTGACCGAACACGGACCGGGAGCCGAACGTGGGGTGTGGCACACTCGGCGGCATGCGTGGTGCTTCGTACTCGTCGTTCGGTGGGCCGATCACGGTCGGCGAGTTGGCCGAACCTGTCGCTGACGCCGCTGGCGCGGTCATCGAGGTGCGGGCGACCGGCATCTGCCGGAGCGACTGGCACGGGTGGCAGGGACACGACGCCGACATCTCGGTCTTCCCACACGTGCCGGGACACGAGTTCGCCGGCGTCGTCGTCGACGTCGGCGCCGACGTCGCTCGGTGGCGGCCCGGCGACCGCGTGGCGGTGCCGTTCATCGCCGGTTGTGGAACGTGCGTCTTCTGCCTGGCGGGCGAGGCCCAGGTCTGTCCCGATCAGACGCAGCCCGGGTTCACGCACTGGGGGTCGTTCGCCGAGCGAGTCGCCGTTCATCACGCCGACTTCAATCTCGTTGCGCTGCCCGACTCGGTCGACTTCGACACCGGGGCGGCGCTCGGCTGCCGGTTCACGACTGCCTACCGAGCCGTGGTCGACCAGGGCCGGGCCGGCAGCGGCGACATCGTCGCCGTGTACGGCTGCGGGGGCGTCGGTATCTCGGCGATCATGATCGCCGAGGCGCTCGGCGCTCGGGCCGTCGGGATCGACCCACGCCCGGAGGCGCGTCGGATCGCGACCGACGCCGGGGCAGCCGCCGTCTTCGATCCGTCCGAGGCACATGACGGACTCCTGCTGCTCGATCCATATGGCCCCCACGTCTCGATCGACGCCGTCGGTTCGCCGCGTGTCGTCGCCGATGCGGTGTCGGTCGTGCGGCGTGGGGGCCGACACGTTCAAGTCGGGCTCCTCCCACAGCCATCGGCGTTCGGTGACGTGACCGCCGGCCGCGTCGTCGCGCACGAGATCGCGATCATCGGCTCGCACGGCATCGCTCCCGCCGGCCTCGAGGGCGTCCTCGGCCTCGTGGCGAGCGGCGATCTCCAGCCGGATCGGCTGATCGGCGAGCGGGTCGCGCTCGCCGACGGCGTCGACGTCTTGACGAAGCTCGAGACCGAGCCGGCACTCGGCATGACCGTCATCACCGAGTTCTGAACACTCCTAGCCGACGAGTTCGAAGGCGGCGGCGAGTTCGACGCCGATGCGGGGACCGGTCGATTCGGCCGCACCGCGCAGGAACGCATCGGGCGACGCCATGTCGCCACCGAGGTGTTCGAGGTAGACCCGGTGCGCTTCGAGCGAGCGCACACCGGCGTCGAAGGTCTCCGTCGTGTCGACGGCATGCGTCGGTTCGGGACTCCCGCTGAACGCGACGAACTGGACCCCCGACCACGCGGCGCCTCGTTCGGGGAACATCCACGGGTTGGCCGCGTCGCGAACTGCGTCGAGCAGGGCACGACCGACGGCTCGGTGGTCGGCGTGGTTCCAGCTGTGGCCGCCCCAGGAGTCGCGGAAGTTGATCGACAGCACGACCTCGGGTCGGTGGCGTCGGATGGCGGCGGCGAGATCGGCACGAAGATCGAGTCCCTCGACGACCGACCCGTCGGGCAGCCCCAGGAACTCGACCTCGTCGACCCCGACGACCGCACAGCTGTCGATCTGTTCCTGGCGCCGCAGTGGGCCGACCTCGACCGGGGGCATCGTGGCGATGCCGGCTTCGCCGTCGGTGACGAGGACGTACGAGATCTCCTTGCCCTGTCGGGTCCATCGTGCGACGGCAGCGGCGGCGCCGTACTCCATGTCGTCGGGGTGAGCGACGACGGCGAGACCTCGACGCCAGTCCTCGGGGAAGATCTCCAACGGTGCCACCACGTCCGACATGCCGCCGAGCGTAGATGACCGGTCAGTCGTCGACGTCGAGTGCTGCGCCGTCGGGTGCGTCGTCGGCCGTGTCGGGCTCGTCGACCCGCACGGGGTCGGCGACGGTCCCGTCGGTCCCGTCGGCGTCGCCGGCGACCGGCGTCTCGGGCCACTTCTGGCCGCGGGTGAGGAACAGCCACAGGGCGCCGGCGGCGATGGCGACCAGCGACACCCACTGGTTGAACCGGAGGCCGGCTATCTCGTCGGCCGGGTCGATGCGAAGCCCTTCGATCCAGAACCGGCCGGTGCCGTAGCCCATCAGATAGACGGCCATCAGGCGGCCGGGGGCCAGCCGGAACCTCCGGTCGACCCAGATGAGGAATCCGGCAAGGGCGAAGTTCCACATCGATTCGTAGAGGAACGTCGGGTGGAACGTGGTGCCCGACTCGTAGCCGGCCGGGAGGTGGTCGTCGTCGATCTCGAGCGCCCACGGCAGATCGGTCGCACGTCCGTAGAGCTCCTGGTTGAACCAGTTCCCCCAGCGCCCGATCGCCTGGGCGAGAGCGATCGCCGGGGCCGCGCAGGTGAGCATCACCAGCGGCTCGATGCCGCGTCGCTTCGCCTGCCACATGCCGACGATCACACCGAACAGGAGCCCGCCCGGGATACCGAGGCCGCCTTCCCAGATCTTCGGGATCGCGCCGAGGTTGTCCTCGAAGCGCTCCCAGTCGGTGGCGACGTGGTAGAGCCGGGCACCGATGATGCCGGCGCCGACGCCCCAGATCGCGATCGCGCTGACGTCGTCGGTGGTGCCGGCGCCCTTCTGTTCGAGCAGGCGGCCACACAGCCAGACCGCGGCGATCACGCCGAGCGCGATCATGAGGCCGTAGGCGCGCAGGTCGAGCGGACCGATCGAGATCGAGCCCGACGGCGGGCTCGGGATCGACGCGACGATGGCGCCGATGGTCGCGGCGAGCGTGTTCACGAGGTGACCTCCCGGACGAAGTCGACGGATCCGCGCTCGACGACCTCTCGGTCGTAGTCGCGGGTGGCGACGTGATAGCTGCGCTCGAGGAAGGTGCGCTCGACGGGGCCACCCCAGGAGTCGGCGAGGTGGTCTCCGTCGGCCGGGTCGACCACGTGATCGGTGCGCGACGAGAACAGGCGCAGCGGCATGGCGAGTTCGCCGAACCGGGTCGAGATCGGGGCGACGCCGTCGACGACGAGCGAGCGGATCGGTGCGAGGGGCGTTCCCTCGTACGAGATGTCGTGCGAGTCGGGGTCGGCGATGTCGGACGAGCCACCGGGGGCCACACCGAAACCGTCCTCGAGCAGATCGTCGATCATCTCGATCTCGTCGGCGGTGCGTGGCCGGGTGAGCGGGTTGATGCACACCATGCCGGCGATCGACGGGTCGTCGAGCGCCGACGCGAGCGCCAGCGTCGCACCCATGCTCTGCCCGGCCAGGACGACGTGGTCGACGCGGGCGGCCAGCCGGGCTCGGGCGGCGGCGACCTCGGCCGACCAATCGGCCCACGTGGTCGGGAGCATGTCGTCGATGGTGGTGCCGTGGCCGGGCAGGCGTGGCACCTCGACGTCGAACGAGGCGGCGATCATGGCGTCGGCAACCCCGCGAACCGAGAACGGGCTTCCCGTGAAGCCGTGGATCACCACGACGCCGACGGCGGAACCGTTGGCGTGGGAGACCGCTTCGCAGCCGGGGAGCACGGAGGGCGTCGCCGTCACCCGCACGTTTCTACCAGCACCCCGGTCGGAACCCGCCGACACCAGGCCCGGGGCGCCCGACTTGACCCGTGGGTCAGGCGACGGCTGAACTGGGCCGATGGGAGGCACGTCGGGCACCGCATCGGCATCGACCGGCGAACGTGCCGGCGAGCGGCGGCTGACCGAACAGGGCCGCGAGCGCAAGGAGCAGCTCGTCGCCGCCGCGATGGAGCTGTTCGCCGACCGCGGCTACGCCGCCACCCGTATCAGCGACATCTGTGCCGAGGCCGGTGTCGCGAAGGGGCTCTTCTACTGGTACTTCCCGACCAAGGTCGATCTGTTCAACGAACTCGTCCGCACGATGCGGCAGCGATTGCGGCGCGCCCAGGCCGAGGCGATGGCGGCGGAGTCGTCGGCGCTCGACAAGATCCGCGCCGGCACCGAGGCGAGCGTCGGGTTCATCGCCGAACACGCCCACTACTTCGCACTGGTCGAGGTCGAACGCGCCGATCCGGCGGTCACCGAGGCGCTCAAGAGCACGAACCGCGTCTACCGCGACGACGTGGTCGCGTTGATCCGACAGGCCCAGGCCGACGGCGAGGTCGCGGACGGCGACCCACGACTGCTGGCGCTCGGCGTGCTGGGGGCCGTGTCGTCGTTCGGCAGCGCCTTCCGGAACGGCCAGATCGATCTCGACCCCGACGACCTCGCCCCGTTCGTCGGCCGGTGGGTGGTCGGCGCACTGCGCGCCTGACCGGCGCCGTCGCCGATCCGCTACTTCAGCTGTTCGCCGAGTTCGGGGTCTCGTGCCGAGATCACCGACACGAACGCGTCGACCACCTCGGGGTCGAACTGGCCGTTGCGGCCCGACACCACGAACCGTGCCGCTTCGTCCTTCGCCCACGCCCGCTTGTACGGGCGCTTGCTGCACAAGGCGTCGTACACGTCGGCGACGGCGACGATCCGCCCGCTCAATGCGATCGACTGATGACTCAACCCGAGCGGGTAGCCGCTGCCGTCCCACCACTCGTGGTGCGATTGCGCGATCTCGGCCGCCATCTGGAACAGCGGTGCCGAGTTACCCGACAGGATGCGGTGCCCCATCGAGGTGTGCGACTTCATCATCTCGTACTCCTCGACGGTCAGCGGACCGGTCTTGAAGAGCACCGAGTCGGGCACGGCGACCTTGCCGATGTCGTGGAGGCGTGCGGCCAGCCGCATCAGTTCGCACCACTCGGGCGACTTGCCGATGGCGTGACCGATCTCGGCGGCGAGGTCGCCGACGCGATCGGTGTGCGCGCCGGTGTCGGCGTCGCGGAACTCGGTGAGGATCGCCAGTTGTTCGAACGCTTCGAGGTGGAGCGACTCGTGCTCGGGACGCACCACGATCGACGGCGTCGTGTCGCTGCGATCGGTCGTCCGCAGCCGGAGGATCTCGGCCTCGGCGCGGGCGTTCTGGGTCTCGTGGGCGACTTGCAGGGTGCGCAACCGGAGGTCGGCCGCGTGCGTGAAGATCTTGCGGTACTCGTCGTCGTGCACCTCACGACGTTCGAGCGCTTCCTCGAACCGTCCGCTGCGCTTGAACGCAGTGGCCAGCAGGTCGTTGATCTCGAGTTCGTATTCCTTGGCCTCGGTGCGCTCCGACATGTCGAGCGCCGCCTGGAGCACGGCGATCGCCTCGTCGAGGGCACCACGGCGGAGGGCGACCCGCCCTTCGGCCGTCATCAAGGCGAGCTGCGCCGCCGTGGTGGGCTCGGTGCCTTCCTCGGACTGTTCGGCGAGTGAGCGCCGCGCCTCGGCGAAACACTCGGCGGCCTTCTGGTGGTCGGCCAAGCCCATGTACGACTCGGCCAGGTCGGCGAGCAGGTTGGCGACGATCGAGGGGCTGTTCTCGCGAGCGATCTCGACCGCTCGTCGGCCGAGCGACACGGCGGGGAGGTACTCGGAGCGTGAGGCCCGGATGCGTGCGACGTTGCCGAGGATGAGCGCGACGAACTCCTGGCGACCGAACGGTTCGGCGACGGCGAGCGCCTGCTCGTAGGTGACGATCGCCCGGTCGTTGTCGCCCATCGAGTGATAGATCGCCGCGATCGTGTTGAGGATGTTGCCGCTGTCGACCCCGTCGGCGCCGTCGACGGCGGCCTGATAGGTGTCGAGGGCACGCAGGCAGTGGTCGAGCGCCTCGGAGAAGTTCGATGCCTGGTAGTGGATGATGCCGAGCAGGTGGGTCGCCCATGCGTCGACCAGCCCGGCGCCGCACGACTGGGCGACCTCGCTGGCCTCCATTGCGAGACCGAAGGCGTCTTCGGGGTCGCCGCCCAGGTGGGCCAGACTCGCAAGTCGGTAGAGGGCCTCGGCCTCGCCCGCACGGTCGCCTTCGGCGCGGGCGACCACGCGAGCCTGCAACGCATAGTTGCGGGCGTCCTCGGGCTGGCTGTGCCGCGCGTGCGCCGCTCGCTCGAGCAGTTCGCGCACGGCGGGCGACGCGCCCGAATCCGCGGTCGTTGTCTTCGACTCCACGATTGGTGCATCGGCATCGATCGCGCCGAGCTTGAAGGGTTCTTGAAAACGGCACAACGGTGTCATCACAGGCGAACCTGCTGGTCGCGACACCGGTACGTCGTCGAGTCCGTATCCTTTCGTGCGATGGAGCCGGCGGTCGACGCCCGAGGACGGCACCTCGAGCGGTCTGCGCTCACGGCGTTGCTCCCTGTCGTCGCGCTCCTCCCCTTCTGGCTGCTCGCGATGGTCGTGATCTGGCTGCCGGTCCGCCTGATCGTCGACATCCCGATCTGGGTGCTGCCGCTCGTGTGGCTCGTGGCCGGATCGTTGCTGTTCATCCCGTCGGTGCAGGTCGCCGTGCTGAGTCCGCTGTTCGGAGCGAGGCAGCCCACCGAGGAGGAGCAGGCGATCATCGCCCCGATCTGGCGCGACCTGGCGATCGCCGCGAACCTGCCGTCGTACCGGTACGCGATCCGGGTGATCGACTCCGACGAACTCAACGCGTTCGCCTGCGGCGGACACCTCGTGGTGGTCACCACGTTCGCGCTCGAGGAACTCACCGATCGCGAGCTCTCGGGCGTGTTGGCGCACGAGCTCAGTCATCACCTCGGCTTCCACACGTTTGCGCTCACCGTCGGACACTGGCTCTCGCTGCCGGTCATCGCGCTGGCGCGGATCGGATTCTTCTTCCAGAACGTCGCTCGAGCCGCCACCGATTCGTTCGTGTCGCACTCAGCTGCGCTCACCGCGCTGGGTCGAATCGCCTCCGGCATCCTCTACGCGATCTCGTGGGTGTTCCTCGCCGCGTTGTACGCATCGGATGCGCTCGGGAATCTCGTGGGCCACGGGTCGGAGTTCGAAGCCGACCGGCGCGCCGTGCGGATGGGGTACGGCCGAGCGCTCGCCGACGCGCTGCGTCAGGTCATCCGCCTGGGTGGCGGCACCCGGACGGTCGGTTGGCGAGCCCGCCTCACCACCTCGCACCCGCCGGCTCGCACCCGGGTCGCCCGCATCGAAGCGATGATGCGGCACCCCAGCCAATAACCAGTCGGTTGATGTCACGTCGGTTGAGGTCAGACCCCAACCGACATCCGGCCGACTGGGCTGATCAGGTTGTCCGTCGGTTGGGGTCTGACCTCATCCGACACGCTGGTCGGTCGGTCGATGTCTGACATCATCCGACTCATCCGACTCAGCCGGCGGCGACGTCGGCGACGACCGCGTCGAGGTGGGTGACGAGATCGGCCGGTGCGACGCCGATGTCGAGGCCGCGTTTGCCGCCGCTGACGTACACGACGTCGTAGACGGTGGCGATCTCGTCGACGACCGTGCGGAGCCGCTTCTTCTGACCGAACGGGCTGATGCCGCCGCGCACGTAGCCGGTGATCCGTTCGGCGACGGACGGGTCGCACATCTCGACCCGCTTCGCACCGAGCGCCCGGCCGACGGCTTTGAGGGCGAGCTTTCCGCTCACCGGGACGATGGCGACCGCCTGCTCGCCGTCCGCGGTGACGAGGAGCGTCTTGAACACCTGGTCGGGGTCGAGGCCGAGCTTGGTCGCCGCCTCCATCCCGAAGTCGTGCCCGTCGCCGTCGTGCTCGTATTCGTGCGTCGTGTAGGCGATGCCGGCGGCATCGAGTTCGTTGATCGCCGGGGTCACGGTGTCGAGTATGCCGGTCGTCCCCGGCCGGCGCGAAGGCGATTCCGGCGGGTGGTGCCGTGTCGGGGTACGGTCGCCGACGTGCGTATCTCGGTCGACCCGTCTCTCGATCCCGCCTCGTACGGCTTCACGCACCAGCTGCGTGTCCGCTTCGCGGAGACCGACGCGATGGGGATCGTGCACCACAGCCGGTACCTGCCGATGCTCGAAGAAGCACGGGTCGCGTACCTCCGGCACATCGGCCACCCGTACGACGAGATCCGGGCCGAGGGGGTCGACATGAGCGTGATCGAGGCGTGGTGTCAGTACCGCAAACCGTTGCGGTTCGACGACGTCGTCGACGTACACCTCGACGTGGCGACGGTGGAACGGGCCTCGTTCCAGATGAGCTACCTGCTCACGGTCGAGGGCGAGGTTCGGGCAACGGGGGTCACGGCCCACGGCTGCGTGACCACCGAGGGTCGGCCCACCCGGGTGCCGACCTGGCTCCGCGACCTCGTCTGAAACACTCGACGGCACGGGGCTCGACGGCACGAGGCTCGATCGGTCGGTCGACCCGACACCCCCGTGAATGAGTGTCGGGTCGCCGACGTGTCCAGATCTTCGGAACCACCCACTGCCTCGGATGCGTTCGGACATCGAAACGGCAACAAATATCCTTGTCATTGCAGATAATCGCATCGATCTCAAACAGATGTTCCGCTACCATGGATTCATGTTCGCCGAGTTCTTCGACGACTGCGTCGGTTCGTCCGATGCGAATCTCGACGAACGGCTGCGCACGAACGAGCTCGAGTTGCGGCGGCTCATGGCCGAGCGGGCCGCCCTCGTCGCCGTCAGCGAAGATCGGGCCGTGTTCGCGGCCGAGCACCGCTCGATGGCCGGCTACCTCCGAGCGACCGTCAACTGCTCCACCGCCACCACCACCCGCGACCGGCGACTCAGCCGGGTCGTCACCGAGTACCCGGCGATCGGAGAGGCCCTCCACGCCGGCCACATCACCGTCGACCACGCACTGCAGATCGGTCGGCTGCACCAGAATCCGCGAGTGCGCCCCGTCCTCCCGGCGATCGCCCACGTCCTGGCCGAACTCGCCGAACACTCCTCCTACGACGAGTTCGCCGATCGCGTCACCGCGCTGATCGCCGACCTCGACCAGGACGGAGCGTTCGACGACCTGAAGGACTCGATCGAGGGTCGCCGGGCGCGCGTGGCCGAGGTCGGCGGCGAGGTCGCCGTCACCGCACTCGGGGGCGACCCCGTCCAGGCGGCACAGATGACAGCGATCTTCGAGGCGTTCGTCGAGGCCGAGTACCGACGCGACGTCGAGACACGTAAGGAGTTGTACGGCGACGACGCCGACGCTCACCCGCTCCCGCGAACCGCATCACAGCGAGCCTTCGACGCACTGTTCGCGATGTTCGTCGCCGCCTACGCCTCCCCCGATGGACGACGTCTCCCCGACACCGTCGTGAACCTGGTCGTCGATCAAGATCGGGCGCACGACGCGCTGGCCACCGCCGGCATCATCTTGCCGAACGAGCGGCAGGTCGAGGTCGACGACGACGGTGAGATCGTCGACGAGGACCAGCTGCTCGGCGATCTCGCCGAGGCGCTCGACGACGACCCCGAGGCGTTCCTGCGGCGTCGGTGCGAGACCGCCCACGGCACCCCCGTTCATCAGAGCGTGATCCTGCGGGCGATGCTCAACGGTCACGTCCGCCGGGTCGTGCTCGACTCCAAGGGGGTCATCGTCGACTACGGGACGAAGCAGCGACTCTTCGCCGGCCTCGCCCGCCAGGCGGCGATGCTGCTCCGCAGATCGTGCGAATCGCCCGGTTGCGACATGCCCGCCGCCTGGTCGCAGGTCGATCACAACATCGAGTGGGCCGAGGGCGGCCGCACCGACCAGGACAACAGCAATGTCGTGTGCGGCTCGCACAATCGGATCAAACACCGACAACGATGGCGGACCCGACGCGATGTCCGGGGCCGCCTACACCATTCGAGCAGACGGCACCGTCGTCCTTCCCGTCGGCGAGCGGGTCCCCGACCTGATCCCGGACGACCCGATTGCCATCGTCCGCTTCCACATCGACCAACTCCGCCGGGCGGCCTGACCATCCGCTCATCGCACGGGACGCGCTCGGTCAGGGCCTGGCGGCCCGTATCAGGAGGCCGAGACGACGAGGGCTGCGTGGGCTCTCGACCCGGTGCTCGGGTCGGCTGGCCGCCGGCGCCGTTCGGTCTCGGTCCAGTCTGCTGTCGCCAACCGTCGCGACAACTCGTCGACCGGCCAGCGGTACGCCGCCGCCACCTGGTGGTCGAACTCACCGACCTCGTCGCCGTCGAAGAACCCGACCACCATCGGAGCACCCGGGGTTGCGATGCGCCTCAGTTCGGCGAGCGCACCATCGATCTCGTGCGGGGACTGATGGATGAGCGAGTACCACGCCAGGATGCCGTCCACCGACGCAGCACGGATCGGGAGGCGCTGCACCGTGGCGACCAGCAGTCGGTCGAGCCCGAACGACGACCGGCCGTGTTCGACGAAGGCGCGCGTTCGGTCGAGCCCGAGCGCCGTCACGTCACGTGCGATCAGGTGCGCGGTGAGGTGGCCGGGGCCGCAGCCGACGTCGAGCACGGTGCCGGCACGGATCGTGAGGTGACGGTCGATGAGATCGACATCGTCGGGGTGGACGTGGTCGACGCGGCCGAACAGCTCGATGTACCGGTCGGCGACCGCTGCGTACGCCTCCTCGACACCCATCCTCCGACAGTAGGTCGAGCGCTGCGACTGCGTGTCGACGCGGAACGGCCCGGCGCCTCGATGTCTCGAGGGCGCCGGGCCGCCGGTGTGGGAGATCGCAGGCGATCAGGAGTGGCTCAGCACCAGGCGAACAGCTCCGGGTTGGTCGTGTGGAGCTTGACCACCTGGCCGAGCGACAGGAACGACCCCTCCGGCAGGTCAGCGAAGATCGGGCCGGCCTCGGCGTCGGCGAGCGTGCTGTAGTCGATCTGCTTCTTGGCGGCTTGCTGGAGCAGGCCCAGGTCCTTGAGCGTGCCGAGGCCGGCCTGCACGCAGGAGCCCTTCTCGTTCGGCGCAGCCGAGGCGGTGCCGGCGGTCATGCCGAGTCCGACGGTGAGCGCACCGGCGGTGGCGATGGCTGCCACGGTCTTCTTGGCGGTCTTCTTCATGATGGTGTCCTCCGATTGGCGGGTTGTCGTGAGGTATCGCCGTGGGCACGACGACATGCACCACTACGAACCCGCTCGACCGGACGGATGCACCGAGCGCAGGAATCAGGGGCGGCGGACGATGACGGCGTCGCCGTGGGTGTCGGCGGTGAGACCGAACGGTTCGACCTCGTCGCTGACGTCGTCGGGCGACCAGCAGCGGTAGGTCGACTGCACGGTCTGCTCGGCGATCACCTCGGCACCGTCGACGACCCGGTACGACATCGTCCAGCGCATCAGGCGGTCGTCGGCGGGCTCACCCCACTGCCAGCCCTCGTACGTGAAACGACCGACCGGGACCGCGGCGTACCGGACCGGTTCGACCTCGATCGGTCGATACGGCGGCAGCACCTCCGCGACGACCGGCGCTCCGGGCGGGAGCTGACCGGCGGCGAAACTCCACAGTCGGTAGCGGTCGATCTCGTCGAGATGGCCGAGCACGGCCGACAGCACGATCGCGCAGGCCCGCTCCGGCAGCGCCTCGCGGAGCGGGCGCGGATCGACGGTGACGCGGCCGGCGAGGCGCTGGTCGAGCCGGAGTCGGGTGTGCAGCGCCGTCCGCATGCCTCGGCTCGGCTCGATCGCGTGCACGTCGGCGCCGGGCACGGCGTCGAGCAGGTACGGCAGACCGATCCCGGTGCCGGCGCCGACGTCGACGATCGGGCCGTGCGTGGGGTCGACGCCGGCGAGGACCTCGATCAACTCGGCGCCGGTCCGCTCCCAGTGGGCGGTCGCGAGCAGTTCGTAGAACTCGGCCGTGGCGACGCCGTACGGGTCGTCGGACCGGTCGGCCTGGATCGCCTCGACCGGATCGATCGACGGCGCTGGGGGGCGCGTCAGCAGGGCAGCCGTCCGTTCGGCCACGGGTGTGTCCATGCTCCGTCTATCGGGCGGGCCTCCCGGCGACTGAAGCGCGGCGGTCCCGCCGTCGTGTCAGAACATGCCGTTGTCGTTCTTCGACGAGGGTGGGATCGACTGCAGCACGTCCCAGTGCTCGACCACCTTGCCGTCGTCGTCGAGTCGGAAGATGTCGATGCCGGCGTACTCCTCGTCGGGCCAGATCTGGTGGCAGTGCAACACGACGTGATCGCCCTCGGCGACCGACCGCACGAACTCGACCGTCTTGCCCGGGTGCTCACGAGCCATCCGTTCGAAGTACTCGACGAACGCCTCCTTGCCGTCGCCGACGTGCGGGTTGTGCTGGACGTACTCGGCGCCGGCGTACTGCTCGATCGCCTCGGCCGGTCGACACTGGTTGAACATCAGGTCGTAGAAGGCGATCACGTTGGCTCGGTTCCGTTCCAACACGTCCGGAGCCGGCTGCGACGATGCCGGCGCAGCAGGAGCCGCTCCGTCTGCCTCCCCTGCGTCGGCCGGTGCCGGCGACAGGCGATGGATCCAGCGGGCGTCCTTCTGGCCGGGTCGGCGTTCGAGCCGCAGGGCGAGATCACGGCCGGCGAGTCGGGCGAGCACGTCGGCGGTGTCGTCGACCGAGTCGAAGGCATGGATCCGTTCCGTGCGCGACTTCAGCTCGCCGACCGTCTGCGCTCCGCGCAGCATGAGCACCGCCAGCACGGCGACCTCGTCGGGCTCCAGGCCGAGTTCATCGGGCAGCACGTGGCGGTACTTCGTCGCCCGGTTCGAAGTGGAGTGGACCGTGCGGGTCAGGCTGCGCGCTCGCAGCGACGCCAGCGCCTGCTCGACCGTGTACTCGTCGTACGACACGACCGGGTCGCGACTCGTCGACTGGTTGCACGCGTTCCGCAGCGAGTTGACCGTGAGCGGATAGCTGTCGGGAACGGTCGCCTCTTTCTCGACGAGGCAGCCGAGCACGCGCACCTCGGCGTCGGTCAGGTCGTGCGGGACATCGTCGCGCTCGTCGGCCATCGTCTCGGTGCTGGTCGGCTCCATCGACCCAGTATCGACCAACGCTCGCTTTCCGCGCGCCAGTTACCCCTCGGTAAGGTCGCGGTCGTGCGTTCGCCCAAGGACTTCTTCAAGCCGCTCGCCGTCGGCGCACCCGCGCCGCGGCACGAGATCCCGTTCCGACCGAGCCGGATGATCCACTTCTTCCCGCCGTCGAACGAGAAGATGCGGAGCAAGGTGCCCGACATCGTCCCGCAGGTCGACGTGCTGCTCGCCAATCTCGAAGACGGCGTGCCGGCCACCGACAAGGAAGCGGCTCGTGCCGGCCTCGTCGAGGTCGCGCAGAACACCGACTTCGGCGAGACCCAGTTCTGGACGCGGGTCAACAGCCTCGACTCGCCGTGGTGCCTCGACGACCTGACCGCCGCCGTGCTCGAAGCCGGTGAGGCGCTCGACGTCATCATGATCCCGAAGGTCGAAGGCCCCGAAGACATCCACTACGTCGACCGACTGCTGGCGCAGCTCGAGGCGAAGGCCGGTCTGAGCGAGCCGCTGATGATCCATGCGATCCTCGAGACGGCGCGCGGGGTCGCGAACGTCGAGGAGATCTGTCTGGCGTCGCCCCGGATGCAGGGCCTCTCGCTCGGTCCTGCCGACCTGGCGGCCAACCGCCGCATGAAGACGACCCGCGTCGGCGGCGGCCACCCCGACTATCTCGTGCGGCAAGACCCGATCGACGGCGACATCGAGAGCGACCGCACGATCTACCAGCAGGATCTGTGGCACTACACGATCGCCCGCATGGTCGACGCCTGCGGTACCGCGGGCATCCTCCCCTTCTACGGGCCGTTCGGCGACATCGCCGACGTCGTGGCCTGCGAGGATCAGTTCCGCAACGCGTACCTCCTCGGTTGCGTCGGTGCCTGGTCGCTGCACCCGAAGCAGATCGACATCGCGAAGCGGGTGTTCTCGCCCTCGCCCGAGTCGGTGGCGCACGCCCGCCGCGTCGTCGAGGCGATGGGCGACGGTACCGGCGCCATCATGCTCGACGGCAAGATGGAGGACGACGCCTCCTGCAAGCAGTGTCAGGTCGTGCTGTCGCTGGCGAAGGAACTCGCCGACCGCGATCCCGAACTGGCCGAGGCCTACGGCTTCTGAGAGGTGACCCCGATGAGCGATCTCCGACCCCGCCGTTCCGTCCTGTACATGCCGTCGTCCAACGAGCGTGCGCTCGAGAAGGCGAAGTCGATCGCCTGTGACGCGCTGATCTTCGACCTCGAGGACGCCGTCGCACCCGACGCCAAGGACGCGGCTCGTGCCAACGCAGTCGCCGCCGCCCGGTCGGGCGAGTACGGCCACCGTGAGGTCACGATCCGCTGCAACGGTCTCGACACCCCGTGGGGCGCCGACGACCTCGCAGCGGCGGCAACGTCGGGTGCCGCCTCCGTCGTGATCCCCAAGGTCAACTCGGTCGACTACCTGAACGAGATCGAGCAGCGGCTCGACGCGGCCGGCGCACCGGCCGAGATGACGATCTGGGCGATGATCGAGACGCCGACGGCGATCATGGACGTGCGGGCGATCGCCCAGCACCCGCGGGTCAACGTGCTCGTGATGGGCAACAACGACCTCGCCAAGGAACTGCGCACCGGTGTGCTGCCCGAACGCACTCCGCTCATCCCCCACCTCGCCCTGGCGCTGCTCGGTGCACGCGAAGCCGACAAGGTCATCCTCGACGGCGTGTACAACGACGTCCGCGACCCCGACGGCTTCCTCGTCGAGGCCGAACAGGGCAAGGCGATGGGGTTCGACGGCAAGACGCTCGTCCACCCGAGCCAGGTCGACCCGGCGAACGAGGTGTGGGCACCGTCGGCCGACGAGGTCGACTTCTCGCGCCGCGTGATCGAAGCGTTCGAGGAGGCCGAGGCCGAGGGCCGAGGCGTCGTCACGGTCGACGGCCGCATGATCGAGAACCTCCACGTCGAGAACGCCAAGCGCATCCTGGCCGTCGCCGACGCGATCGCCGCCATCGGCTGACGACGTCGGCCGCCAGGGGCGGGTTCACCCGGGTGAGATCACCCGGGAGGGGTGGCTTGCTCACCCCGTTCGTCGGGATGGTGTCGGCATGACCCGCACCGTCTACGAGATCGTCATCCGTGGCCGAGCCGGCGAGCGCGTGCTGCGCCCGCTGCTCGACGATTTCACGGTCGACCATCCGGTCGCCGATCGGACGCGGCTCATCGGGATCGTTCGCGACCCGTCCCACTTGCACGGCGTGCTCGCACACCTCACCTCGATGGCCGTCGAGGTCGTGAGCGTCTCCGCCGTCGATCCCGACTGATCGGAAGGAAGCTCTCATGTCCAGCACCCTCACTCCCCCGACCGCCCGATCGGTCGCCACCATGTCCCGTCGTGCGCGGCGAGCATCGATCGTGGCAGCGGTCGGTTTCGGCAGCTTCGCCCTCTATCAGGCCGCCCTCGCCGCGGGCGCCCCCTGGGGCGATCATGTGTGGGGCGGCCGCCACGAGGGGGTCCTCCCCACGTCGCTCCGGATCGGCAGCGGGTTCGCCGTCGTCGTCCTGGCCGGTATGGCGACGGTCGTCTTGGTGCGCAGCGGCGTCATCCGCACCGCCGGCGGACCCGGCCGCCTCACCAAGACCACGTGGGCGATCAGCGCCTACATGACCCTCAACACCCTGGGGAACCTCGCCTCGGAGAGCCAGATCGAGCAGGCGGTGTTCGGGCCGTTCACCGCCCTGATGGCCGGGCTCACCGCCGTCGTCGCCCGCGGCTGACTGGGCACCACGCTTCGTGGTCGACGGGGGTGTCCGGATGACGTACTGTGACGTCATGGCAGGGCGAGACGGGCGGCGTCTCCTCGGACGCGCACCGATCGGCGAACCGCCGATCGACGACGCGATCGACATCGACGACCGCGACGCGTTCGATCGGGTGACCTTCACCGACGAGGAGTTGACGGAGCTGGCGCTCGATGCGAAGGCGTTCGACCCCTTCGACCCCGAGGTCGAACCGTTCGAACCGCCGACCCCGTGAGCGACCCGGACGACGCAGGCGCCGGTCAGCCGACCGCTTGCTCGGCCCGGCGCCACGCCGCAAAGGCGATCGCGCCCGACACGACGAAGCCGATCGACAGTGGCGTGATCGTGCCGTCGAACTGACGGTTGATCAGCTCACCGATCACCGCACCCAGCGCTCCCGACACCATCCCGAGCACGGCGGCACCGGTGCCGGCCACCTCGGCGAGTGGCCGCATCGCCGCCGCATTGATGTTCGGGATCAGCATCTGCTGGCAGAACAGCACCGCCGAGATCAGGACGACGAACAGCCAGAACGGTGGCTCACCACCCGTTGCGAGCGACGTGACGAGCAGCGCGACGATCGACACGATGCTGGCGACGAACGCCATCCCGAGCAGCCGGCGCAGCCCCAGCCGTTCGACGAAGCGGCTGTTGACCAGCATGGCGCCGAGCATCACCAGCGCGATCCCGCCGAAGAAGAGCGGGAACCAGCTCTGGAGGTCGTAGGTCTGGTCGATAATCAACTCCGACGTCGCCAAATACGACATGAACACGCCGAACAGCGCCGTCAGCGACAGCAGGTACCAGGCGGTGCCCGGCGTGGCGAAGACCGTGCGCAGGCTGCGACCGACCGAACGCGCGGCCAACGGCCGACGGCTCTCGTCGGCGAGCGTCTCGGGGAGACGGGTCACCAACGTCGCGACCACACCGGCGGCGATCGCGCACATCCAGAACACCCACTCCCACGACGAGATCGCGAGCACCCCGGCCGACAGGGCGGGGCCGACGGCAGGGACGAGGAGGAACACGGCCATCGCGAGCGACATCTGGCGTGCCATCTGCTCGCCGGAGAAGCCGTCGCGGATCATGGCGAGTGAGGCGACGCGCGGACCGGCACCGCCCAGACCCCAGATGAACCGGAAGACGAACATCACGCCGAGCGACGGTGCGAGCACCGAACCGATCGCACCGGCGATGTACAGGGCGAGGCCACCCCACATCACCGCCTTGCGACCGAAGCGATCGCTGAGCAGACCCGCCGGCAGCAGGCCGAGCGAGTTGCCCATGAAGTAGAAGGTCACCAGTCCGGTGACCTCGGTCGCGTCCGGGTCGAGGTCGAGCGACTCACGGATGTCGTCGTACGCCGGCAGGATGGTGTCGATCCCGAGCGCGGTCACCGCCATACACATCGAGAGGACGGCGATGAAGCCTTTCGAACCGAGCGTGAGCTTGGCTCGACCGGCCGTGGGGGGAGGCTGGACGACGGTCACTGCGACAGGCTACGGAAGCCGGCCGGTCGCGGCGACGTCGGAAACCGTCAGGCGCCGGGTCGGGGCTCGCCCGGGGCGACGGTGCGAGCGAGGATGCCGAGGGTCGCCCGGAGCGCTCCCTCGTGCAGGATCGGGAAGATGTCGGCTTCCTTCCACTGCGGGTGGATGTCGGTCCAGTCGTAGTAGCTGGCGACCATCGTGCCGCCGTCGATCGGTTCGAGCCGATAGCCATAGATGTGGCCGATCGGCGGGTCGAGTTGCCCTTCGATCGTCCACGCGATCTCGCGATCCTGTTCGAACGCGGTGATCACGATCGTGACGTCGTACAACCCGAGCGGATAGTCGTTGAGCGCCTCGCGGTCCATGTGGACGACGAAGGTGTCGCCGACGGCCGCAGCCGGCGCACCGTCGGCCGACATGAGCATGCCGGACGCGTCGATCCGGACGTGGCCCTCGGGGCTGCTCAGCACCTCGAAGATGGTGGCCGGATCGGCGGCGATGGCCCGCTGGACCTCGAATCGAGTCGTCATGCCGCCAGCCTCGCACACGTGGTCACCGTGCACCCGACCCTCGCCGTTGCCGAGAGATGCGCCCGAGCCGCGTGGACAGGCCTCGCATCTCGTCGTACCGTTGGCACATGGGGATGCGCTCGTGGTGGGTGCGACACCGAACGAACCGGGTCGACCAGGCGAACCGTTCGTCTGTGCCCGACGACGACGAGTTGCTGTTCGTCCCCCGGTTCGTCGGCCTACCGTGTTCCGACCTCGCCGAGCGGCTCCGCCTGATGCGGGGCAACGTGACGACGCCCATGCCGGCGGGAGCGGGTGGCGGACGACGCGTCGACCCGGTCCTCGTCCTCTCACGAGCCGCCCGCGACAATCGCTGGGTCGAACGGACCAACGAAGACGCCGTCCTGCGCGCCGTGACCGAGTACCGCTCGATCGACGACCCCGACCGGCGATCGGCCGACTGACGGCGCCGCCTCGCTCCGGCGACGCCGACGCTGCCACGATCGGACGATGGGCTCCTCGACACTGTCCGCACACGCTCGACGACTGGGAGGTGCGCTCGAACCGGTGATCGGCCAGGTCTACTTCGCTCCTGAGTGCCACGAGCGCTACGTCGAGCTCGGATTCGGTCCGAGCCCCGGTGAGTTCAACGGGGTCGCCGGGCCCGACGGTCCGGCCTACTTCACGAGTCGCGGCTCGCTGCTCGGCCAGGTCCCCGGTCAGGTGGTCGCGGCGGCGTTCGGCGTCTTCAACCCCGATGTCGTCGTTCCCTCGGTCGCCCAGGGCTGGACGCTCACCGACGCATCGACCATCTGCGCGGCTCGCGACGCCGGCGCCCTCGCACATCTCGAACGCCACCTCGGGGCCGCTCCGGACGGTCTCGCCGCCGTCGGGGATGCGCTCGAACGCGCCGCCGCCTCGGTCAGGGTCGAAGGACGCGCCCTCACCGCGGGCATCACGGCGCTCTCGGTGCCGGATCACCCGTTCGGTCGTGTGTTCCGGTTCGGCGACCTGCTCCGGGAGTTCCGCGGTGACAGCCACATCGCGTCGTGGGTGACCGCCGATCTCGACGCCGTCGAGATCGGCCTCCTCACGGAGCTCTACTGGGGGCTGCCGTTGCGGTCGTACGCCCGGACCCGCGGCTGGAGCGGCGAACAGTTCGATGCCGGCGAAGAATCGCTGCGGTCGAAGGGCTTGATCGACGACGCGGGGTTCACCGATGCCGGACGGCAGCTGCGTGAACGGGTCGAGACCGACACCGATCGACAGATGGCGAGCGTCGTCGCCTCGTTCGGCGACGACCTCGACGAGGTGCTCACCGTGTTGGAGGCCTGGGGTACCGCGGTGCGGGCCGGCCACGGCTACCCGGCGAGCGGCCCGCACGACCTCGCCCGCACCCGCTGATCGCGACCTGGTTTACCCGCCGAGGCTCTCGGGTATCGGTTCTGTCGTCCACCTACCCGGGCCCGCCGCCCGGAGACAGAAAGCGAGAGAACCCACCATGCTTGCAGCGTTCGGCATCATCCTGATCGTCGCCGGCGCGATCGTCACCTTCGCCGTCGACACCACCGTCAATGGCCTCGACCTCCAAGCGCTCGGGTACATCTTGATGGGCGGTGGCGCACTCGCACTCCTCGCCGCAGCCATCCAGGCAGCCGGTTGGGCGTCGATGCGCAACACCAAGATGCACACGGAGCGGCACGTGTCGGCCGACGGCCAGCACTACGTCGAAGACACCCGCGCCGCCTGATCTCCCCTTCCGCTTCGCCAGCGCTTCTGGAGCAGCACCACACGAGGGCCGGATCCGTCCGGCCCTCGTGTCGCGCTCCGGGAAGGGCGGACGACCGAGACGGCAGCGGACGATCAGCCCGGGAGCTCGGGCGGACGATGGAGCACCACCGGGCACCGAGCGTGTCGGACGATGTCGGCGGCGACCGACCCCGACCGCAGGCGCGACATGCCGGTGCGTCCGTGCGTGGTGGCGAACACGAGCGAAGCGCCGTTCTGCTCGACGAACTGGGTGATCGCCTGCGCCGGGTGCTTGTGGTGCACGGCCTCGAACTGCACCTCGTGACCGGTCGTCCGCTTGGTCTCACGGGCGCGGCGGGCCACGTACGCCGAGTCCTGCATGTCGGACGGGGTGACGGCGTTCGCGTCGATCACCTCGAGCAGCCACGGTGTCCCCCCGAACTCGACCGACCATGCCGTCACGATCGGCAAGACCGCTGCAGCGAGCGGCGAACCGTCGAGCGGCACCACGTACGAACCGTCGAGTGCACCGGCATCGTCGGCGACCTGTGGTCCGACGACCACGACCGGACCGTAGAGCTCACGGAGCACGTCGTCGGTGGTGCTGCCGAGCACGCTGGCCGATCGACCGTGCCCGTGCGAGCTCATCACGACGATGGCGCCGTTCAGCGACTCGACGTGCTCGGCGATCGCCGTGGCGATCGAGTCGTGTACGAGCACGTCGGCGCGAGCGTCGACCGACAGCTTCCCGAGTCGCTCGAGTCCGGTTCGCAGCGTCATCTGCTCGTTCTCGACCTCCCCGACGCGGTCGACGACCGTGACGACGTCGAGCTTGCCGTCGACGGCCGATGCCATCCGAGCGGCGATCGGGACTGCCCGCCAGGCAGCCTCGGAGTCATCGATGGGAACCACGACATGCTGGAACATCAGGCACCTCCACGGGTCGCGTCTGTACTGACATCGTCGCGACGTCGCTCGCCGGCCGCCAGGGCCGTTCGACCCCCGAGGTCAGGGACGAGTGCGGGCGATGCGACGCAGCGGCGGCTCGGTCTTGGGCGGGACCTTGCGCGGCGGCAGTTCGGACAGCAACTCCGTCGTCGCCGCCGTCACGAGTGTCACGGCGCGCTCGAACGCGTCGGACGTCGCGTCCGATGTCTTCTGAACTCCGCTGACCTTGCGGACGTACTGGCGGGCCGCCGCCTCGATCTCCTCGGCCGTCGCCGATGGTTCGAGACCGCGGAGGGTCGTGATGTTCCGGCACATGGCCGCAACGCTACGCCGCCGGGATCACCGCGAAGATGCCCGACGCTGCGACGTACTCGGTTCCGTCGTCACCGGTCACCGTGGCGTCGAGGTGGACGACTCGCTTGCCCGCCCGCCTGACCTCGGCAACGGCCGTGAGCCGCCCGCCGAAACACGGCGCGAGATAGCGGATGTGGATGTCGAGGGTGGCACACCAGTTGCCCTCGGGGAGCACGCTCATCGTCGCCCCGCCCATCGCGGTGTCGACGAGGATGTACGGGATGCCACCGTGCACCGCACCGTGCGGGTTCACGTGGACCGGCCCGACGTCGAGCCAGGCACGGCACGTCCCGTCCGCCGACTCGATCTGGAAGTCGAGCAGGTCTCGGAGCGGGAACGCCGGTTCGGTCATGGACGCCGAACGTAGTCACCGTCGGTCGTACGTCCATGACCGGACCGTTCAGGACCGATCGTCAGCCGACCCGTCGTCGCCAGTACGCGATGGCGTGCACCGCCGTCGAGTTCAGGCCGACCGCGTCGCGCAGGTGACGTCGGATGGCGGTCATCTCGCGAGACTCGCCCGCCGCGAAGACCACCAACCCGTCCGGGTCGAGATCGCGCGCCCGCACAGCGTCGAGGAGACGCCCCGAGGTGCCGGGGGCCGCGTCGCCGCGAGCAAGCCACTCGACGTCCGTTCCCGGCCGCTCCGGGAACGGCAGGGGTGCACCGTCGCCGGTCTCCACGACGACGTCGACGGCGACGTCGGGCGCTGCGGCGAGGTCGTCGACCATCGAGGCGACCGCCGCCGCGCCGCTGCTGTCCGCGACGAGCAGGACCGAGCGCGCCTCGGTCGGCGCGCCCATCCCCTCCCGCGGCCCCCAGACGGCAACCCGGTCGCCGGGCTCGCACCGTGCCGCCCAGCCGCCGACACCGTCGGCGTGCCCGTGGAGCACGGCCCACAGGGTGATCGATCCGGCGGCGGCGTCGTGGGACCGCACGGTGTAGTACGCCCCGAGCGGCTTGACGTCGGCGTCGCGCCACTCGGCCATGGTGTAGCCGTCGTGGATGGGCGCCTCGGCGGTCGGCACCATGACGAACACGAACTGATCGGCGCCCTTCGACGGGAAGCCGTCGAGCCCGCCGGCGAGCACGATCTCACGGATCTCGTCCGTGACGGTGCGCACCGAGGCCACGCTGGTCACGAAGGTCGGCAGGGTCGCCGTCGTGGCGAGCTCACGTTCCATGCTCGTGATCGGTTCGGCATCGCCGGCGACCTCCCGAGCGCGGCCGATCGCAGCCAGCACTTGCTGTTGGACGTCGGCCACCGTCGACACGGGCTGCGTGAACTCGATCCGTCCGCCGAGCTCATGACCAGCGGCGCGAACCGTGATCGTGGCACCGGCGGTGTCGACATCGACGATCTCGGCGTCGAGGGCCGACTCGGCACCCGCGACGTGGCGGGCGACGAGCAACACGGTGTCGGCGTGGTTGGCGTTGAAGTGCTCGAGCGTCTCGTCGAGTTGTTCACGCACGGCCGGGGCGAGCGGGGCGATCATCGCGCTCATCCGGCCGGGCAGGGCGTGCGGGCGAGCGCCATGAAGTCGCAGAACTCGTCGCGCGACACCTGCCACACGCCGTCGACGTCCGCGATCTCACCCTCGAGGGCCGTGTAGGCGGCGGAGCCGCCGAACAGGACGTCGTAGGTCACGATCGCGTCGGTGCCGTCGATCTGCACGACCGTCGGGTCGAGCGCGATACCGCCCATCGTGTCGCCGGTGGCGGCGTAGGCCTCGACGGTCGAACGAAGCGCCTCGGCGTCCTCGAGGTGGGGCTGCTTGTCGTCGAACGATGCTGCAGAATCGAACACCACGGCCCAGGCGTCGGCGGCGGCCTGCTCGTCGTCGCCGAGTTCGCCATCGCCGGATGTCGCACCGTCGACGAGCAGTTCGGCAGACGGCACGACCGTGCTCGGATCGCCGTCGACGGCGAGTGCCAGCTCGGGCACCAGCTCGTCGATGACGAACGGGATGCTCAGGGGGCTGGCGTGGGAGAAGGCGCCCGACAGCAGGGGATCGGCGACGACTTCGCGGCCCTCGGCGTAGATGTTCAACGTCGGGCGCAACGGCATCGATCGAACCGCCTCGTAGCCGGCCTCGTTGCTGACGACCCAGACGATGACGTCGGTGTCGAGAACGTCGACCTCTTCCTGGCTGACGTTGAAGTAGAAGGCGTCACCGGCGAGTTCGTCGAACTCGGCCGGGATCTCGAAGCCGAACTCCATGAGCATCTGGCTCCGGATGTCGTTCGAGGAGTATGCGCCGGGCAGCTCTTCGAAGGTGAATGCAACAGCAGCGGTCTGACCCTCGAACTCGGGGTACTGCTCGCGCACCTGCTCGTACGACGCCTCGATGTCGGCGATGATCTGCTCGGCCTCTGCGGTACGGCCGAGCGCCTCGCCGGTGACCAGCAGCTGGTCACGCCACGGCGTGCCGTAGTCGGGGAACTCGCCCGGCTGGGCGATGGTGGGGGCGATCGCGGCGAGCGTTTCGTAGTCGGTGTCGGTCATGCCCGATCCGATGCCCAGGATCACGTCCGGGTCCATGGCAGCGATCTGTTCGAAGTTCAGCTCGGTCGCCGCGATGACCTCGGGTTGCGCGTCGCCGAGTTCGTCCTGCGCCCACGGCCAGGTGGCGTACGGCATGTCGCCGTACCAGTCGCGCACGCCGACCGGGGTGACGCCCAGTGCGAGGATGCCGTCGTGTTCGGCGAAGCCGACGGAGACGACGCGCTCGGGCTCGGCGTCGATCGTCGTCTCGCCGTACTTGTGCTCGATCGTGACCGGGAACGCCGTTGCGTCGTCTGCCGTGTCGTCGGTCGTGTCGTCGGATTCGGTGGTCTCGGTGGCCTCGTCGTCGGACGCGTCGTCGGTGTCGTCGTCGGCGGCGGCCGTCGTGGCGGGGGTGTCGTCGGGTGCGTCGGTCGTCTCGGCGACGTCGCCCTCGGTGGTGGTGGGCTCGGCGGCGTCGTCATCGCTGCCGCAGGCTGCGACGACGAGTCCGGCGACGGTCAGGACGGCCAGCGAGCGTACGACTCGACGGTTTCGGGAGGTTCGGGTGTTCACGGTGAACCTTTCTGGTTCGGTTGGCTGGGGATGGAGGGGACGGAGACGATCGAGACGATGGAGACGTCAGCGCTGTTCGGGGACGTCGACGGCGACGTCGTGCAGGAACTCGTCGACGACGCAGGTGGCGAGCACGGCGAAGGCGAGGTCGTCGATGCGGGCGCAGGCGGCGTCCGACTCGGCCCGCACTCGGACAGCGCACAGACCGAGCCCGTCGTCGGGTCCGATCGTGACCGCGACCTCGTCGGCAGCGGGGCCGTCGAGTCGGACATCGGCGATGACGTCGAGCAGGCGGTCGGCCGGCGTCGTCACCACGAACCATCGCTCGCCCGCCGCCTGCGGGTGAGAACGCTGGTACAGGCCGCCGCCGACGTGGACTGCTCCCGACACCAACTCGGCCCGCTCGGCCGTCACGGCCAGGCGGGGCCCCGATTGGCTGCTCGTCAGTGCCGTGCGCAGGCGACACGGGTCGAGATCGGCTGCCAAGCAGGAGGCGGAGACGAGCAGCGACTCACCGGTCGGCGCCACGATCCGGAACGAGATCCCGGGGATCGTGTGGGCGAGACAGGCGAGCTCGTAGACGGGCAGCGGCGTCGGGCCTGGGTTCTGCATGGCGGGAGAAGCTACTTGTTAGGAATGCCTAACGCAAGGCGAGCAGCTTGCAACACGGAACGATCGGGCGGTCAGGGCTGGACGGCGACGATGAGATCGTCGATGAGCCGGATCTCGCCGGCGATGCCCGGGTAGCCGATGCGGTCGAGCACGGTGACGCGGTCGGCCTGGACGGCCGGCAGCGTCTGCCACAGCGGATTCGCCTCGATCTCGGCCACCGACTCGGCCTCACCGTCGACGGCCTCGGTCTGCAACAGGATCATCGTCGGGGCGGAGAGCAGGCCCAGCTGCTCGAGTGACAGGTAGAGACGCCCGTTGCGGTCGGTGTCGACCTCGTCCCCACGGGGAACGAGCTGACACCCCAGCTCGGTGACGGCGCTGGGAGCGGTCCAGATCGGCTCGGCGAAGACCGCGACGTTGGCGCCGGCGTAGATCGCGGCGACGCTCACCTCGCATCCGTCGGGCACCTCGCCCTGCGACGCGGCGTACTCGGCATCGAGTTCGGCGACCAACTCCTCGGCCTGCGCCTGGCGCCCGAAGAACTCGCCGAGCAGGATCGCCTGCTCGCGGGTCGTGCTGCCGTCCGGGAGCACGTGCACCTCCGCTCCGACACCGGCGAGCTGTTCGGCCCCGACCTGGTTCACGATGAACTCCCACGTCACGATGTGGTCGGCGTCGTAGGCGGCAAGTTCCTCGAGGCTGAGGGTCAGGTAGTCGAAGATCTCGATCCCGGACGTGTCGAACTCGTCCATGCCGATGAACCCGGCTTCGGGAACCGTTGCGCTCGAGGCGGCGACCGGCACACCGAGCGACAGGAGGTCGGCCAGCACACCTTCCTCGGCCACCACGACGACCCGGCCGACATCGGCCATCGGGACGGTCGTTTCCGGCGCAGCGGCAGTGGTCTCCGGCGCAGCGGCAGTCGTTTCCGGCGCAGCGGCAGTCGTTTCCGGAGCGGCGGCGGTGGTCTCGGGCGCGGCATCGCTGCCGTCCCCGGCGTCGTCGCCACCACACGCAGCGACGAGCAGCGCTGCGACCACGGTGCCGGCGAGGAGTCGGGAGGTTCGGGTGTTCACGGTGTCGGTTTCCTTCGGGTCTTTGGTGCTGGGTTCGGTCGGTCAGACGCCGGCGAGGTCGTCGGCGATCCACTGCCGCTTGATCTCGCGCCAGCCCTCGTCGTCCTTGCCCCGCCGCCAGTAGGGCGAGATGGAGCAGCCGGCGCGGTCGACATCGCGCTCGGCGACCAGGAAGCGACGCACGGCACGCACCTCGGCGGCCTCGCCGTGGACGAAGATGTCGACGTCGCCGGCCCACTCGAGCGCGGCGATCTCGTCGACGAGGCGCTGTTCCGCCGACACATCATTCGATCGATGGCACCAGCGGACGTCGACGTCGGCGGCCGAATCGAGCACCAGTTCGTGTGCGGGTCCGTCGACCACACCGAGCACGATGACTCGGCGGCCGGCCGGCAGGACGTCGAGCGAGGCCGCGATCGCCGGGAGCGCGCTCTCGTCACCGACCAAGAGGTGCCAGTCGGCGTCGAGGTTCGGTCGGTACCCGCCGCTCGGCCCGATCATCTGGAGCCGGTCACCGACCTGGGCGTTCTGGGCCCACCGGCCGGCGTACCCGACGTCGCCGTGGGCGACGAAGTCGATGGTGACGTGGCGACGTTCCGGGTCCCAGGCCCGGATCGTGTAGCGACGACCCTTCGGCTTCAGGGCCGGATCGAGGTCCTTGACCTCATCGGCCTCGAACGGCACCGAGTACGGCGCACCGTCGGGCACGAACAGCGCGTTCACGTACTGATCGGTGTGCTCGGTCGGCTCGAAGTCGGCCAACCCTGCGCCGCCGAACACGATGCGCACCATGGTCGGGGTCAGCCGCTCGACCGCCACGACGGTTCCGTACTGTTCACTCATGTCGGCTCACTTTCACGATCTCGTCAGGACCAGACTGGCCGCTGACCAGGAACTCCTGATATGAATTGTCAGGGCAACCTAACAGTCGTGATCTACGACGCCCACCTCCTCGACCCAGCCGCACCCCGAACCCAGTGACCGCCACCCTCGATCCCGCCACCGCGCCGTCGGTCGTGCCGGTCGCGGCGCGACGCGGCATCGCCCGTCGCACGATCGGCATGGTCCTGCTGATCGCGACCACCGTGATCGCCGTCCCCCTGTCGCTCGCTGTCGGCGCCAAGCCGATCCCGCTCGGTCCGGTCGTCGAGGCACTCCTGTCGTACGACCCGACCGACACCGATCACCTGGTCGTCAGAGAACTCCGACTCCCGCGAACGATCGTCGGCCTGTTCGTCGGGAGTGCGCTCGGCGTCGCCGGCGCCTTGATGCAGGCGGTCACGCGCAACCCGCTCGCCGACCCGGGCATCCTCGGCGTCAACGCGGGCGCATCCTTTGCCGTCGTGATCGGGATCTGGGCCTTCGGCACGACATCGGTCGACGACTTGGTCTGGTTCGCGCTCGTCGGCGCAGCGATCACCTCGGTCGTCGTCTACGCCCTCGGCTCGATCGGTCGCGCCGGCGCGACCCCGGTCCGTCTCGCCCTCGCCGGCGCCGCGCTGAGTGCCCTGCTGTTCGCACTCACTCGCGCCGTCACGCTCCTCGACACGGCGACGCTCGACCAGTTCCGGTTCTGGGCCGTCGGCTCGCTGTCGGGGCGCGACGCCGACATCGCATGGAGCGTCGCCCCGTTCATCGTCGTCGGCCTCGTGATGGCGGTGGGCGTCAGCCGTTCCCTCAATGCGATCGGCCTGGGCGACGACGCGGCCGCCGCGCTCGGCGTCAAGGTGCACCTCACCCGCGGTGTGAGCGGGATTGCGATCATGCTGCTCTGTGGCGCGGCCGTTGCCGCGGTCGGCCCGATCGGGTTCGTCGGGCTGGTCCTGCCCCACGCCGCCCGCGCCCTCTTCGGCCCCGACCAGCGTTGGCTGGTCCCGGCCTGTGCCTTCGGCGGCGCAGCGTTCCTCCTGCTGTGCGACACGGCGGGTCGCGTCATCGCCCGACCGAGCGAGGTCCAGGTCGGCATCATGACCGCAGCCATCGGCGGCCCGGCCTTCGTGATCCTCGTGCGACGAATGCGGATGGTCCGCCTGTGACCGCCGTCGTCGGCACGGCACGGGTCGTGCGAGCGGGCTCGTTCTCGGTGCGCGTCGACGTGCGTTCCGTGACTGTGTGCAGTCTGCTGCTGGTCGGCATCCTCGTCGTCGCGACGTGGTCGATCATGGTGGGCGACTTCCCGCTCTCGGTCCGGCAGGTGCTGTCGGCAGTGTTCGGCGACGGCGGCGACGACGCCGAGTTCATCGTGCAGACACTGCGGCTGCCGCGTGCCCTCACGGCGATCCTGGTCGGCGCAGCGCTCGGCATGTCGGGGGCGGTCTTCCAGTCGATCGCGCGCAACCCGCTCGGCTCGCCCGACATCGTCGGGTTCCAGCAAGGCGCAGCGTTCGGCGCCGTACTCGTGATCGTCTACTGGGGTGGCTCGAGCCTGGCAGTCGCGGGCGGCGCCGTTGCCGGCGGTGTCGTCACCGCCTTGCTCGTCTATGTCCTGGCATGGAAACGCGGCCTGTCGTCGTCGCGCCTCGTTCTGGTCGGTATCGGCATCGGCTTCACGGCAGCGGCCGGCGTCGACTACCTCATCACCCGGGCCGACATCTACGACGTCCAACGCGCCGCCGTCTGGCTGACCGGGTCGCTGAACGGACGCAGCTGGGACCACGTCCGCACCGTCGGCCTGGCACTCCTCGTCTTGGCGCCGCTCGTCATCATCGGTCAACGTTCGCTCGACCGACTCGATCTCGGCGACGACACCGCAGCTGCACTCGGCGTCCGGGTCAACCGGGCGAAGCTCGGACTGATCGTCCTGGCGGTGGGGCTGTCCGCGCTCGCCGTCGCCGCTGCCGGTCCGATCGCCTTCATCGCCTTCGTCGCCGGCCCGATCGCTCGCCGCATGGTCAACTCACCGAACGCCTGCGTCGTACCGGCGGCATTCGTCGGGGCGTTCGTGCTCACTGCAGCCGACCTCGTCGCCCGGCGCGTGTTGGCGCCCACCGAACTCCCGGTCGGCGTGATGACCGCCATCATCGGCGCGCCGTACTTGCTCTGGCTCCTCACCCGACGCGCCAGGACGGGTGCGCTGTGACGCGCCGACCACTCGCCCCACTGGCGCTTGCACTCGCTGCGGTGATCGCCGCATGCGGGGGCGTCGACGCCACATCCACCTCCACATCGACATCCACATCGACGACGCCGACGACGCCGGTGACGACCGCTCCGCCATCGACGAGCACGACGACGACCGTCGTCGAGACGACGGTGCCCGCGACCAGCCCTTCCGCCGGACGAACCGTCGTCGACGCTCGGGGCGAGTCCGTCACGATCCTCTCGACCGAGCGGATCATCCCGCTCGACGGCGACGTGGCCGAGATCGTGTTCGCGCTCGGACTCGGCGATCAGGTCGTGGCGACCGACCTGTCGGCGACGTATCCGCCGGAAGCCGATGCACTGCCACAGATCGGCTACCAACGCTCGCTCACCGCAGAGCCGATCGCCGCGTTCGAGCCGACGCTGCTGCTCGGCACCGACATCGCCAGCCCGCCGGAGGTGCTCGACGACCTCGAGCGGTTGGCCATCCCGCTCGTGATCGTGCCGTCGAACGCCTCCTCGACCGGCGCGGCCGAGAAGATCATGGCCGTCGCCGACGCACTGGGCGCGGCCGACGACGGTGCCGTCCTTGCGGCACAGGTCCAGGCGGAGATCGACGCCGCTGCGGCGTCGGCGCCGCGCCGCGATCCGGCGCCGAAGGTCGCGTCGCTGTACATCCGTGGTTCGAACGCACGTCTCGTCTTCGGCGAGGCGTACAACACGCACTGGCTGGTCGAGGCCGCCGGAGGCGTGGACGTCGCCGACGAACTGGGTGTCACGGAGTCGGCAGAGATCTCGGACGAGGCCATGATCGCCGCCGCACCCGACGTCCTTCTCGTGACCGAGAGCGGCCTCGAGTCGGTCGGCGGGGTCGACGGACTGTTCGAACAGATCCCGGCGCTCGCCCAGACGCCCGCCGGTGAGCGACGAGCGGTGATCGCCTACGACGCACAGCTCCTGCTCGGCAACGGACCGCGCACGGGCCAACTCCTCGCCGACCTCATCGCCGACCTGACGACTCACACCGCACCCGACGGAGACACCCAGCCATGACCGACACCAACCGCCAACACCTCACCTCGCTCCGCATCGTCGGCGACGTCGAGACGCTTCCCACTCACGCCGAACTCATCCGCACCCTGATCGGGCACGGCGGATTCGGCACCCTGACCACGACGACACCCGACGGTCACCCGTACGGCAGCCTCGTCGCGTATTCGGTCCTCGACGACGGGTCGCCGTTGGCGTGCATCTCCGACCTGGCCGAACACACCCGGTTCGCGACCGCTCATCCGGCGGCCGGCCTGTTCGTGTCGGGCAGCACCCCGAACGGTGGCGACCCGATGGATGCGCCGCGAGTGAGCCTGGTGGGCGAGCTGCAGCGCTGCGAACCGTCGGCCGCCGACGTCAGACGCCACCTCGAGCACCACCCGGGTGCGGCCGACTACGCCGACTGGCCCGACTTCGGCTGGTGGAAGCTGACGATCGCGTCGGGCCGGTTCGTCGGCGGGTTCGGCATCATGAGCTGGGTCGGCGCCGACGAGATCGCCGCCGCCGTCGCCGACCCGGTGGTCGCCGGGAGTGCGGGAGCCGTCGAGCACATGAACGTCGATCACCTCGATGCGTCGCTGTCGATCGTGCGGACCCTGGGCGGCCTGCCCGAGGCGACGACGGCCCGGGTGCGCGACATCGATCGGACGGGCGTGACGTTCGCCGCCGACGCGCCGAGCGGCTGGCACTTCGTCCGCGTCGCGTTCGCCGAGGGCCCCCTGACCGACCCGACCGCAGTCCGGTCGGCAGTCGTCGCACTGACTCACCGTGCCCGCGCCGAGGAGGACGCCTCGTGACCCGGCTCGCAGCGACCGACCTGACCCTCGCGTACGACGAACGGGAGATCACCTCGGGGCTCGACATCGAGATCCCCAACGGCGAGGTCACCGTCATCATCGGCCCGAACGCGTGCGGCAAGTCGACGCTGCTGAGGGCGCTGTCTCGTCTGCTGAAGCCGAAGTCGGGCACGGTCCTCCTCGACGGCGGCGACATCCACCGCCTGCCGACCAAGGAGGTCGCTCGACGGCTCGGGCTGCTCCCCCAGAGCCCGATCGCGCCCGAGGGCATCCTCGTCGGCGACCTCGTGGCACGGGGTCGCACGCCCCACCAGACCCTGTTCCAGCAATGGTCGAAGGCCGACGAGGCCGCCGTGCTCGCCGCGTTGGCGTCGACCGGCACCGAGGATCTCGTCGACCGTGCGGTCGACGAGTTGTCGGGCGGCCAGCGCCAACGAGTCTGGATCGCGATGGCACTCGCGCAGGAGACCGACCTCTTGTTGCTCGACGAGCCGACGACCTTCCTCGACATCTCCCATCAGATCGAGGTCCTCGAGCTCGTGACCCAGCTGAACCGCGAGGCCGGCCGGACGATCGTGCTCGTCCTCCACGACCTGAACCTCGCGTGTCGCTATTCGCATCATCTGGTCGCCATGCGCGACGGCCGGATCATGGCGTCGGGCGCGCCGAACGAGGTCATCACCGCCGAGCAGGTCCACGAGGTTTTCGGCCTCGACTGCGTCGTGATCGACGACCCGATCGCCGGCACCCCGCTCGTGGTGCCGAAGGGATCTACTGCGAGTGCTCGGTCGGGACCAGCCGTGGCAGCCCTCGCCTGAGCCTCGGCCGACCGCGGACCGCAAAGAACGAGATAAAATAGGGATGATTCTCATTACTGGGTAGAGTGACGGGATGCTCCCCGTCACCGTGCTCTCCGGCTTCCTCGGCGCCGGCAAGACGACCTTGCTCAACCACGTGCTCGCCAACCGTGACGGCCGCCGCGTCGCCGTGATCGTCAACGACATGAGTGAGATCAACATCGACGCCGCCCTCATCGCCGACGGCGGCGCACATCTCGACCGCACCGAGGAGCGGCTCGTCGAGATGACGAACGGGTGCATCTGCTGCACCCTGCGCGACGACCTCCTGATCGAGGTCGCCCGCCTCGCCCGCGAGGACCGCTTCGACTACCTCCTCATCGAGTCGACCGGGATCTCCGAGCCGATGCCGGTGGCCGCCACGTTCCTCTTCGAAGACATCGAGGGCACGACGCTGTCCGATCTCGCCACCCTCGACACGATGGTGACCGTCGTCGACTCCAGCCGGTTCGTCCAGCACTTCGCCGAGCTCGAAGAGCTGATCGAACTCGGCGTCGGCCGCGACGACGAAGACGACCGCGTCATCTCCGACCTACTCGTCGATCAGGTCGAGTTCGCCGACGTGATCGTGGTCTCGAAGCCCGACCTGGTCGACCCAGATCAGCTCGGCGAGGTCGTCAGCCTGGTCCGGGCGCTCAATCCGCGTGCCCGC
Organism: Ilumatobacter fluminis; assembly: GCF_004364865.1. Taxonomy (NCBI): domain Bacteria; kingdom Bacillati; phylum Actinomycetota; class Acidimicrobiia; order Acidimicrobiales; family Ilumatobacteraceae; genus Ilumatobacter; species Ilumatobacter fluminis. Next base: position 3,883,487 of record NZ_SOAU01000001.1, read on the forward strand.
ATCGAGATCGCCGAACGCGGCGATGTCCCACTCGACGCGATCTTCGACACCGGCTTGTTCGACGAGGAGGAGGCGGCGCTCGCTCCCGGTTGGGTCCGCGCCCTCAACGGCGAGGATCCGCCCGAGACCGAGGAGTACGGCATCTCGTCGTTCGTGTACCGCAACGCCCGGCCGTTCCACCCGATGCGGCTCGCCGAGACCCTCGAGTCCGAGTGGCCGGGCGTGCTCCGCAGCAAGGGGTTCGTCTGGCTGGCGACGCGACCCGACGTCCAGGCGATGTGGAGTCAGGCCGGCCTGTCGGTCATGCTCGAACCGCTCGCTCCGTGGTACGCAGCACTCCCCGAGTCCGAGTGGGAGTTCGAGAGCGACACCGACCGCGCCGAGCTCGAGAGCCGCTGGGACCCGATGCTCGGCGACCGCCTCAACGAGATCGTGCTGATCGGCGTCGACATGGACGAGGTGGCGTTGCGGGCCCAGCTCGACCGCGCGCTCCTGACCGACGACGAGTTCGCCCTCGGCTTCGCCGGCTGGCAACAGTTCGACGATCCGCTCCCCGAGTGGGAGGAATCGTGCGAGCTGTGAGCACGATCGATCTGCACACCGACGTCGCGGTCGAGCGCACCACCGACGGTCCGGCCCTCGAGCCGACGACACCCGACGGGCCGGTGATGTGGCGGTGGGAGCGCGACCTCCCCGGCCCCGTCGCCCAGCTCGCTCAGGAGCTGGCGAGCGGTGACTGGTTCGAACTGCGAGTCACGTCCGCCGTCGACCAGATCGCGGAGGCGGTCACCCGAGGGCTCATCGAGATCGGCGTCGCGGACGGCCCGGCCCGCCGAGCCCTCGTCGATGACGTCGCCTTACTCGGCCGGACGGTCGCCGAAGCCGCTGCCCGGAGCCACGTCCTCGTCCGCGTCGAGGTCAACGCTGCGGAGATGTGCCCCGTGTTCCATCAGGACGCGAACGTGATGCGCTTGCTGTGCACCTACGCCGGACCGGGTACCGAGTGGCTTCCCGAGCCGTCGGTCGACCGGTCCGAACTCGGTCTGCAGGGCCGCACCCCCGCCGATGCGAATGCGGCGATCGCCAGCGGGCCGTCTCGCCACAGCCTGCCCGGCGAGGTGCTGATCCTCACGGGGAGCAAGTTCGACGAACGCGGCGTCGGCGCGATCCACAAGTCACCGTCGGCCGAACTGGGCTCTCGACTGTTCGTTGCGATCGACCCCCTCGACGACGACCCCGGCTGTCGGGACGGCTGTTGCTGACGACCGCCACCGTGCTGTCCAGCGACGCCCGCCGACGGCTCGGCGACACCCTCGATCGGGCCGACCCGACCGACGAGCTGTTCGAGATGGTCGACGACGGGTTCTTCGGATACTGGATCCCGGAGATCGTCGAGATGCGGATGGAGCACGACCCGATCCACCGGCACAAGGACGTCTTGGCGCACACCGTCGCCGTCACGGCGTCGACCCCGACGCAGCCGCGCCTGCGGCTCGCCGCCCTGCTGCACGACGTGGGCAAGCCGGCAACCCGTCGGTTCGGGCCGGACGGTGTCACGTTTCGCCACCACGAGGCCGTCGGAGCACGCATCACCCGACGACGCCTCGGCGACATGGGGTTCGACGCCGGCTTCGTCACCGACGTCGCCCGCCTCGTCGAGCTGAGCGGCCGCTTCAAGGGATACGACCGAGGCTGGACCGACAGCGCGGTGCGCCGATACGTCGTCGATGCCGGCCCGCTGCTGGGCGACCTCAACCTGCTCGTCCGCCACGACTGCACGACGCGCCATGCGCGCAAAGCCGCCGCACTCCAGGCCTCGGTGGACGACCTGGAGTCGCGGATCCGCCGGCTGGCGGCCGACGACGCAGAAGCGCGCCGACGGCCACCCCTGAGCGGTCACGAGATCATGCAGCTCCTCGACATCGCGCCCGGCCCCGAGGTCGGCGAGGCCGTCTCGATGCTGCTGGCGGCCGACCGGTCGATCGATCGCGACGAGGCGACTCGCCTCGTCCGCGAGTGGTGGGCCGAGCGGGCCTGCTGATCAGCTCGCGTCGGCCGACACCGACGGCGGGAGCAGGATGCCGTCGAGGATGTGGACGATGCCGTTCGTCGCGACGAGATCGGCGATCTTCACCGATCCCTCACCACCGTTGAACACGACCGCGTCGCCGACGACCTCGACCGTGATGGCCTCACCCTGCAACGTCGGCAACTCGGTCGCCTCCATGATCTCGGTCGCCGTCAGGGCGCCGTCGATCACGTGGTACGACAGGACGCTGTCGAGCAGGTCGAAGTCGGCCCGCAGCTCCTCGAGCAGGTCGGGATAGGTCGTCGAGAATCCGATGAATGCGTCGTCGTCGGGCATCAACGCGGTGACCGGCCCGGGTCCCTCGATCGCCGCCGCGTACATCGGAGCGAAGTCGGTGTACGTGGGGATGAACGTCGCACCGTTGGCACTGGCGACGTCGCTGATCGTCTCGCCGGCGGGCACGCTGGTGGCCGGTGGTCGTCTCCGGCGCAGCGGTCGTCGGCGCTGCGGTCGTCGGTGCTGCGGTCGTCGGCGCTGCCGTGGTCGGCGCTGCCGTCGTGGGCGCTGCGGTCGTCTCCGGGGCTGCCGTGGTCGGCGCCACGGTCGTGGCGGGCACCGTGGTGTCGGCGGCCTCGTCATCGCCGCCGCACGCGGCGAGCACGAGGGTCGAGCCGAGCAGGATCGAGATGGTCGTACGGGTCATGGGTTCCTTACTGGGTCGGGGTACGGATATTCGGCGTCGGTCAACCGACGCCGAAGATCTCTTCGAGGTCGTCGAGGATCAGGTGCGCGCCGAACACGCCGACACCGCTCATCCACGAATCGTCGAGGACGGGATAGGCGCGGCCCTCCTGAACGGCCGACAGCGATTGCCACAGCGGCCGCTCCTGCACCTCGCTCGCCATGCGTTCGACGGCCTCGTGGGCGGCGACGGTGTAGATCAGCGCATCGGCGTCGGCCAGCTCGAGCTCCTCCTCGGAGATGATCGCAATGAAGTCGTCGCGATCCTGCTGGCTCTCCGGCCGAGCCAGCCCGGCGTCCTCGAGGACGACGCCACTGAAGCTCACGGGTTGGTAGAGCCGGATCGCGTCGGCGAAGCGAACCACCGAGATCGTGGGGTCACCGGCTGCCGAGTTCACCGCCGCACCGACGGAAGCGGCGCGTTCCTCGTAGTCGGCGAGCACGTCCTCGCCGAGGTCGCTGCGCCCGGTTGCTGCGGCGATCAGCCGGATGTTGTCCTTCCATCCGCCACCGGCCGACTCCGTCGCCACCGTCGGGGCGATGGCCGAGAACTCGTCGTACAGGTCTTCGTGGCGGACTGCGGTCATCAGGATCAGGTCGGGGTCGAGGGCCGCGACCGCCTCGATGTTCGGGTCGAGCAGGTCGCCGACCCAGGTGGCAGCGTCGGCGTACACGAGTGCGTCCCCGAAGTAGGCCGGCAGTGCTCCGTCGGGGTCGTTGTACGTGGTGTAGCCGGCGAGTGGCAGCTCGAGTGCGAGCGCCGCGTCGATCAACGACCGATCGAGCGCCACCACACGGGTCGGCTCGGAGACCACCTCGACCGTTCCGAGTGCATGCTCGACCGTTCCGGATGGATCGCTGGCGACGGACGACGCGGGTGGGGCAACCGATCCCGGTGTCACCGCGTCGGTCGTCGGGGTCGGTGTGGTCGTCGGGGTCGTCGCGGTCGTCGGTGTCGTCGCGGTCTCGGCGACGACGTCGGAGGTCGCGGTGTCGCTGTCGTCACCGCCGCTGCACGCGGCAGCCAGGAGCGCAACGAGGGCGAGTGCGGCGACGGACCGACGGGTGGGCGGTGTGGACGGGTTCACGACCACGTGATGCTAGAGACTTCGTCACCAACCCACACAATCGATGTGAAGGCTCCTTATCACGCTGCAGTGAGTTCGCGAACGACGTCGACGGCGGCCCAGACCGCCAGGGCGGCGAACACCGCAGCGCCGATGTAGTTGACCCGATGGATCGGCACTCGAGCGACCAACTGGCGGCCGAAGACGGCGGCGATCGCGGCGACGGAGATCAAGGCCAGCCAGGCGCCGACGGCGGTGGCGAACGGAGCACCGCTCTCGGCGGCGAGACTGGCGGTTGCCAGCTGGGTGAGGTCGCCCCACTCGGCGACCACCACAAGACCGAAACTGCCGGCAACCGTGGCGCCGATCGATGCGACCGCCCCGGCGGCGTCATCGTCGATCACGTCCGGTTCGGCCGAGCGCGCCGCCCGCAGCAGGACGGCAGCGCCGACGGCGAACATCACCGTGACGACGGCACCGACGACGGCGTCGGGGAGCAGGCCGATCGCGCTCCCGGCAGCAACGGCCACGACGACATGGACCGCAAAGGCCCCGGCGGCGCCGACCCATACCCACACGGGGCGGTGGTAGCGGGCGACCAACACGATCGTCGCGACCATCGTCTTGTCGGGCAGTTCGGCGGGGAAGACGGTGACGAACGCTCTCGCGGCATCGCTCATCGACATGAATCGGGCTCCTCCTGGTCGTGCCGTGTCGACCCGGAAAACGCTCCGACCGACACGACGATGGACGTCGTACGGTCGAAGGTCTCGCCCACCCGCCGGAGCGGGCCCGCCGACCGGGCGCCCATCGGCGCCAGTGTGTCGATCGACGGCAGGGAGGGCTACTCCCCCTCGATGCCAGCCACCCTACCCCGGCAGGACGGATTCGATGGTTCCACCGTTCGGAATATTCTTTCGGAATCATTCTGATTCTTGCTAGCCTGCTCACATGTCCCGACAATGCCAACTTTTCGGAACGGCTCCTTCCTTCGGCAAGACCGTGTCGCACTCACACCGGCGCTCGAACCGCCGCTTCGGCCCGAACATCCAGTCGAAGCGCTACTACCTCGCGTCTGAGCGCCGATGGATTCGGCTCACCCTGTCGACCCGAGCGATCAAGACGATCGACCGTCGCGGCATCGAGTCCGTCGTCGCCGAGATCCGCCGCAGCGGCCAGAAGGTCTGATCATGGCCAAGACGAGCAGGGAACGTCGTCCGGTCATCGAGCTCCGCAGTGCCGCGGGCACGGGCTACACGTACGTCACGAAGAAGAACACGACCAACAGCCGCGAACGGTTGGTCGTCCGCAAGTACGACCCGGTGATCCGCCGCCACGTCGAGTTCGCAGAGGAACGCTGATGCGTGTCGACGAACGCGACCGGGGAGACCGCTGATGCGATGAGCGACATCGAGAAGTACCTCACGACGACCGAACTGCTCGACTGCCAGGGGCGTGTCCAGCACACGCTCACCTTGATGATCGACGGCAGGGTCAAGATCCGGAGGGCATCGTCGACGATCATCGTCGAGCCCTCGACCGGGCACATCGAGCCGGCCGGATCGATCGTCCCCGACCATGTCCTCCACGCGGTCGGTGAACTCGCCGGCCAGCGAGTGCCGGCGCTGCATCGTCGTCCGACGTGACGGGCGGCCGCGCGACGAGCACGTGGGTACGATCCCCCGCATGCTCCCCTCCCGTCCGCGACGAGCATGACCGCGCCCTACCAGGAGCCCGAATTCCTGCCGTGGGACGGACGGCGCGTCCCGATCACGTTCGTGGGCGGCTACCTGGGCGCGGGCAAGACCAGCGCCATCAACGAGGTGCTCACCGTCGCCGACCGTCCGATCGCCGTCGTCGTCAACGACGCCGGGGCGATCAACCTCGACGCCCGGCTCATCAAGGGCTGCGACGGCGATGCGATCGAGCTGACCGACGGATGCGTGTGTTGCACGTCGATCGACGACATGGGCGCAGCGCTCGACACCATCCGCGCCCGCCCCGAGCCACCCGACCACCTCGTGATCGAACTGTCCGGCATCGCCGAGCCGGACAACGTCACCCCATGGGGCCGGTCGGCCGGCTTCATCCTCGACGGCGTCGTCACCGTCGTCGCCGCCGATCAACTGCTCGACGACGACATGCCCCGCTGGGTCCGGCTCCACCTCGAGGCCCAGATCGGCGCCGCCGACCTCCTGGTGCTCACCAAGACCGACCTCGTCGATCCGGGCGACGCGTCGGAGGCACGGTCACGACTGAGTGCGCTCGCACCGGACATCCCGATCGTCGACGGCAGCCGAGATCGACGGGAGCCGGGGGCGCTCGGACGCTTCATCGCCATCGGCGGACACCGAGACAGCGACCCGAGCGGGGTGCCCGGACCGACGCTGTTCGACCTCCATCAGACCCACTCGGTGCCGATCGACGGACCGATGACGCGAACGGCCGTCGACGATCTGGTCGCCTCGCTGCCCGACCGCTTCGACGGCCGGACCATCGCGCGGGCGAAGGCGATCATCGAACTGGTCGACGGCGACACCACCCGACCCGCGCTCGTCCAGAAGGTGGGTCCACGCTGGGAGGTCACCGACCTCTTCGCCAACGAGCCCTCGCAGCCGACCGACCTCGTCGTGATCACCGTCGACCGCGACGTCTGATCAATCCAGCCGCGGTGACGCCGGCCCGAGCGGCCAGATGTGCTCGGCCCGCCATCCCTCGGCAGGATCGTGGCGCAGCAGCGCGATGTGCGTGACCGTGGCCTCGATCGGCGGTTCCCCGACGAGTTCGTCCCGCAGCGCGATCACCTCGGCCGGCTCGAGGTCGGCGGCGACGGTGAGGTGTGGAATGACCTCGTCGAACAGGCCGCCGTACGGCGGTGTGTCCGGAAACGCGCTAGCGAGCACCTCGGTCAGTTCGAGGAACGGTTCGACGGGGTCGGGCACGAGGTAGACGAGCCCGACCGGGAACGCCGACGTCCGGGCGAACGTCACGTCGAAGGTCGGTACCGCCGCAGCACACTCCCCGATCAACTCCACGTCGGCCTCGTCGACCGTTGGCCGGAACGGGAACAGCACGGTGACGTGCGCCGGAATCGCCGGGTCCTCGTGGTCGGGTCGACGTCGCCGATACCGCTCGAGCAGCGCCTCCGCCTCGGGGACGACCACGACGATCGCCGTCTCGGAGACCGCACGTGGGAGCCGTTCGTGCGACACCTCGTTCGTCACACCCTGTTCGGGGCCGTCCGATCCCATCGCTGCCCGAAGATACCGCTCTGCCACCGACCGCTCCGAGACGCGTCAGGCGAGTCGTGCGTGGCGATACTCGCGAACGGCGCGGATGATCTCCACACCGGCCAAGACGACGAAGAACTGAGCGACACTCAATCCGGCCATCGTGGCGCCGCCGGCGGTCCCGTAGTGGAAGCTGATCGTCAGTCCGGCCACGACGGCGACCGCACCGAACACCATCGACACGATCATCATCACCGGCACCCGATTGGTGAGCAGCGAGGCGGTGGCCGGCGGCCCGACCAGGAGGCCGAAGACCAGCAGCGTGCCGACGGCCTGGAAGCTGGTGACGATGCTGATCGCGATCAGGACGAGCATGGCGACGTGCGCCGCCGTCGGCCTCATGCCGAGCGACCGAGCCTTCATGCGGTTGAAGGTGAGCGCGAGGAACGGGCGGTAGAGCACAACGGTCGCGATCACGACGACCGCCGCGCCGATCATCTGTGCGCGGATGTCGTCGCGCGACACGCCGAGCACGTCACCGAACAGCAAGGCGGTGACCTCGGTGGCGAACGAGCGCGCCTTGGAGACGATCACGATGCCGAGCGACAGCATCCCGACGAACAGCAGACCGATGCTGGCATCCTCACGAATTCGGGTGCGGGACGTCACGACCGAGATCAGGATGCCCATGACCGCCGCGGCGACGAGCGCTCCGATCACCGGGTTGAAACCCCAGAGGACGGCGAGCGCTATGCCCGGGATCACGCCGTGGGCGAGGGCATCGCCGAGGAACGACAGTCCGCGGAGCACGACCCAGGTCCCGACGAGCGAGGTCGCCACGACGGCGAGCAATGCGCCGACCAGCGCACGCTGCATGAACGCCGGCTCGAAGGCGTCGAGGACCATCTGCACAGTGCGACGATAACGCCAACCCGACAACTTTCGGACTGGTTCTCGATAACGTCGCAGTCGTGTCTGCCGCCGCCGTACTCACCGACGTCCACGTCGACTACGGCTCGATCCACGCGGTCGGCCCGCTCTCGCTCGAGGTCGAGGCCGGTTCGTCGGTGGCGATCATCGGCCCGAACGGTTCCGGCAAGTCGACCCTGCTCAAGGTCATCGCCGGCGTGATCGATCCGACGAGCGGATCGTGCGAGACGTTCGGGGCGACGCCGGCGATCGTGCTGCAGTCGACCGACGTCGACCCGAGCCTCCCGCTCACGGTGCGCGACGTCGTCGCGATGGCGCGGTATCCGCGGCTCGGCCTGTTCCGCCGCCCTGGCGCCGACGACCGCACGACGGTCGAGGCAGCCATGGATCGTCTGGAGATCAGCGACCTGGCCGGGCGCCAGATCCATCAGCTGTCGGGCGGCCAGCGTCAGCGGGCCTTCGTCGCCCAGGGCCTCGCCCAGGACTCGCCGACGCTCCTCCTCGACGAACCGCTCACCGGCCTCGACGTGCGGTCACGTTCGATCATCACCAGCGTCATCGACGACGAGCACGCGAAGGGCCGCACGGTCATCACGACCACGCACAACTTCGAGGACGCTGGGCGCTGCGAGCAGGTGCTCCTCCTGGCGACCCGGTTCGTCGCCTTCGGTCCGCCCGACGAGGTCTTCACCGAGGACAACCTCCGGACGGCGTTCGGGGGCCGCTTCGTTCGCGTCGGCGACGCGTTGATCCTCGACGATCCGCATCACGATCACGGGCACTGAAAACGCAAGACGGCCGCCCCACCCGGAGCCCGGGAGGAGCGGCCGTCGTCGGTTCGTTCAGCTCAGTGCGCCGCTGATGCGCTCGGCGTTCACCCGCTGCATGTCGAGGTAGTTGTCGCCCTCGGTGCCGGGCTCCGTCAGCGACCCGGACAGCAGCTCGACGACCTCGACGCCGCCGGCTTCCTCGGCGAGCACCTGGATCAATTCGTCCGACGCGGTGTTGTCGGAGAAGACGGCCGGGACGCCCTCGGCCTCGACCAGCTCGACGAGTTCGGCGAGTTCGCCGCCGCTCGTGCCGTCGACGGTCGAGCCGGACGGGACGACTGCGCCGATCTGCTCGAAGCCGTAGGCGTCGGCGAAGTAGCCGTAGGCCTCGTGGTTGGTGACGAGCTTGCGGCCGTCCTCGGGCACCTCGGCGACCAGTGCCTCGATCTCGTCGTTCAGCGCGGTCAGCTCTGCGACGTAGGCCTCGGCCGATGCGTCGACGGCGGCCGGGTCGGCGAACTCGACGGTCTCCTGCAGGAAGACAACGATGCCGTCGACGGCGGCTGCCATCCGCATCGGGTCGGTCCAGAAGTGCGGGTCGTCACCGGAGTGGTCGTGATCGTGATCGTCATGACCCTCCTCGTCCTCGTCATGGGCGTGATCCTCGTCCTCGTCATGGGCGTGATCCTCGTCCTCATCATGGGCGTGATCCTCGTCCTCATCATGGGCGTGATCCTCGTCCTCATCATGGGCGTGATCCTCGTCCTCATCATGGGCGCCTTCGCCGAACTCGATCGTCTCGACGGCGCTCAGCGCCTCGAAGGTGGGGACGCCGTCGGCCTCGGCCGACTCGATCACGTCGAGCAGGCTCTCTTCGAGCGAACCACCGTTGACGATCAGGGCGTCGGCACTCATCAGGACGTCGATCTCCTGGGCCGACGCCTGGAAGCTGTGTGGATCGGCACCGACCGGCATGATCGTGACGACCTCGGCCGCATCGCCGACGGCGTTGCTGACCACGTCGCCCAAGATGTTGGTCGTCACGACGATCGTCGGCAGTTCGCCGGACGCTTGGTCAGCGGGCTCGTCGGTCGCAGCTGTGTCGGCAGCGGCGTCGTCCGACGTCTCGGTCTCGGCAGCCGGTTCGTCGGCGGTGTCGTCGTCCGAGCCGCAGGCCGCGAGGACGAGGCCCGCCGAGGCGACGATGGCGACGTTCGCCTTGGTCATGAGCTTCCGCATGTGGTGATTCTCCCCTGAGGATAGGATTCGTTCCCAGCAACGCTAACCCCTACTGAGAATGGGTCCCACCCCGATCGCACGAAATCCCCGTGTGACGGACGCCCGACCGCGCCGAACCGGTCCGTGCGATGACTCGGATTCTCAGCTATTCTCATTTGCGTGTCGGATCATCACACCATCGCTCGACGTCAGATGACCGCTGCGGGGCACATGTACACCCGTGGCCGACAGGAACTCGTCGACCTCCTGACCGAGATCGGCGCCCCGGCGACGATGCCGATGCTGCTCGAGCGGGCGCCGAAGCTCGTGCAGAGTTCGCTGTACCGGAACCTCGCCGTCATGGAGGAAGCGGGCCTCGTCACCCGGCTCGACGTCGGCGACACGAAGTCGTACTACGAGCTGAGCGAACTGGTCACCGACGACCACCATCACCACCTCGTCTGCAAGGACTGCAACTCGGTGGTCGACGTCAATCTGTCCGACCGTGCGGAACGCAGCATCGAGAAGTCGCTCGACTCGGCCGCCACCGAGGCCGGCTTCGAACTCGTCGATCACCGCATCGACCTGATCGGCACCTGCGCCGACTGCAAGACGGCCTGAGCCGGGCGCACCACCTGATGCTCCAGGCACGGACCGAACCCGCGGCAACCCGAGCGTGTCGCCGGCACGGGTCCGCCACCTCGAAGGCGTGACACGGCGGATCACTCGTTCGCGTAGAACCGATCCCGTTTGGTGTGCGCTGCGACCTGGTCGTGGACGAAGGTGAGCTTGTCGACCACCGCTCCCGCAGGCTCGAACGGGTAGACGGCCGGCGCGCCGACCGTCTCGGCGATGGCGTTCACCGCAGCGCTGATCGGTCGCCACGCATCGAGGATGTCGGCAAAGGGAAGTGTCGCGACCGCATCGGTGACCAGCATGCCAGCGCGATCCGCCGGCACGAGATCGTGGGCGGCTGCGGTGTCGACTGCGTCGACGATGTGCAGGTAGTGCGCGAACGTCTCCGCCCAATCTTCGAGTGGGTGAGAGCTGGCATAGCCGGTCACGAACCGTGCTCGATCCCACGTGGACGATGCCCCCGCGTAGTAGGCATCGACCGCGACGCGGTAGTCGTCTCGCTCGTCGCCGAACAGCCGGCGGAACACACCGATGTCGTTGCTCTGACCGACGAGTCGGAGCCAGTAGTAATGACCGATCTCGTGTCGGAGATGACCGATGACGGTTCGGAACTGCTCGCCCAACCGCCGCCGAAGGCCATCCCGATGACCGTCATCGGCCTCGGCGAGATCGAGTGTGACCAAGCCGTCGAGGTGGCCGGTGATCCCGCCTTCGCCCGGGAGGTACACGAGGTCGAACACCAACCCATCCGGCATCGACGCCGAGTCGATCTCGATGGGCAGGGCGAACTCGTCGAGTTGGTGGATGAGGCGGCGCTTCGCGGCTTCGACCGTGGCCCAGGCGGCGATCGCATCGGGCCGGCCGGTGTCCGGGCGTCCTCGCGTCAGCCGGCACGAGCGACACCAGGTCTCTCCCGAATCCACGGGAAGCATCCAGTTGCAGCCCCAGGCTGCGTTGAGACAACGCCACATCGGGCGCTCGCTCCGGTCACCAGGCGCATCGAGATGGAACACAGACGGATCGGTCGACGCCTGGAGTACGCGAGGCCTCCGGTCCCCCGGGACGTATCCGACCGTGGCTCGACAGCCGGCACATTCATGCGCGTCGAACGCCAGCACCGCTTCGCAGCGGTCACAGTGGAAGACGCGCATCAGCGCACAGCCCGAACCGTGATCATCGTGCTCGCCGGCCGACCTCGACGAGCACGACGTCGGCGTCCGGATCTCGATCCACCCCGTGCCTGTCGGCGGAAGTCGAGTGCTGAACAGGATGGGTGGTGATTCATGAACGCTCCTCGAACCTGTCGGCTCGGTCCGAGGCGTCGAGCCTGCACGGGGCGACAGCACTCTCGGCCGTCCTGCCCAAGCGAGGCGACTCATCCCAAGGATGCCCATCGTACCGCGCAAGGAGCGCCTCGGTCGTTCGAGTCCGGTCGGGTGGCTCGCGGGTCCGTCCGGGAAGACGACGGTTCGCACGACGCCGCCGGACCCGGCATCCCGCCCGCGCCCGACGGATGTCGGCTCGTGATGGTACGGTCCGGGCGGGACGAGTCGCCTCGTTTGGGCAGGACGGCCGAAAGTGCTGTCGCCCCGTGCAGGCCTGACGCCTTGACCCGGACCACGAACGGTTCTGGGAGGTCAACGTGGGCAGGGAGCAGGCAGGAGCGGTCGCCCGACCGCTGGACGACGCGCTGGGCACCTCTGCGCGTCCGACCTGGCGGGGCCGCCTCCACCTCGTTGCGCTGGTGTTCGCCGTTCCGCTGGTCACCGGTCTCGCCATTCAATCGGACGGTGGCCGCGCGCGAGCCGGTGTGATCATCTACGCCGTCGGGCTGTGCTCGACGCTCGCGGTCTCGACGACCTATCACCGATGGGTTCACACGGTTCGAGCGCGAGCGCGCTGGCGGCGACTCGACCATGCCACGATCTTTGCACTGATCGCCGGAACTTGTTCGGCGCTCGCACTCACCACACTGAACGCCGGTCGTGCGGTCGCGGTGTTGATCGCGATCTGGTTCGCCGCATCTGTCGGAGCAGTGCTCAAGCTCAGCCACTTCGAACGTGCCAGCCGACTCGGGCCGGTCGTCTACATCGCAATGGGATGGTCGGGCGTCGCGCTCGCGCCGGCGATCTGGCAGCGGGGCGGCACGCTCGCATTCGTCTGTTTCGTCGCCGGAGGACTCGTCTACACGGTGGGCGCCATCGGCTTCGCTCGCCGATGGCCGACGTTACGTCCGGCGACGTTCTCCTATCACGAGGTGTGGCACGCGTTCACGATCGCGGCGGCCGGACTGCACTTCGCGACGATCACCACCCTGTCCACCTGAGACGCAGAAGCCCGATCATGCACAAGCTCCGAACCGAGATCGCCCGCTCCGAGACAACCGCAGCTCCCCGCAGGACAGTCAGCGTTCGCAGCCCGGACCGAGGTGACGACGCATGATCCGGCGACGATGGAACGACCTTCGAGTGGGCCAGCACGTGCTCGTCCACGACGACGACGACCCGGCCCTCTCCTTGGCAGCCGGCCAGGTCACCAACGTCGACCGGGCAACAGGTTCCAATGAGGTCACGATCCGCATCGCCCCCGTCAACGGACCGGAACGGCTCGTTCGGCCCAGCCGGCTCGCCGTGCACTTCGACACTGGCGAGCCGGCCGAGCGATGCTGGCGCTGCGAGATGCGGTACCCGTAGCCGATCAATCGACCGACTCGCGAGCAGCCTCGATCGCCGCACGCGGATCGCGATGTCCGGCATCCGGGTCGACGAGCGACGCGCTGAACAGGTTGATCGCCGCCAGACGTTGCGACGGCGTGAGGTCGGCATCCATGATCCGGTCGACCGAAGGCGCCAGGTAGCGAGACTCTTGCACGATGCGGTGAGCGACCTGCTCGACCGGATCGAGATCCTCCGACGGCGAATCGCCGCTGTACCAACGAGTCGGCTTCGGCTTCTTGGTCCTCTTCTCGGAAGCGGCCATTTCTCTCTCTTTTCTGTCGGGAGCACCGACGTGGTGCTCGACGCGTCTCGTCACGTCAAGCCAGACGGATCCGGCACGGGTTCGTCAGACGCTCGGGAATGGTCAGGTGCTGAACGCCCCGGACCGCCGGCACGCCCTCGTCCAGGCTCGGCGGGTCGCCAGCCGAGGTCGGTGACCTGCTGCTCGTCAGCGTTCACGGCGCCGCGTTCGTGCGCGCTCGCGACCGGGACGGCTACTGATCGATCGCCCGATGAGGTTGTTGGGTTGTCGGCATCGCCGTCCTTCCTCGCGTGGAACTCGGAGGAGGCGTCGAGCCTGCACGGAGCACAGCCTCGACGGCCGGGCTGCCCAAGCGGGCGACTCACCCAAGGGAACCCACGAAACTTACCATGCGTGGTCGCGGGTCGCGTTCTGCGCGAGCAGAACCACGCTGTCGTCGGTGGGTCCGTGTCCCGGTCGTTACCGTCCCGCAGCGCCGGCGTGATCGAGCAGGGTGCCCCAGGCAGGGATCGAACCTGCGACGCACGGTTTAGGAAACCGACGCTCTATCCACTGAGCTACTGGGGCTGGGCCCCGTCGCCGGGGCGGCCACAGTGTACGAACGATCGGCGCCGTCAGTCGCGCCGCGAGGCGTGACGTAGTGTTCGAGCGTCCTATGGCCGAGCACACGACACTCCTGCGCGACGACGAACTCCGCCCCGGTTGGCGGCAGACGCTCGGACGCAGCGTCGTCGTCGTCATCGCCAACGCGCTCGCGCTGTGGCTGCTCGCGGCCTTCCTCGACGGCTTCGTCCTCGACGACCTCACCTCGACGCTGATCGCAGGTCTGGTCATCGGCCTCCTCAACGCGCTGGTGTGGCCGGCGCTGGCCTTCCTCGTGGTCCCCCTGTCGGTGCTGACACTCGGGATCGGGGCGATCGCCGTCAATGCGTTCGTCGTCGGGGTCGCGCTCGACCTCGTCCCCGGGACCCACGTCGACGACTTCTGGACCGCGCTCGTGATCACGATCGGCCTCACGATCGTGACGACGATCGTGTCGCGCCTCATGGCGATCGACGACGACGCCTGGTTCGACGAGCACATGGCCCACCGTGCGCGTCGTCGACGCAAGCACGCCACCACGACCGAGGTGCCCGGCATCGTCTTCGTCCAGGTCGACGGCGTCGCCGAGGTCGTGCTGCGACGAGCCCTGGCCTCGGGTGACGCGCCGACGCTGCACTCGTGGCTCACCCGGGGCAGCCACGCGCTGACCTCGTGGGAGACCCAGTGGTCGTCCCAGACCGGCGTCTCCCAGTGCGGCATCCTTCACGGCTCGAACGACGGCATGCCCGCATTCCGTTGGGTCGAGCGATCGACCGGCACGCTGATGGTCTCGAATCGTCCGGCATCCGCCGCCGAGATCGAGCGGCGCCACAGCGACGGCAACGGCCTGCTCGCCCACAACGGGTCGAGCTACGGCAATCTCTTCAGCGGCGACGCCGAGCGGGCCGTCCTCACCATGAGCGGCGCCGGTCGCATCAAGGAGGGCCGCATCGGTGCCGGGTACGGCCGCTACTTCGCCCGCCCGTCGAACGCCGTCCGCAGCCTCGTCGCCGCCGTGGTCGATTTCACACGCGACCGCCGAGCCGCCCGCGACCAACGCCGTCGCGACGTCCAGCCCCGCATCGAACGCAGCATCGTCGACTCGCTCCTCCGCGTGTTCACCACGGTGATCAGCCGCGACGTGTGCGTGAACGGCATCCTCGCCGACATGGCCGAGGGACGAGCGGCGATCTACGTCGACCTGCTCGGCTACGACGAGGTGTCGCACCACTCGGGCACCGAACGGGCCGACACCCTCGGCGTGCTGCGCGACATCGACCGCCAGATCGGCCGCATCGAGCGGGCGATCAGGTGGGCACCACGCCCGTACCACATCGTGGTGCTGTCCGATCACGGCCAGACCCAGGGCGAGCCGTTCGCCCACAAGTACGGCGAGAGCCTCGAAGCAATGGTGTCCCGCCTCACCGGTCGCAGCACCGCCGTCGACCCCGACTCCGAAGCGGGCAAGACCGAGTCGACCGCGTGGTTTCGATCGGCCCGCGGCGACGACGATCACGAGCTGTCCGACGGATCCGTCACCGTGCTCGGGTCGGGCGGCATCGGGCTCGTGTACCTCCCGGGCAAGGCACGCTGGACGCTCGAACAGATCGAGGAGCGCTACCCCGACCTCGTCGCCGAGCTCCAGGCCCATCCCGGCATCGGCTTCGTGCTCGTGAAGTCGTCGGCGCACGGCGCGGTCGTGCTCGGACCGACCGGTCGCCGATTCCTCGACCGCCCCGCTGACGACCCGGGCGCCGTCGAGGGTGACGACCCGCTCGCCGCGTACGGACCGAGTGCGGTGCGTCAGGTGAGCGAGGTCGACGCCTACGAGCACGTCGCCGACCTGATGATCAACTCGACGTACGACCCCGAGACCAACGAGCTGCCGGCGTTCGAGCACCAGGTCGGTTCGCACGGCGCCCTCGGCGGGCCGCAGACCCACCCGTTCGTGATGCACCCGGTCGAGCTCCCGATGGCCGACGACACCATCCACTCGGCCCCCGAACTCCACAAGGTCCTGAAGGGCTGGCTGGCCCACGTCGGCCAACCCGTCACCGTCCGACCCTGACCGTCGAGGCCGGTCGCGACCGGTGCGTCAGATGACTTCGGAGGTGGTGGGCCAGTCGTCGTTCGGGTGGGGCGGGCCGTCGTCGTGTTCGTGGCGCCGGAGCATCCACCATGCCGCCACGGCGATCAGCACGAGCGCCGCGATGATGCCGATCCATGTGATCGTGGTCGCGTCGGCCGAACCCGTGCCGTCGACGCCGATCAACCCGCCGGGCGCCGTGGTGTCGACCGGCACCGTCGTGTCGGGTGTCGTCGGTGGCGAGGTGTCGACCGGCTGGGTCGTGGCGGTCGACGCGACCGTCTCGTCGGGGGCCGTGGCGACACCGACCGCCGGGTTGATGACCAGCAGTACCGCCGCCGCCATGGCCGCCGAAGCCGCCCGTCGAACCCGTTGATCACCCATCGGTGCCATCCTCCTGCCGGTCGTCCGCCGTTCGTTCGTCGATCCATGTCGTTGCGTCGCGGTAGGCGCGTCTCGACGCCTCGCCGATGAACGTCGTGCTGCGATAGATCCGGCGAGGACCGATCAGGTCGGCGTCGATGACCGACCGGATCTGGCGGGCGACGCGATCGCTGTCGGTCACGATCACGAGCCGACCGTCGACCTCACGCAGATCGGCAGCGTACGTGCGAAGGAGATCCATGACGGTGGCGCCGGCGTCGTCGGCCCCCCGGATGCGGAGGATCACGACGGCGTAGCGCGAGTCGGGCACCACGTCGGGGAGTTGATCGCGCAACGTCTGCGCCGTGGCGAAGAACAGCGCGCCGTAGGGCTGCAGCACGGTCACCTCGGCCCCCGGCAGCGTCGGCGGGGGGTCGGTCTGCTCGACACGTCCGTCGTCGTGGATGACGAGCCGCTTCGTGACGAGCCGGCTCGACTGGCCGACGACGAAGAGCAGCACCGAGATGCCGACGCCCACCAGCACGGAGTACTGGAGTGGGATGACCAGTGTGAGGACGAACGTGATCGACATCACCGTCAGCGGGACCGTGCCGGTTCGAGCGACCGACATCACCCGGCTCGGCTTGATCGTGCCGAACCCGACGACGATCAGCAGCGCGGCGAGCGATGGCATCGCGACGAATGCGACGACGTCGGCGAGCAGCAGGATGACGAGGGCCATCGTGACCCCGGCGAACACGAGCGACGTCCGTGTCTTGGCGCCGGCTCCGGCGACGAGCGAACTCGCCGACATCGAGCCGCCCACGGGCATCCCCTGGAACAGGCCGGCGACGATGTTGCCGGCGCCCTGGCCGACGAAGTCCTGCGACACGTCGGGTTCGCTGCCGTCGGGGTTCGGGAAGCCGGCCGAGACGCCCGCTCCTTGCACCAGGCCCACGAACGCGAGTGACGCCGCGGGGATCAGCATCCCGAACATCTCACCGAAGACGGGCATCGTGATGAACGGCAGCGATCGCGGCACGTCGGCGATGTCGGCGACGAGGGCCACATTGCGGTCGAGCGCCCCGAACACGGCAGCCAGGATCGAGCCGACGCCGACGGCGACCACGAGGCCCAGTGCCCCGAGGAACGTCTTCTGCAGCGCGACGATCAGCACGATCGTCACCACGCCGACCGTCACCGATGCGACGTCGACCCGCCACAGGTGGGTGAGCAGGTCGAGTGCGCGGGCGATCCGGCCTCCCCCGTCGGCCGCGTAGCCGGTGAAGTTGTCGAGCTGGCCGAGGATGATGTTGACGCCGACGGCGGAGATGAAGCCCGTCATGACCGAGTTCGAGACGAAGCGCAGGAATCCGCCGAGTTTGAGGAGGCCGGCGAGGATCATCACGAGTCCGGTGACGATCGACAAGGTGAACAACGACCTCGCCGGGTCGTCCCGCCCCGCGAGATCGACGTCGGCGACGATGATCGACATCGCACCGGTCGCCTGCACCGCCATGAAGGCCGTGCTGGTGAACAGGGCGGCGCCCACCATCCCGTACAGGTAGCCGTACAGGCCGAAGACCGGGTTGACCCCGGCGAGGAGGCCGCTCGCCAGACCGTCCGGGACGCTCTCGACCCCGAGCACGAGGCCGGCCATGCCGTCGTCTTTCAGCGTGTCGCGCCGGAACCACCGCTTCGGCGAGGCGATCGGGTAGCGGGTCAGGAACTGCATGGCGACGGGCCAACCGTACGTGAACCGACCACGGCGGCGAATCGTCCGGATCGGGTGATCAGCCGGACACCCAGCGGTTCGGCGACTCGGCCAACACGCGCGACAACTGGACGCCCGCCAGCAGGATCTGGGCTTCGTAGTAGATCCAGAGGAGCACGGCGACGGGCGTGGAGGCGACGCCGCCGACCGACGACGCCCCGACGGTTCGCAGATACCAGCCGATCATGGCGGTACCGATCACGAGGAAGGCACTGGTGACGAGCGACGCGATGATGATCGGCCGCCACCGAACGCCGATCGTCGGCAGGTACTTGAAGAGCAGCGTCAGGGCGACGACGAGCACACCCCAACTCATGAGACTGGCGAAGATCGACGCCAGCGCCTGCAACCCGGGCGCCGAACCGGGCACCAGCCGCTCCAACAGGCCGGCTGCGGCCTGCACGGCCAGTGCGACGACGATCGTCGACGCTGCACCCAGGAGCACGGCGAGCGAGATCAACCGGCGGCGAACCGACGAGCGGATGCCTGCACGAACGGGGACGTCCCAGATCTGGTGGAAGGCGTCCTCCAGAGCGAGGAAGAACAGTGAGCCGGTCACGAGCAACGAGCCGACACCGATCAGCCCGATCGACGAGCCGGCGTCGCCGTCGACCGTGTCGAAGAACGACGTGACCGCTCCGGCTGCGTCGGGGCCGGCGGCCTCGACGATCCGGTTCGTGAGATCTTGTTCGACCGTGGCCGAGCGACCGAAGATGCGCAGCAGGCCGATCGACACGGCGATCACCGACGTGAGCGAGAACAACCCGTAGTAGGCGAGCCCGGCACCGAGCCGGATCGTCCGGTCGTTCCGCCACGACTCGTAGGTCTCCATGACGATGTCGCGGATCTCACGCAGGATCGACGTCGGACGGAGGTCGGTCATCGACGGTCGACCCGCTTGCGAGCGGCGTAGAGCAGCGATCGAGCGGCAACGCCCAACACGACCACGTTCGTGATCATCTGGAGCATCACGATGATGCGCGCCGTCTCGGTGGAGGCGGAGATGTCACCGAAGCCGACGGTCGTGGCCGTCGTCACCGAGAAGTACAACGCGTCGGTCCGAGACAGCACCTCACTGAACGCGGCCTCGTCGACGTGGGACAGGTAGGCGTAGGCCGACGCGAACGAGGCGAGCACGACGGCGACGACGACGGCGAGCACTTCGAACACGCGCAGCATCGGGTACTGCGCTCGCAAGATGTACTGGATCGAGATCACCGTGCCGACGACCACGATGACGAGGCTGATGCCCAACCGGATCACGATCTCGGCGAACTCGGAACTGTCCCAGGGCACGAAGTAGTAGAGGGCGACCACGAGCGCCACCAGCGCAGTGCACACCAGCGCGGTCTTGGCGATCATGCGTCGCCGGAGGTGCGGTGGCAGATCTTCGAGCCCCCGCGGAGCCGGCGTATCGGTCTGGTCGCTCACGATGCCCGCACGCTAGTGCGGCCCGCACGCCCGGTCCGTGCCTGCGGCGGTCGGTTCACCGGTGCGTCGCCGCCGATCGGGTAGCTTCGTCGCGCCCGGATCAGCCGGTCCGGCCCAAACGAAAGGTTCCCCCGATGCTGGCATTCTCGCTCTGGAACGCGATCTGGATCGTGTTCGTGTCGTTCGTGTTCATCG
Source organism: Ilumatobacter fluminis (assembly GCF_004364865.1). Lineage (NCBI taxonomy): Bacteria > Bacillati > Actinomycetota > Acidimicrobiia > Acidimicrobiales > Ilumatobacteraceae > Ilumatobacter > Ilumatobacter fluminis. The sequence goes on from NZ_SOAU01000001.1 coordinate 3,903,518, forward strand.
CCGTGCTGATGATGATGTTCTCGGTCATCACCGACATCTTCCGCGACCACGAACTGAGTGGGTGGGGCAAGGCCGCATGGCTGATCGCCCTGCTGTTCTTCACGTTCCTCACCCTGATCGTCTACGTCATCGTCCGTGGCGACGGCATGGTCAAGCGCAGCGCCAAGGAGCAGGTCGAGGCCAAGCAGTCGTTCGACGCCTACGTGCGCGACGTCGCCGGCGGCGGTGCCGCCAGCGAACTCGAGAAGGCGAGCGCCCTGCACAACGAGGGCAAGATCGACGACGCCGAGTACGCCGCCCTCAAGGCCAAGATCCTCGGCTGACGAACGCCCGAACCGGGTCGTCCGAGCCGCGCGGCTCAGGCGGCCCGGCGACGGGCGAACTGCCAGCCGGCGGTCACGACCAACGCACCGACCAGCGAGCCGATGAAGCCCGTCGGTCGAAGCTCGATGCCGTCACCGGCGAGCAGCGAGAACAGCAGCCCGCCGACGAACGAGCCTGCGATACCGGCGATCAGCGCCATCGCCCAGTCGGTCGTCTGGCTGTTGGCACCGAGAATGATCTGGGCGATCCAGCCGACGAACATGCCGGCGGCGATGATGGCGAGAATGAGCATGCGGCCTCCTGGGATCGCGAGCACGATTGCGAGCACGGAGATCGTAGGCCGAGAACGGCCCGATCCGCGAGAATGCTCGGCAGAACCCCGACCGATCCCGCCGGTCACTCCGCAGTCCACCACGGACGACACGACGAACGGATACCGACATGAGCGACGAGACGAGCAACGACATGAGCACCGACATGAGCGACGCCCCGTCGCCATCCAACCCGCTGAGGTCGACCGGCACCGCACTGGTCGGGGTGGCGGCGATCGTCTGCCTCGTCGGCGGCATCCTCGGTCTGTGGACCGTCCAGACGGCGACCGACTCCGAGCGGTTCGAGGAACGGGTCGAGGAGCTCGTCCAGGACGAAGAGATCAGTGACGCACTCGCTCGTCGTGTCGTGACCGAGATCGCGGAGGGGATCGGTATCCGAGATGCGGTCGTCGAGGTGCTGCCCGAATCCCTCGAACCGGCTGCCGACTTCCTCCTCGCCGGCGTCCGTTCCCGTGTCGACGACCGCGTGGCCGAATTGATCCGGACCGACGAGGTCGCGGCAAGCGTGGCCACCGTCGCCGGCACGGCGCACGAGGCAGCGATCGCCGTCCTCGACGGCGACAACAGCATCGACGGCGTCGACATCAGCGACGGCGAGGTCACGATCAACCTGCTGCCGCTCACGAACCGGGCGCTCGGACTGCTCCAGGACGAGTTCGGACTGTTCGGCGACGTCGACCTCCCCGACATGGACCGCAGTGGCGACCCGGACGAACAGCGTGCGGCGCTCGAGGCGGCGTTCGATCGCGACCTCCCGGACGACTTCGGCACGCCGGTGATCTTCCAGAGCGAGCGGCTCGACGAGGTCGGCTCGGAAGTGCAAGCGTTGCGCGACGTGTTCCAGCTCGCGAAGCGTGCGTTCTGGATCCTGCTCCTCGCCGGTGTCGCGCTCACCGGTCTCACGATCTGGTTGGCCCGCCAGCGTTGGCGGGCGGCCTGCTACCTGGTGGCGGGCCTCTTCGCGACGACGCTGGTCGTCAGCGTGACCGGCAACCAGGCGAGCGACCGGCTCCCCGACGTCGTCGAGTCACCCGGCGCCCGAGCCACCGTGAGCAACATCACCGCTGCGCTGACCGACGACCTCGACCAAACGCTCTTCGCCTACTCGATCGTCGCCTTGATGGTGCTGGTCGCCGCCGCTGTCGTCCTCATCGGCGCTCCGTGGGCGACGCGGCGCAACGCTGATCGGGCAGATGCCGAGTAAGCCCGGGCGGTTCACCGAAAACAAACGCGTTCTTTTCCCTCCCGCCCTTCCCGGTCACGAGAGGCGCGGCTAACTTCGGCCGTTCCATCACTTGTGACCTGGAGGTCTCATGGCCGACAAGCCGAACATCCTCATCATCTGGGGCGACGACATCGGGATCAGCAACCTCAGCTGCTACAGCGACGGGATGATGGGGTACCGCACCCCGAACATCGACCGCATCGCCGACGAAGGCGTTCGCTTCACCGACTACTACGGCGAACAGAGCTGCACCGCCGGCCGGGCCGCGTTCATCAGCGGCCAGAACCCGTACCGCACCGGGCTCACGAAGGTCGGCATGCCGGGCGCTGCGGTCGGCTACCAGGCCGAGGACCCCACGATCGCCACGGCGCTCAAGGCCGAGGGCTACGCCACCGGCCAGTTCGGCAAGAACCACTTCGGCGACCGTGACGAGCACCTGCCGACCATGCACGGCTTCGACGAGTTCTTCGGCAACCTCTACCACCTCAATGCCGAGGAGGAACCCGAGCAGCCCGACTACCCGACGCCCGACGAGCTGCCGAACTTCCACCAGCGCTTCGGCCCGCGCGGCGTGCTGAAGACGTGGGCGAACGGTGACGGCACCCAGCGCATCGAGGACACCGGCCCGCTCACCAAGGAGCGGATGAAGACGACCGACGAGGAGTTCCGCGACGCCACGATCGACTTCATGCGTCGTCAGGCCGACGCCGACACCCCGTTCTTCTGCTGGTTCAACACGACCCACATGCACTTCCGCACCCACACCCGGGAAGAAGACATCGGGCGAGCCGGCCGGTGGCAGTCGCCCTACCACGACACGATGCTGTACCACGACGACATCGTCGGTGAGGTGCTCGACGCGCTCGACGAACTCGGCATCGCCGACAACACGATCGTGATGTACTCGACCGACAACGGCCCGCACATGAACTCGTGGCCCGATGCCGGCATGACGCCGTTCCGGAACGAGAAGAACTCGAACTGGGAGGGCGCCTACCGCGTGCCGTGCGTGGTGCGCTGGCCCGACAAGATCCCGGCCGGCTCGGTCCTGAACGGCATCGTCAGCCACAACGACTGGTTCGTCACCCTGCTCGCGGCCGCCGGCAACACCGAGATCGCCGACCAGCTCAAGGCCGGCACCGAACTGAACGGCCAGGAGTTCAAGGTCCACCTCGACGGGCACAACCAGCTCGACTACATCACGGGCCAGACCGACGAGAGCCCGCGGCAACACTTCTTCTACGTGTCCGACGACGGCGACCTCACGGCGCTGCGGTTCCACAACTGGAAGTTCGTCTTCATGGAACAGCGTGCGACGGGCACCTTGCAGGTCTGGATGGAGCCGTACGTCGAACTGCGCATCCCGAAGATCTTCAACCTCCGCACCGACCCGTACGAACGGGCCGACCAGACGTCGAACACCTACTACGACTGGATCATGGACCACGCGTTCATGCTCGTGCCGGCCCAGATGTACGTGGCCCAGATGCTCGCGACACTCGTCGAGTTCCCGCCCCGCCAGGCACCGGCGTCGTTCAGCATCGACCAGGTGATGGCGAAGCTGCAGGCCGGCATCGGCAGCGACTGATCACCACCCCGACCGACGCGATGACCGACCCGATCGTCGCGTTCTACGACCGGCACCCGTATCCGCCGCCCGTCGACGACCTCGATGCGATCGCGTCGAGGTCGTCGACCGGCCCGGACCGGGTCGCCCACCACCTGATCTGGCCGGATCGGGCGCCCGACTCGACCGGGTCGATCCTCGTCGCCGGCTGCGGTACCGCCCAGGCGGCGCGGCACGCACTCCGCAACCCCGACGCCGAGGTGGTCGGCATCGACGTCAGCGCGACGGCGATCGAACACACCCGCCGACTGATCGACCGGCACCACATCACGAACCTCCGGATCGAACAGCTCGCGATCGAAGACGTCGACCGATTGGGCCGACGGTTCGATCACATCGTCTGTACCGGGGTCCTCCACCATCTCGACGATCCGGCGGTCGGCCTCGCCGCACTCCGCTCGGTGCTCGCGCCGCACGGCGCGATCACGCTCATGGTGTACGCGCCCTACGGGCGCACCGGCATCTACCTCCTGCAGGAGTACTGCCGCCGACTGGGCCTCTCGACCGACCCGGCCGACATCACCGAGCTGGTGGCGACGCTCGGCGAACTCCCCGACGGTCATCCCCTCTCGCGCCTGTTGCGGACGTCACCCGACTTCCAGCACGACGACGCCCTCGCCGACGCACTCCTCAACCCACGCGACCGCGCCTACGCCGTACCGGAACTGCTGGCGCTGATCGAGGGCGCCGACCTCCGGTTCGGGCGCTGGGAGCGACAGGCGCCGTACCTGCCCGACTGCGGCTCGATCAGCGAGACCCCGCACGCCGCCCGCATCGCTGCGCTGCCGACGCACGAGCAGTATGCGGCGGTCGAACTCTTCCGCGGGACGATCGAACGCCACACCGTGATCGCGTTCGCCGCCGACGGCCACGCCTCCGGTCATGTTCCGTTCGATCGGGCCGATCGGCTCGTCCCGATCCCCATCCCGACGGTGATCGCGGTCGACGACCCGACCCGGCTGCCGCCCGGTGCTGCCGCTGCACTCCTCAACCGGGCACACACCTTCACCGACCTCGTCATGTTCGTCGATGACGACGAACTGGCCCGGTTCCGAGCGATCGACGGCGTCCGCACCATCGGCGAACTGGGGAACGGCGCCCGAGCACTCGTCGAGCGGCTGTGGCGACACGATCTCGTCGTCGTCGATGCGACCGCGACGACCCCCGCCGCGGCAGGCTGACCACATGAGCGATCGCGGACACGAGGTGGTGACACTCGACGGCGGCGAGTTCGTCATGGGGTCCGACGACCACTACCCCGAGGAAGCACCGACCCATCGGGTTCGCGTCTCGGGGTTCGGCGTCGACCGATTCGAGGTGACCAACCGGCAGTACCGAGCCTTCGTCGCCGCGACCGGCTATGTCACCGTCGCCGAGCGGCCGCTCGATCCGGCCGACTACCCGGGAGCGCCGCCCGAGAACCTGGTGCCCGGGTCACTCGTCTTCACCCCCACGCCCGGGCCGGTCGACCTCCGACACCTGAGCCAGTGGTGGACGTGGGTGCCCGGAGCATCGTGGCAGCACCCGTACGGGCCGACGTCGTCGATCGACGAGCTGCTCGATCATCCGGTGGTACACGTCGCCCACGACGACGCCGCCGCGTACGCCGAGTGGGCCGGCGCCCGGCTGCCGACCGAAGCCGAGTGGGAGTTCGCCGCCCGCGGCGGGCTCGAGCGTGCCGCGTTCACGTGGGGCGACGAGTCGCGGCCCGGTGGCAGCCTGATGGCCAACACGTGGGACGGTCTCGACTTCCCGTGGCGATCGACCGGCGAGTCGGGCTATCTGCGCACGGCGCCGGTCGGGTCGTTCCCGGCGAACGGATTCGGGCTCCACGACATGGCGGGCAACGTGTGGGAGTGGACCGACGACTGGTGGACGAGCGCGCACCCCGACGACGCCGACAAACCCTGCTGCGTTCCGACCGACCCGCGCGGCGGTGACGTCGAGGCCAGCTTCGACCCGGCCCAGCCACAATTCCGCGTGCCGCGCAAGGTGATCAAGGGCGGGTCGCACCTCTGCGCCGATTCGTACTGCCTGCGCTACCGGCCGGCGGCGCGACGCCCCCAGATGATCGACACCGGCATGAGCCACGTCGGCTTCCGCTGCGCCTGGGACACCGACAAGGAGACATCCACATGACCGACCGACTTCCCTCGTGGCGGCCCGGCCCGACACGCGATGCGATCATCGAGTTCCTCGATGCGATCGACGACGTCCCGATCGACGAACGCGTCGCCTACATCGACAACGACGGAACGCTCTGGTGCGAGAAGCCGACGTACGTGCAACTCGACTTCTTCGTCGATGCGCTGCAACGACGGGTGGCCGACGATGCACGCCTCGCCGAACGCCCCGAGTTCGACGCCGTGCTCAGTGGCGACCGCGCCAAGCTCGCCGAGGTCGGCCTCCCGAAGGTGGCGACCGCAGTGGCCTCGCTCTTCGACGGTCGAACTCCGGACGAGTTCGCAGCGGCGGTCGACGAGTTCATCGGTCGCTATCGACATCGCACCACCGGCGCACCCATCGGCGGCGTCGTGTACCAACCGATGCTCGAACTGATCGACGAGTTGCGCGCCCACGACGTCGCCGTGGGCGTCGTGACGGGCGGTGGCACCGAGTTCGTGCGCCGGGTGAGCCACGGTCTCTACGGGGTCGAGCCGGGCATGGTCGTCGGCACGATGATCGGCTACCAGTTCGGGCGAGACGACGACGGACGGCCCGAGCTCCGCCGGACGATGTCGATGATGAGCGCACCGAACGAGGGCGGCGCGAAGATCGCCCACATCCAGGCCAACATCGGCCAGCGGCCCCTGATCGCGATCGGCAACTCGGGCGGCGACCGCGAGATGCTCGAGTGGGCGCAGGCGCACCCGCGGGGCGGGCTCGCCGTGTTGATCGACCACGACGACGCGGAGCGCGAGTTCGCCTATGCGAGCGAGGCCGCGACGTTCACCGATCCCGAACCGATCGTCGACGTCGGCCGCCGCCTCGGCTGGACGATCGTCAGCATGGCGACCGACTGGTCGACCGTCTTCGCCACCGCCTGAGACCAGCCGCGGGTCAGGTGCCAAAGGTGACGACTCGCCCCCAGGGCGAGGCGTTACCGGCGGTCACCTGACCCCGGGTCCTGTGGGTCGACCAAGCGGCTTGCTCCCTCGGGTTCGCGCACCGATCCCGGGTCAGGTGATCGACGGTAACGGCTCGTTCCTCGCCGTCACCTCCGACACCCGACCCGGGAGCCTTCAGGCGAGGAGTTTGGCTTTGGCGGCGGCGAACTCGTCGTCGGTGAGGAGTCCGGCGTTCTTCATGTCGCCCAGCTGCTGGAGCTCGGCCATGAGGTCGCTGCCACCGGCGGCCGGGGCCGGCGGTGGCGGCGGCGGCGGCGCAGCGGCGGCAGCGGCCTGCTGCGCCTGCAGCTCGGCCAACTGTGCCTGCTGGGCCTGCTGCTCGTAGGCGGCCTGCTGCTTGTTGGCCTGGCGGCGGTTCATCGCGCCGACCGTGGCGTTGGCGGTTCCGGCGACAACGGCCGTGCGGGCCATCGTGCCGACCAGTCCGGGTCGTCCGATACGTCGTCGTGGCATGGTGCTTCGTCTCCTGTGTGTCGATCGGTCGGTCAGGCGTCGGTCTCGACGTCGTCGAGGGCGGCCAGCTCGTCGAGCAGTTCGTCGACGACCATGCCGGGCACGCGGAAGTTGGCGGCGAGGACACCGCCGGAGCCGACGATGGCGTCGCGCAGCGGCCTCGACCAGGTGTGTTCGAACACGAGCACCGCAGCCGAACTGTCGGGCTCGAGCCCTTCGGCGAGTTCGGCGACGTCCTCGTCGGAGATCAGCGACTCGACCTGATCGAGCAGTCCGGCGAGACGGGCGACGCTCTCGTCGGCACCGACTTCTTCGAGCTCGAAGAACTCGACATCGGAATCGCCGTCCTTGCGGAGGAACAGGCCGTCGACGAGCGAGATCGTCCCGGCCTCGACCAACCGCTCGAGTTCGGGCAGGATCTCGCCGTTGAACTGGTTCCCGGGGAATCCGACCACCAACACTTCGATGGGTCCGAGTGACATCTCGACCTCCGTCACATCACCGTTGCGCGGCCGCCGTTCGGCCGCGTCCGCGGCGAGCATAGAGCACGCCGCACGGCTGAGCGACTCGCTACAGGTAGCCGCGTTGCTCGAGCCGTTTCATGGTGAAGAAGCCGGCGATCGGCGGGAGGTAGGTCGTGAACAAGCGGTGCGTCAGGGCGACGGCGAGCGCCACCGTGTCGGGCACGCCGAACGCCGTCAGTCCGACCACGAAGCTGGCCTCGGCCACGCCGATGCCACCCGGCACCGGGAAGACACCGGCGAACCACGAGACCGCGGTGTTGACGAAGACCACGGTGGCGAACGACAACGGCTCGCCGTAGGCATAGAGGATCGCCGCGAGGGTCATCGCGAACAGCAGCTTCTTGGCCACCAGACCGCCGAGCAGCTTCGCGGCCCGATCGGGTTCGGAGACGGCACCCTTCAACTCGTGCACCGTCTCGATGATCGGCGGCAGGACGCGGCTGCGGAACTTCGGGACCGCCAGCACCACGACGACGGCGATGACCGCAGCGACCGCCAGGATGATGACGATCGTGATGAAACCGGTGAAGTCGGTGTCGTCGGGAAGGTCGATGTCGGCGCCCACCACCCGCGCCGACACCAGGAGCAACACGAGGTCGATCAGCCAACCGAACACGGTCGTGAACGGCCCCTGTCCGACGGCGACGCGGGTCGGGACACCGAGCTTCTGCAGGTATCGGATCGTCATCGCGATGCGCCCGGCGTCGGACGGGACGGCGAGTCCGATGTACGACACGGCGTATTGGAACTGCATCGTGGGGCCGAACGGGAGCGGGTGGGAGACGACTCCCATCATCGAGATCGTCTCGGCGATGTTGGTGCTCTGGCTGATGATGAAGGCGAGCAGCAGCCAGCCGAGCGACGCCGACTGCAACTCGTCGATGAACGTGTCGAGGTCGATGCTGGCGATCCAGCTGATCAGCGCGTTGGCGGCCACGAACGCCAGCGCGATCATCAAGATATCGACCCACCGGACCCGTCGGAGCTTCGCCAGTTCGGGGGTCTCGACCCCGAGTGCTTCGACCAACCCGGTACGCAGATCGTCGACGTCGAGGTCGGCTCGCCGGACCTCGCCGCTGAGCTCACGAGACAGCGCCGCACTCTGCAACGTCGATACCGACTCTTCGAGGTCGTGCCGCATCGGTGAGGCAGCGGCCGCTGCGATCGCCCGCTCGGGCCCGACCAGCAGGGCCGTCGTCGTCAGCGTCTCGACGAGGTCGAGCCGCCGCTTGGGGGGCGACGGCGTCATCGATCCGCGTGCGAGGTCGAGGAAGCCGATGGTCCCGTCGGGTCCGACGGTGATCCGACTCGGATCGAGGTGCCCGTGCACCATCCCGTGCCGGTGCAACCCCTCGATGGCCTCCCACACGCTCCCGATGAGCGCGTCGTCGAGTTCGTCGTCCGTGAGGTCGTCGAGCGAGCGACCTTCGTCGCGGCGCGTGACGAGCATGACATCGCCGGTCGACGTGCTCCCGACGGCGACGACGTCAGGCACCACGATCCCGGAACGATGGGCGAGCAACAGGAGCAGTGCCTCGTGTTCGGCGAGCTCCTGTCGGGACACGCCGAGCGACCAGGCAGCATCCCGGTACCACATGGCTCGCCAGAGGCGGTTCGCGAACGCGCTGTCGGCGGCATCACGACCGTAGATCCGGACGGCGATCGGACCCTCCCGGTCGCGTCCCGTCACCTCCAGCCAGCCGTTCGGCTGTTCGGGGAGGTAGGCCAGATCGACCGCTGCGACGTTCAAGTCGTGCAGGGCAGCGGTCACGCGGTCGAGTGTCGGCAGCCCGATCGACGTTCCGAAGACGAATCGGACCAGGGCGGCCGCACCGATGCCGACGCCGAGTCCGCCGATGACGGTCGTCAAGGTCCCGTAGCCGAGCATCAGCGCCCCGACGACGCTCGTGCCGATGACCCAACGGTCGAGGCGGCGGAGCGGCGCCGTGAGCGACGGGCGAACGGTCAGCAGCACGGCGACCACCATCGCGACCCGCACGATGGGGAACGGCGGTGTCGCGTCGGCCCAGATCTCGGGCACCAGGTCGGGCCACTCCGACGACACCCATTGGCCGAGCACCACCACGGTGAGCAGCGTCACGATGATCGCCGTGAAGACATCGCGAACGAGCGCCCAGCGCGAACGGAACGCGACGACCGCGACGAGAGCGAGGACGGCGATCCCGCAGAGGCTGAACCCCACGACGGCGATCGATCGCATCCAGGCCGGTGCGTCGTCGAAGATGTCGGCGATCCAGGTCTCGAGCTCGCTGTCGCCGCCGCTGGCCCAGCCGGCGAGCGCCACGACGATGGCGCTGACGACGACCATGACGGCGTCGGCAGGGCGACGGACGCGGGTCTCGTCGCGGTCGGAGGCGAAGATCTGGGAGACCTCGGCCGGGGGTCGGTCGAACATCGCCCCGACGTCGAGTCCTGCTGGCTCCGAGTTCACGTTCACGTCATCCCCGTCTCGTCGGCGTCGCGACGGCGCCCACTGTAGACGTGGCTCACCGTCCGTGGTGGGAGTTGCACTACAGTCACGGCCGACCGCGGAAGGCCTGGAAGGACCTGGTATGGCCACACTCACCGTGTGGAAATTCGACCACCCCGACACCGCCGCGACCCTCCGCGTCCGCGTGCTCGACCTCGAACGCGATGGCGGCATCGACGTCCACGACGCGGTCGTGGTGTCATGGCCCGACGGTGCGAGCAAACCGCGGACCGACCAGATGGACACCGGCTCGGGCTGGGCCACCGCCGGCGGTGCCTTCTGGGGCCTCCTGATCGGTGCGATCTTCTTCCTCCCGCTGTTCGGCCTCGCGTTCGGCGCCGGCATGGGCGCCTTGAGCGGATCGCTACGCGACTTCGGGATCGACGACGGCTTCATCGAGACCGTTCGTGACCGTGTCACGCCCGGCACGTCGGCGCTGTTCCTGCTCACGAGCGATGCCGACCTCGACCGTGTCCACGGCCTGCTCGCCGGGGTGGCAGCCGAACTCGTGGCCACCAATCTCTCCGAAGCCGAGGACCACCTCCTCGCCGACCTGTTCCGGGACGACGCGTGACCCGCCCTCGCATCATCGGCAACACCTCACTGGCGACCCGTCTGGCGATGGTCGCCTTGATCGTGACGTTGGTGTCGCTGGCGATCACCGCGGCCGTCGGACTCGCCCGCGGCAGCGAACTGGCCGACGAGATCGCCGACGATCGCTTCGTGTCGGTCGCATCGTCGCGTGGGGACGCACTCGAGGCGGCGGCGACGTCGTACGAACGCTCGCTGGTCGCGTTGGCGTCGAGCCCCGCTGCAGCCGACGCCATCGTCGCCCTCGGCGAGGCGTACCTCGAACTGAACGGCCAGCCCGTCGACCCGACGGCCACCAACGACGTCACCGAGTACTACCTCTCCGACGTCGTGCCGGCGCTGGAAGACGTGCGCGACTCTCGGGTCGGTGCAGCCTTCCTCGTCCCCGACGGCGACGCCGCCGTGTACCTCCAGAACGCCTACTCGATCCCTCGCGCCCCGGGCGACGACACCGGGGGCACCGACGACGACGGCGACGAACCGGTGGTCACGATCGAACCCGACCTGGTGACCGATGCCGGCGACGGCTCGACGTACTCCGAGATCCACCCGACCGTGCATCAGGTGTACGGGCAGATCGCGGCACAGTCCGGGTTCGACGACCTGTTCCTGATCGACGCCCGCGCCGACACCATCGTCTACTCGGTGCGCAAGCGGATCGACTTCGGGACCAGCCTCGACCTCGGTCCTCACAGCGGGTCGGCACTCGCCCGACTGCTCGACACGTTCGCCGACGCCGACCGCCCGGTGGGCCGGTTCAGCGATTTCTCCGCCTACGTCCCGGCCCTCGAGGAACCGACCACGTTCGTCGCGAGCCCGGTGTTCGACGGATCGACCCTGGTCGGGTACATCGCTGCGTCACTCACCGTCGAGCCGTTCGACTCGATCCTCTCCGGCGACGGCGCCTGGGACGGGTTCGGGGATTCCGGCGATGCGTACCTGGTCGGCACCGACGCCACGATGCGCAGCACCACACGCGCCTTCGCCGAATCACCGTCGACGTACCTCGCGATCACGTCCGAGCCGGGCCCGTCGCAGCTCACCGACACACAGCGGCGGCGAATGTCGGCGACCGGGACGACGTCGCTGGTGCAACCGGTCGACCGCCAGCTCGTCCTCGCCGCAACCGAGTCGGGCGGCATCACCGATGTCGTCGATCACCTCGGGCGCGACGTCCGCCTGGTCTATCGGCCCATCGACATACCCGGTCCGACGTGGATGGTCTTCGCACAGGTCGACAGCGACGAACTCGACCGCCCGATCGAGGACTACGCACGCATCATGTTGTTCGCCGTCGCGCTCTTCATCGTCGTCGTCACCTTCGTCGCCGTCCGCTGGTCGACCCGCCTGATGGCACCCATCCGATCGATCGCCGAGCGGCTCCGCCGGGTGAGAGCGGCGTCGGAAACGGGCGAACGACTCGAGATGAGCGACCTCGACGATGCCGAGGACGGCCCGACGGAGTACCGCAAGTTGTCCGACAATGTCGACCAGATGCTGCGTCGACTCGGCGAGCGCCGGGCCGACATCGAGGCCCACGCCAAGGAGCGCACCTCGCTGCTCCAGCAGTTCCTGCCGGCGTCGGTCGCGCGTCGTAGCGAGGAGAGCGGCGGCGAGGTACTCGATCACGTGCAACACGCCAGCGTCGTCGTCGTCCACGTCGACGGGCTCGGCGACCTCGTCGGCGATGCACCCGAAGACGAGGTTCGCAACCTGCTCGGCGACCTGGTCGACGAAGTCGACGCGCTCGCCGCACAGCACGGTCTCGAGCGCATCAAGTTGATCGGGTCGACCTACTACGCCGTGTGCGGGGTCAGCCGCCCCTACCTCGACCACGCACCGCGGGCCGTCGACTTCGCGCTCGACGCACGGGCGTTGGTCGCCGAGCTCACCCGAGACGATCTCCACACCTCGGTCGGCGTGAGCGCCGGCCCGGTGTCGGTCGGTCTCGCCGCCCGATCTGCACTCGTCTACGACGTCTGGGGCGACACGGTGACCGAGGCCGAGGGACTCGCCCGCTCGGCGTCGTCCGACACCGTCGTCGTCAGCGATGCGGTGCGATCCCAACTGCCGTCGTCGTTCGTCACGACCGGCGATGCCGGTGGTGCCGTCGCCGTCACGGCGCGGGTCGCCCAGTCGGAGGTGTCGTCGTGAGCGACATCTTCCGCGACCCGGACGCCGGGTACGCCGCCGTCCTCGTGATCCTGCTGCCGGTCGTGATCATCGGGATCGGCGAGCTCGAGGAACGTCTCCGTCAACGAGACTCGCCGCTGCGAGGACCCGTCGGGATCGTTCGCACCTGGGTGTTGCCGCTCTTCGCCGTGTGGGCGTTGATGAGCGTGTTGTTCCCGGCCGGCGATGCCGACGTGGTGATCAGCCTCGTTGCCACCGCACTGGTCGCTGCTGGTGGCGCCGCCGCGCTCGCAGCGCTGGCGATCGTGATCGAGCGCATCCGGACGCGGCCTCGCGAGGGTCGACGCTCGGTCCCGCGGCTCCTGCTGGCATTCCCGCGCATCATCGTCATCCTCACGATCCTGTGGCTCATCATCGCCGGGGTCTGGAACGTCGACCTCTCCGCCGCCCTGACAGCGTTGGGTGTCACGTCACTCGTCGTGTCCTTCGCGCTGCAGGACACGCTCGGCGGTATCGCCTCCGGGTTCACGCTGCTCGCCGACCAGCCGTTCCAGCCGGGCGATTGGATCGAGGCCGACGGTGTCGAGGGTCAGGTCATCGACACCAACTGGCGGAGCACGCGCATCCAGACCCGCGACGGCGACCTGGTCGTCGTGCCGAACGGCAAGCTGGCCGGGGCGACGATCACCAACTTCGACGAACCGGCCCGGCTCCACCGGGTGGTCGTCCCGGTGCAGGTTGCCTACGTCAACTCGCCGACCGACGCCAAGGAGATGTTGCTCGCCGCGGCACGCTCGACGCCGGGCGTGCTCGCCGAACCCCCACCCAACGCCGTCGTCGTCCAGATCGACGATCCGCTGATGGGGTACGAGGTGCATCTCTGGATCGACGACTACTCGATCAGGCCGCGCGTGTCGAGCGACTTCGGGTCGCTCGTCTGGTACCACTCGCACCGACGTGGCGTCCCCCTCCCCAGCCCGGCGCAAGACCTGTACCTCTGGGACGGTGAACGGACCGCGGCCGACGAGCGGCGCGATCACGCGTCGATCCTCCGCGGGCTCCGGGCCTCGACGCTCTTCGAGCAACTGTCCGACGACGAGCTCGACCAGCTCGCGGCCGGCGTCGAGGCGGCGCGGTTCGCGCGCGGCGAGACGGTGCTCGGCCCCGACGACGACGGCTTGGTGCTGCTCGAGCACGGCGCAGCGCAGCTGGAGCTCCACCTCGACACACAGAACAGCGTCTCGGTCCTCGACCTGTCCGACGGCGACGTCGTCAGCCCGATCGGCCGCTCCGAAACCCGCGGGCACGAGTTGGTCATGAAGGCGATCGACGACTGTGACGTCCTCGTCATCCCGTCGAGCTCGGCCGGCGGTGTGATCTCGCGGTCGCCGGCACTCAACGGTGCGCTCGATCAGCTCACGACCGGTCGGCGTCGCCGGGTCCAGCGAGTCCTGCGTCGGGTCGACCAGCAACGCGCCGCCGAACAGGTGGAGGCACTCGGACTCAGTGCGACGCCGGACGATCCCGAGTCGGCTGACGAACCGGGCTCCGACGACGAACAGGAGGCGACGTCGTGAGCCGAGGCCGTTCGCTCCGTGCCCGCCTGACCCGACGGCTCGTCGGACTCGGTCTGGTCTCGGTGATCCTGCTCGCCGCCGTCAACCTCGTCGTCGTCTACGGACTCCTCGAACGCGGCGCGACCGATCAGCTCGACACCCTCCGAAACCTCCGGGCCGACACCGTCGAGCAGACGATCGACAGTGCGCTCAACCGCGTCGCCGTCATGGGCACCGATCCCGGCGTCGGTTTCGCGCTCGCCGACCTGTCCGAGGGGTACGCCGCGCTCGACGGCACCGAGGTCGACGACGCTCAGCTCGACGAGGTCGTGGCGACCTATGCCGAGGTCACCGACCGGTACGACGCCGTCGACGCCGTCAGGCCACCGACCGACGAGCTGGTCCCGACCGACGACGCCGGCCGCTACGTCCAGTACCAGTACCTGGCGCGGAACGGGGCCGAGCCGCGCTCCGACCTCGACGACGCCGGCGACGGTTCGGCGTACAGCGCCGCCCACGCCGAACACCACCCGTTCCTGCGCGATCTCGCGACGAGCATCGGTGCCCAGGACATCCTGCTCGTCGACCTCCAGACCGCCGACGTCGTGTACTCGGTGTCGAAACGGATCGATCTCGGCACCGACGTCGTCGACGGCCCGTACGCCGACGGCGGGCTCGGCGATGTCGTCGACAAGCTCACCGGCACGGCGGTCGACTCCGCAGCGATCGCCGACACCAACTTCTACCTCCCCGACGCCTCGGAGCCCGTCGTCCACATCGCGACCTCGGTCCGCTCGAACGCCGAGGTGCTCGGCGTGGTCGTCGTCGTGCTGCACACCGACCGCCTCACGGAGATCGTGACCAGCGGCCAGCAATGGGACCTGCTCGGCCTCGGCGACACCGGCGACGCCTATCTCGTCGGTGCCGACCGCACGATCCGGACCGTGCCGCGCCCGTGGTTCGAGGATCCCGACGCCTACCTCGACCGGTTCCTCGACATCGGTGGCGACGAACGAGCGGCCGAGCTCATGGCCTTCACCGGGTCGCCGGTGCTGTTGCAGCCGGTCGACAACGCCGCGATCGACGCTGCGCTCGAGGGCGAGTCGTTCTCGGGGAGCACCACGAACTTCCTCGATCGTGCGACCCTCACGTCTGCCTCACCGGTCGACGTCGCCGACCTGGGATGGATCGTCGTGACCGAACAAGAGGTCAGCGAGACACGCGACGAACTGATGCGTTTCGTCGTGGCGATCCTGATCGTCCTGGCCGTGTTGCTGACGTCCCTCGCCGTCATCGGTATGCTCCTGGCCCGCGTGCTCGCCCGTCCCGTCCGGCCCCTCGTCGAGGCGGCCGGCAGGATCGCCGACGGCGACTATCAGACCGGGGTGCCCGACCTCGGCCGCAACGAGCTGGGCGACGTCGGTCGCCAACTCGAGCTCGTCGCCGCTCGGCTCCGTGAACAGGAAGCGTCGATCGAGGCGGAGGAAGAGCGCATCAACGAGATGCTGGCGAGCGTGTTGCCGCCGTCGCTCGTCGATCGCGTGCGGAGCGGCGAGCGTGAACTCGCCGAGGTGGTCGACACCGCCACGGTCGTGTCGATCGCGATCCGCGGTATCCCGGCTCCGTCGGGCGCCGACCAAGACGCCGTCGTCGAACTCACCACCCGGCTTGCCGACGAGGCCGCCGCGCTCGCCCGGCACCACGGGGTCGAACGCGCCCAGGCCGCACTCGAACACCAGACCTACGTCACGGGCCGCGGCACCCCGTCGGTCGATGCGGCACGGGCGATCGCGTTCGCACGCGACGCCGCCGCCCAGCTCCCCCACGTCGGCACCGACCTCGGTATCGGGATCTCCATCGGCGTCGGGCTGTCGGCCGGCCTCGTCGCGACGGGCGTCCTCGGCAGCAATCAGGTGACGTTCGGGGTCTGGGGAACACCGGTCGGCAGTGCGATCGAGTTGAGCGACCGCGCCGAACCGGGCGAGATCCGTCTCGACAACACGGTCTTCGACGAACTCGACGACGACATCACGACACCGGTCGACGACGCAGATGCCGAATGGATTCTCACCGACGGCGACGGACCGACGGGCGGGCGCTGAGATGAGACGACGGAGTTGGCGCGCGGCGCTGGCGGCGACGATCGCGTCGATCGCCGTGCTGGGTGTCGGCGCCCCGGCCGCAGCCGGAACGCCGGAGCCGGCGGACGACGCTGCGCAGCAGCTCGCCGACCGGTTCGCCCCGGTCATCATGCTCAAGGAGCAAGAAGAAGAGTGCGACCCCGCCGGCGAGCCGTATGCGCCGGCCTCGGTCGACATCGTGCTCGACAATCCCGAGATCGCCCTCCGCCAGGTCGGTGGCGGCAATCCGACGGTGATGCGCGGTCCGAGTGCCGGCGACCTGCTCGGACTCGGCGAGGGCTTCTTCCTCGACTTCCCCGGCAGTTCGCTCGAACCCGGTTGCATCTACCAGCGCGACTTCGACAAGTACACCGACGACTACCCGCCAACCGTGTACGCCCACGTGGTGCAGCAGCCCGACGTGCCCGACCGGGTCTTCGTCCAGTACTGGATCTACTGGTACTACAACGACTGGAACAACAAGCACGAGAGCGACTGGGAGGGCATCACCGTCGTCTTCGACGCGACGAGCGTCGAAGACGCGTTGGCGTCCGAGCCGATCGCCGTCGGCTACTCCCAGCACGAGGGCGGCGAACGCGCCGACTGGGACGACGACAAGCTGAGCCGCGAGGGCGACCGACCGGTCGTGTACTCGTCGGCCGGCTCGCACGCCAGCTACTTCCAGGATGCGATCTATCTCGGACGCGGCGCGAGCGAGGGCTTCGGCTGTGACGACACGACGGGCCCCTCCGAGCGGGTCGATCCCACCGTCGTGGTCCTCCCCGACTCAGTCGACGACCCCTCCGATCCGCTCGCCTGGGTGTCGTACGAGGGCCGATGGGGCGAACGCCAGAGCGGTGCGTTCAACGGCCCGACCGGGCCGTCGGTCAAGGATCGCTGGCTCGAGCCCGCCCCGTGGTTCGACGACCTCCGGCCCTCATCGGTCGTCATCCCGGCCGGCAACACCAGCGCCAACGAGATCATCGACGTCTTCTGTGGTGTCGTCGAGTGGGGGTCGGGCCAGCTGATCGCGTTCACCGTGTCGCCCCTGCGTCTGATCCTGAGTGCGGTCGTCGTGTTCTTCGTGGCGAAGTTCCTGCTCGGCCGCACCGACTGGAGCCGGGTCCCCACCTCCCCGATCGTCCGCCGGCGCCGTGCCGGCCAGATCCTGCGGACGGCGCTCGGCATCTACGGCGAGGCGCCGCTGATCTTCATCATGTTCGGCCTCGTGTACATCCCCGCCGCGTTCGTGACCGGCATCCTGGCCGCTCTGATCCAGCTGGTGCCGGGCGTCTCGGCGCTGTTGTCGCTGGCGCAGGGTGCAACGGGGACGAGCCTCGTCATGGCTGCGTTCGTCGGCAGCATCGCCAACGTCGCCGCATTCGTCGTCATCAACGCGATCGTCGCCGAGTACCTGGACGGACCCGAGCGCGGCCTCGAATCTGCAATCGAGGCGATCCGATCGACATGGCAGCGACGGCGCTCCCTGTTCGGGGCGTTCGGCCGATCGTTCGCCATCGTGTTCGTGCTCTTGGCGTCGTTCGTCGGCATCCCGTGGGGCATCCGGCAGCTGGTGCGCTACCAGTTCGTCGGCCAAGCCGTGGCATACGACGACCTCGACGCTGCTGCCGCACTCGACCGAAGCAGCTCGCTCGTCCGCGGACGGTGGCTGCACACGGCGCTCGTGATCGCGTTGCTCAACGGCGCGGTGGCACTGATGTCGCTCGTCGTCGGGCTGCTGATCCTCCTGGTGGCGACCGGCCTGCCGCTCTGGGTCTTCGCCGCCGTGGCGTCGCTCGTGTCGGCACTCACGGTGCCGATCGCCGGGATCGCGATGACGCTCCTCTACGGCGACGCGATCGCCGAGCACGAGTCGGGCGACACTGTCGACGTTTCGGACGACGTCGATGCGGGCACCGTCCCTGCATGACATCGAGCACCCGCCCCTCTCAGCGACAGATCGATCCTGCCGCCGCCGACGCCTTGCGCGGCGCCACGAAGCTCGCCGTCGCCACCGACACCGATGACGAAACGCTCGCCGCGACCCGCACGGTCGCTGCGTCGCTGGCCGCCGAGTACGACGTGTCGGTCGTGCTGTACGACCGCTCGGAGGAGACCTGGATGGATCATCCCCATCCCTCCGGCGTCTGCGATCGCGCCGATCTGGCCGACCGTGACCGGCAGCACCTGGCCGACCAGATGACCGAGTTCGACGAGGCCGGCGTCGAGGTGACGGCGTGGATCGCCACCGTGCCGTCGATCACCGAGATCGTCGACGTCGTGCTCCAGGCCGGAGCCGACGTGATCCTGCTCCCGGACAAGACCGACCACCCGAAGCTGCTCGACCGTCTGAAGGCCGACTCGCCATCCGATGTCGTCGAGCGCATCATCAGCCAGA
Organism: Ilumatobacter fluminis; assembly: GCF_004364865.1. Lineage (NCBI taxonomy): Bacteria > Bacillati > Actinomycetota > Acidimicrobiia > Acidimicrobiales > Ilumatobacteraceae > Ilumatobacter > Ilumatobacter fluminis. The sequence continues at coordinate 3,922,420 of NZ_SOAU01000001.1, forward strand.
ACCTCGACGCACCGGTGCCGGTACTCGTCGACGACGGTTCGACGATCCGGGTCGAGACCACCGACGTCTGAACGCTCGTCGGCCGGTCCGCCGTCTCGGTCAGAGCCAGCGTCGCGGCACCGGCAAGCGGTTGCGCACGCGAACGAACGCGAGCGTGACCGGGTCGACGGCATTCGTGTTGTCGAAGCCCTTGACCTCGTCGGGGTGCAGCGTCACCCGGACCATGCCGGCGTCCTTGCGGACGTCCTCGTACATCGAGCGGTACTTCGCGGCTGCGACCTTGCCGAAGTAGCGCTCCGCGAGGCTCATCGACGGGGCCGTGTCGTCACCGAGGTCGTCGATCGTCACCGTGCCGTCGACGATGACGGCGCGGTAGGGCGGGCGCTCGTCCTGCACCGTCACCGTCACCCGCGGGTCACGCACGAGAGCACGGTGCTTGGCCGAGTTCGCCTCCATCGTGAAGTGCACGACGCCCTCGTCGTAGCCGTACCACAGGGGAGCCTGATTGGTCCGGCCGTCCTTGCGGACGTACGCCAGGTTGGCGATCCGGGGTGCTCGCAGGAAGCGGTCGAGATCGTCGGGCTCGAACGGCGGTTGGCCGCCGAGCCCGCGGAACGGGAGCGATGTGATCGGTATCGGTGATCCGGCTGTTCGGGAGGGGTCGTTTACGGTGTAAGCCACGGTTCGGCACCATACGGGTTACGGCGTAAGCTGTCAACCATGAGCGACACGCCCGAGCCCCGCGAACGGCGTCGCGTGGTCGGCCTGACCGTCGACGGCATCACGGCCGCCGCCGTCGCACTGGTCGACGAGCACGGCCTCGACGCCCTGTCGATGCGAAAGCTCGGCACGGCCCTCGGCTGCGAGGCGATGTCGATCTACAAGCACGTCCCCGACAAGGAGAGCCTGCTCGACCTGATGGTGGGCGCCTGCTACGACGAGACGTCGCCGGCCGAACCGACAGCGCCGTGGGACGAGCGCATCCGGCACACGGCCGGCGAACTCCGGCGTGTCGCGCTCGACCACCCGCACCTGCTGCCCCGGATGGTCACGCGCCCGCCGACGACTCCAGCGGTCCTGAATCGGATCGACGGCCTGTTGGCGGCCGCTCGAGAGGCCGGCGCCACCGACGACGAGGCGGTCCGGTGGTTCTGGCTGTTCGTCAACCTGACCTCCGGGGCGCTGCTGGCGGAGACGACCGCGCTGGTGCAGGAGCCGTCGTCGTTGATCGACGGCGAGGCGCTCCACGACTGCCCGGTGCTGACCGAGCTCGGCGCCTCGCTCGCGGCCTGCGACTTCGGTGCTGAGTACCGCGTGTCGGTCGAGGTGCTGATCGAGCGCCTGCGACGCTGACGACCAGAACCAGCCGGCCGACGCTGCTACAGGTCGCCGGCGTCGAGACGCGACCGCACCTCGACGGCGCGTTCTCGGACCGCGTCGAGATTCGACAACCGCTCCGACGCGCGCACCTGCCGCGCCACACGTGGATTCTTCACCAGACGGTCGTGGTGCCGGGCCAGGAAGTCCCAGTAGAGCGTGGTGAACGGGCAGGCGTCGTCCCCCACGCGCTGCTTGCGGTCGAACCGACAGTCGCCGCAGTAGTCACTCATCGTGTCGATGTAGTTGCCGCCCGCCGCGTACGGCTTGGTGGCCATCATGCCGCCGTCGGCCCACTGGCTCATGCCGATCACGTTCGGCAACATGACCCACTCGGCGCCGTCGACGAAACCCGACCACATCCAGTCGGTGAGCGCCCACGGGTCGACGCCATGGAGGAGCGACAGGTTGCCGAGCACCATCAGCCGCTGGATGTGATGGTTGTATGCACGATCGTTCACCCCGTCGAGACAGGCGCGCACGCACCGCATCTCGGTGTCGGCCCCCGTGAACACCGGCGGCAACGGCCGGTCGGCGCCCAGCTCGTTGCGGGATCGGTACTCGGTGCCCCACAACCAGTAGACGCCCCACACGTACTCGCGCCAGCCGATCACCTGACGGATGAAGCCCTCGGCCGAGTTGATCGGAACGTCACCGCGGTCGTACGCCTCCTGCACGGCGTCGCACACCTCGCCCGGGAGCAGCAACCCGATGTTCATGTACGGCGACAGCACCGAGTGGGCGAGGTGCCACGACCGGGTGGTCATCGCATCCTCGTGCGGGCCGAAGCCGGGGAGCACCTCGTCGACGAAGTGCCGCAGGCGCGACAACGCACGCCGACGGCTCGTCGCCCACGTGCCGTCGGGCTCGGCACCCCAGCACGAGTCGGGGAGATCGTCGAGCACCCCACGATCGATGTCGTCGAGCGCGGAGGTCTGTGGGTCGGTCCACGTGAACGACTCGTCCTTGGGCGGCGGCTCACGATTCTCGTCGTCGAAGCTCCACCGGCCCCCGACCGGCTCGCCGTCGGCGTCGATCAGGTAGCCGAGTCGACGACGCTGCCACCGGTAGAAGTCGTCCATCTTGAACGACTTCCGACCGGAGGCCCACTCGGCGAACTCGTCGTAGTGGCACAGGAACTGGTTGGACCGCACGATCTCGACGTCGAGCGACTCGAGCAACGCCAGCCCGGCGATGCTCGCCGGTTCGGTCGCGAGCACCCGCTCGGGACCGAACTCGTCGACGTGTTCGCGGAAGCCGTCTCGCAGCGAATCGCTCCGGCGATGATCGACCTCGAAGCCCGCCGATCGCAGTTCGTCGGCGAACCGCCGCATCGACGCGACCACCAGATGGGCGCGCTGGCGGTGCCAGCGCTTCGACGCGAGCTTGGCGGTGCTCTCGACGAGCAGCACACGATGGGTCTCCGGGTCGGCGTCCCGCAGCGCTCCGATGTCGCGGTTCAGTTGGTCGCCGAGCACCCACACCGTCTGCACGGGCGACCTGTCCTCACTCACGCGTCGCGAGCGGCGCCGATCGGCGGGTAGGTCGCCGACCGCAGTGGGCGGTACCGGTCGTACAGCGTGATGATCAACGTCAGCAGCAGCAGGAAGAAGATCGCGGCGCCCTCGTCGACCGAGTTCCGACGGAAGAACAACCAGTACGTCGCCATGATGACGGCGTTGACGGCAGCCATCGCGAGGAACTGCTGCATCGTCGTCTCCCAGGTCCTGCCTCGACGAGCGAGCCAGGCGCTGACGACCGCGTTCGCCACCACCACCGTCGAGACGGACACGATCGTCTGCCGCACCGTGGGGTCGGTATTCGGGATCACCTGGGCGAAGATGACGGTGATGAGACCGGCGAGCATCGCCTTCTCGACCAGGTCCCACTCGAGCAGCCGCACCGTTGCAGGGGTGGCGTCGAGGCGGGTGCTCTGGCGGTGCCGGTCGACGTCGACCGACGCCGACCAGTCGGGCGCGGGCGCGGCTGCGAGCGTCTTGCGGACCACGAGCACGACCACGACCACGACCACGGCCATCAGCGCCACGAACCACAGGTTCTCACCGATCGCCGTTCCCCACGAGGTGTCGACCTCGACGCCGAACACGTCTTCTTTCATGAAGTCGGTGAAGTCGAGCTGGGCGATGTGGATCCACCACTCCTGGGGCAACTTGACGAAGATCCAGATGAATGCGGCGAGGCCGATCACCTGGCGGTGCGACAGTCGGTCGGGATTCCAGGCGAGGCGGACGACCTCGTAGCAGATGAAGAAGTACTCGAAGGTGTTCGGGAACACGAGAAGCAGGGCCCGCACCTGTGTCAGCTCGAACGCCACGACGCCGACGAGGCGGTAGTACCAGAGGAACTGGGCGACGCGAGCGGCGAACGGGTCGGCCCAGTTGCGGAACGTCGACAGGTAGGCAATCGCCAGGTAATAGACGTCGAGTGCTTTGTCGTAGCCCTGGTAGCCGGCCAGTTCGAGGTCGGTGTAGTTCTGGAAGATCGTCTGATCGGCGGCGTCGATCACCAGCGCCGCCAGGATCGCCGGGAGCGGGTACCGGAAGATCAGCAGCGGGATGCCGAGCCGTGCCAGCACGACGATGACGAAGATCAACTGGTCCGATGACATGGTCACCCCACGCTAATCGACCGCCGACGCGGCAGACGGGGAGCTCAGCGACCGAGTTCGCGGGCGATGTCGTCGACCAGCGCCCACTGGGCGCCGTCGCCCGGGCCGGCGAACATCCGGTGCGCAGCGACCGTGGCGAGTGCCTGCTCGGACGTGGCGCCGAGTCGCATCAACAGGCACACGCCCATCGTGCCGGCGCGCCCTTGCCCCATCGCACAGTGCATCACGACACCCTCGCCACGCTCGAGCCGCTCGACGACCAGGTCGAGGAGCGGCATCGTCGCGTCGGCCGACTCGGCGTGGAAGTTGCGGATGGGGAACCACAGTGCCCGACCCGGCTGATTCGACCGGAGCCAGTCGGCGTAGTACGGCGCACGCCGTTCGAGTTCGTGGCGCTCGTTGAGGCAGATCACCGTCGATGCGCCGGTGGACGTGAGCACGGCGTCGGGATCGTCGGCGACGTCGCGCAGCCCGCACAGCCAGAGCGACCCGTCGGTCGACGGCAACGGGACGCGGTCGATGCTCATCGGGCGTCGCCCTCGCCGATCGGCGGTGCAGCGCGATGCAGGACCGCCCAGGTCGGGGCGACGTCGATGCAGCCCGGCCCCGGCGTCGCCGTTCCGTCGACGATCAGGCTCATGCCATCGACGTCACCGTCGACGGGCGGGAAGACGACCGTGACGTCGGCGTTGGTGCCGACATTGGACGCCGCCCGCCGCGACTCGGTGACGAACCGCACCACGACGACCCCGTCGTCGACGATCACGCGTGGCCGGAGCGCGACGACATGCGATCGTCGATCGTCACCGACCGAGATCAGGTACCCGAAGGCCCGACGATCGAGTTCGTCGCTCAGTTGCGAGATCGGCACCTCGATACTCACGGCGGGTCACCATAACAGGGTCATTAGGACGCTGCGTCGACATCCAGGCCGAACCACGGACCGGCAGCGAGATCGGATTCGAAGATCGAACGATCCTGCTCGTCGGCGATGGGGACGGATCGGGCTCGTCGATACACCTCCCGGGCCTCCTCGAGCCGACCGAGGCACGCGAGGGCCCGAGCACGGGCCTCGTAGACGTACGCCTGGTCGAAGTCGGCGGCGGCATCGCCGGCTCGGGTGAGATGCGCCGCCGACTGCGCGGCGTGGTGGAGGGCGACCTCACCGTGCCCGAGCGTGGCGTGGGCTCGCGACACGATCCACGAAGCGCGAGCCTGATTGACCTCGGTCGCCCCGGTCGCCCGGTGCCAGTGGTACGCCGCCGCGTACGCGCGATGGAGCAACTCGTCGGCGTCGTCGGGCGTGTGCGAGCGACCGTCGAGCAGCTCCCAGACCGAGTTGTTGGCCGTCACCCCCTGCGCTCGGTGCCAGTTGCCCTCGATCTCACCGGCATCGACCGGACCGTCGGTGCGCTCGACCTCGGGGAGCGGCTCACCGCTCTCGAGGAACGACTTCAACGAGTCGAGGATGATCGGCCACCCGGTTCGGACGTGATCCCAGGTCGCCGGGCTGAGCGCGAGATCGCCGTGGCGCATCGTCACGTGCGTCACCGCGTCGGGCTCGGCTCCGACGTCGGACAGGGTCCACTCCACACGGCTCGGCGGTTCGTCGGCCAACTCGGACGAGAACAGCATCCGGAACGTCATGACGAGACGGTTCGGCGCATCGACCGTTTCGAGGGTGCCGTCGATGACGTCGGTGTCGTCGGCGTCGACGTAGCGGTACATCTCGCCGGGACGGAACGATGACTCGACCCGCGTCCCGAAGAAGTACCGCTCGGTCAGGTCGGGGTCGGTGAGCGCGGCCCAGACGCGTTCGCGCGACGCTCGGATCAGCCGTTCGACGAGATGGGCGCTCGCGACCATGCCACGCTGACTACGCCACCACGACGTCGCGTGTCAAGCACTCGGGTGCCCCGAGGGAGGCAGCGACGATGCGGCGCCGCGCCGCCGTCAGGTCTCGTCGGCGCCGAAGCCGTCGAAGCAGTCCTGCACGTCGTCGGGGATCAGCGGCACGATCATCTCGTCGAACAACTCGTCGGAGCCGACTTCGACGGCGTCGCCATCGGTCGTGATCGTCACCTCGCCGGTCTCACCGTTGCGCTCGATCGTGACCGCACCGTCACCGTCGCCGAGATCGACGACGATCGGACCGTCGGGGCCCATCAACACCACGAGCCCCTCGATCTCATCGAGCACGGTGCCGATCATCTCGTCGATGTCGGCATCACCGACCGCCGCCGGCGCCGAGGCACCCTCGACGGTGAAGTCCTCGAACATCGGGAACTCACCCTCGAACTCCCCGAACAGGTCGTCGAGCGTGAAGTCGTCACCGAACAGCTCCTCCAGCGCCGGGAGTTCGCCCTCGGTCGTCCACTCCTCGAACATCGGGAGCTCACCCTCGAACTCCCCGAACAACTCGTCGAGCGAGAAATCCTCACCCAACAGCTCCTCCAGCGCCGGGAGCTCGCCCTCGGTCGTCCACTCCTCGAACATCGGGAGCTCACCCTCGAACTCCCCGAACAACTCGTCGAGCGAGAAATCCTCACCCAACAGCTCCTCCAGCGGTGGGAGCTGGTCGAGGTCGAACTCGTCGCCGACGAACGGTGCGTCGGCCCAGTTCTCCGGGAGACCGAGACACTCGTGGAGCTCGCGCAGGTCGCCCTCGTCGAGCTGGTCGTCTTGTGCGGCGGTGCGGACCAGAGCGTCGTCGTCCTGGGCCACGAGCGGTGCCGGTGTCGTCGACGTCGCCGTCGACGATGCCGACGAGCGGTCCGACTCCCGGTCGTCCTCGGCGTCGAGCGCGGCTGCGCCCACGGCACCGACGCCCACCAGGCCCGCGCCGAGCACGGCGGCGCCGATCACCCGACCGCGTCGCCGCTTCGGCGGACGCGGCGGCTCGTACGACACGGCAGGCGTGGAGGGCGGAGCATCGAACGGGTTCATGGTGGGAGCATGCCGGGAACGCGCTGAGCGAAGCCTGAGAGCACAGCCGCCACCCGTCGACCCCGACGGCTGCATCACCACCAGCGAGCGGGCAGACTGGTGTCATGCGTCTGCTGGTCGTCGACGACGAGGTCCGTCTTGCCGAATCGATCGCGCGCGCCCTGCGCGCCGAGGGGTTCGACGTCGACATGGTGCACGACGGCAACGACGCCGTCTGGCAGGCCCAGCAGGTCGACTACGCCGTGATCATCCTCGACATCATGTTGCCCGGCCTCAACGGGTTCGCCGTCTGCCGCGACCTGCGCGCCGCCGGCAACACGACACCGATCCTGATGCTCACCGCGAAGGAGGGCGAGTACGACGAGGCCGAGGCGCTCGACACCGGAGCCGACGACTATCTGCGCAAGCCGTTCTCGCTCGTCGTCCTCGTCGCGCGAATCCGCGCCCTGCTCCGACGGGGCCGGGCCGCGTCGGTCGACGAGATCACCGTCGGCGAACTGCACCTCGACCGCGGCCAGGTGTCGGCGACGTGGGGCGACACCGACGCCGTCCAGTTGACGCCCCGCGAGTTCGCCGTCATCGACCACCTGGCGCGCCAGGCACCCGACGTCGTGACCAAGCAGGGGCTGGTCGACGCCGTGTGGGGATTCGACTTCGCCGGTGACCCGAACATCGCCGAGGTCTACGTCGGCTACCTGCGTCGCAAGCTCGGGCGCGACGTCATCCGCACCGTTCGGCACGTCGGCTACCAGATCACCGGGGAACCCACCGAGACCGACGAGTCGTGACCGAGCACGAACCCCCGAGCCGCACGATGTCCGGGTCGGTCCGGACTCGCCTCACGCTCGGCGTGTCACTGATCGTGGGCGTGATCGTCCTCTTCGCCGCGCTGATCGCCCCGACCGTCGTCGAGAACAGCCTCATCGACGACCGACTCGACGCGCAGCGCGACCTCGAGTCGAGCGAACTCGCAGCCCGGACACCGCTCGTCGACGCCGGCCAGTTCGGCACCGCCGAGCTGACGGCGCTGTTCGGCCCCGAGATCGTCCAGCTCACCGCCGACCTCGACGCCGTCGGCGCGCTCGAACCGCTCCGGGAGGTCGACCCGGACCACAACCTGTACGTGCTGTGCGACCGGAACGTCGTCGCGATCGTCGACGACAGCGGGAAGGTTCGGGTCCAGTCGACGGTCAACCGCACCATCGACGCACCGATGGTCTCTCGCCAGCGCCTCATCCGGCTCGCTGCCGACTACGGCCTCGACGACCAGGAGCCGATCACGGTCTTCGTCGACAGCACAGCGAGCTTCGAGACGTTCCTCTACGAGCTCGCTCAACGGGTCAGCGTCGACCTCGAGGAGTACCTCGATCCGGAGGTGTTCGGCGACGCCGAGGACGGCGTGACCATCCCTCGGTACGTGTGGGAGGCCGTGCGCGGCGAACTCGACGCAGCGTCGGCGGCGGGCACCGTCGTCGCCGCCCGACCCGAGAGCATCATCGTCGAGACCCGCACCGTCGCCGGTAGTCCGATGCTCCTCACGGCGTCGACGGACGGGATCGAGAACAGCGTTCGCCGCATCCAGGTCCTGCTCTGGCTCGCGGTCCCGGTCGTGATGGCGGCCGCTGCGCTGCTCACGTGGATGCTGGCGGGCCGGTCGCTGCGACCTGTCGCGGCGATCACCGCCCGAACCCGTGAGATCCGGTCGTCGACGTTGGGTGAACGGGTTCCGGTGCCGCGCTCCGACGACGAGATCGCCGCACTCGCGGTCGAGATGAACACGATGCTCGATCGCGTCCAACGCGAAGACGAACGGCGACGCCAGTTCGTGTCCGACGCCTCGCACGAGTTGCGCTCACCACTCGCCACGATCCGGGCGCAGGCCGAGGCGGCGCTCCCCGACACCGAACAGCACGAGCTCGCCGCCGGCATCCTCGCCGAGGCCGAACGCATGAGTGCCCTCGTCGACGACCTGCTCGCACTCGCCCGGCACGACGAGAAGCGCACGGCGCCGAACGGTGTCGTCGATCTCGACGACATCGTCTACACCGAGGCGGCTCGCGCCCGACGAGTACCCGTCGACGTGTCCGGGGTGTCCGCCGGGCAGGTCCGGGCCCGAGCCGACGAACTCGGGCGTGTCGTCGTCCACCTGCTCGACAACGCCGCTCGACACGCCGAGTCGCGCGTCGACGTGTCGCTGGCCACCCACGACGACGGTCGAGTGACCCTCGTGGTCGACGACGACGGGCCGGGCATCCCCGTCGACCAACGCGAGCGTGTCTTCGAGCGCTTCGTGCGACTCGACGATGCCAGGGCCCGAGACGCCGGCGGCGCCGGACTCGGGCTCGCCGTCGTCGACACCGTCGTCCGGTCGGTCGGCGGTTCGATCGTCGCCGGCGAGTCGCCGCTCGGTGGTGCCCGGATGACGGCGGTGTTCCCCGACCCGACGGCCCGCTGACAGCGGGCGCTCCCCGGCGTCAGGCGATCTCGGCGGGTGCTCCGAGGCGGCGAGCCACCTCACCCCAACCGGCCAGGTCGACCGAGCGGGCGGGACCGTCGCCGACTCCACCCGGGACGGAACGGACGGCCTGGCGTCCGAGAACACGCTCGACGTAGGCGGTGAGCATCACGTCGTCGATGCCGCTCACGGCGTCGATCAACCGAACGCGCCGCACCTCGCGCTCGGCGCTGGTGGCCGACGAGGCGTACCCGGCGGCCGCCGCGATCGTCCGGTCCCAGTAGCTGACCTCGCCCATCGAGTCGACCCGGTCGGCGTCGGAGCGAGCCTGGTCGTGGTCGCCGAGCATGGCCGACGCCGTCGCCCGGGCCGCCAACGCGAAGGGTGATTGCTCGACCGACACCTCGAGCAGGGTCGCCAACGCCGCCTCGGCGTCGCCGGTCAGGATCTGTCCGAACGCGCCGATCACGCGGCCCTCGTCGACGTTGGCGCCGGTCGTGTCGAGCCGGCCGACGGCCTCGCCGGCGCGGAGCAACGCCTCGTGGCCGTGCCCGAGGTGCATCGCCGTGCCCGCCGCGGCGATGCCGGGGTAGGCGAGTTCGCCGAACTTGCCCGACAGCACCATGACCTCTTCGACCGTGCGGTCGGCGTCGGCGAAACGGCCGAGCGCGACGGCGGTGCGGTTCAGCACGCCCAGCGCCTGGATCTGCCCGAACCGGTCGTCGATCTTGCGGAAGCCCGCGAGCGCCCGCTCGGCGAGCTCGTTGGCCTCGACGATCTGGCCGCGCCACAACAGCACGCTCGCCTGCAGGTTGCGCATCATCGACGCTCCCCAGGCGTCGCTCCACTGCTTGGCGTCGTCGAGTGCTTGCGCTGCGAGCTCGAGCGCGTCGTCGTTGCGTCGAGCGAAGTGGTACACGTACGCCAGCACGCCGAGCGACCAGGAGCGTCCGCCGCGATCGCCGATCGCGTCGAAGGCCTCGATCGCCGCACGAAGGCGACGCTCGGACACCTCGTGATCGCCCGAGAGGAACGACACCCAGGCCAGGTTCTGTTGCACCCAGGCCCGACCGCGGGGGTCGTCGACCCGCTGGAAGATCGTCTCGGCCTCGCGGAGGAAGCGTTCGGCCTCGGCGAGCGAACCACCGAACATCTCGGCGAATCCACGTGCCCGCAGTGCGTCGGCGAGCCGCTGATCGTCGCCGAGGTGACGGAACGCCTCGACCGCCTTCGTGAGTTCGCGTCGAGCCGCCGGCAGCTCACCCTCCATCTGCTCGATCTGGCCGAGCAGCCGTGTCGACTCGGCGGCCACGACGTGGTCGGCGGCGAGTTCGGCCTGCGGGATCAGTTCGGCCAACGCCGCACGCGCCTCGCGGTGCATGCGAAGATCGACGAGCAGCTCGACCTGGAGCAGCGAGAGCGACCGCGACGGGGAGCCCCAACGTGGGGCCAGACGGATGGCCCGCTCGACGACTTCGAGCCCGCGGCGCGCCGCACCTTGACGCTGCCACTGGCGAGCGGCCTGGTCGAGCCACTCGACCGCCAGTGACGAGGCATCGGTCGGCACACCGTCGATCGGTCCGAGTTCGGACTGGATCTCGGCGGCCGACGCCATGTGGTGGGCACGTCGGTCGACCGATGTCGGCTCGTATTCGGCGAGATAGTTCGCGACGCCGGCGTGGCGCTGGGCGCGCACCTGCTTGGTGAGGGTCTGGTAGGCGACCTCACGCACGACGTCGCTCCGAAAGCGCCAGCCCCGATGGTCTCGAACGAGCAGACCCAGTTCGGCCAGGCTGCGGAACGCAGCCGGGTCGTACGTCTGCCCGAGGTGTTCGGCGAAACGTCGGAGCGCACCGGCGCGACCCTCGTTGCCGATGATGGCCGCGTTGTCGATGATCTCGCGTTGGGCGGGCGACAGCTGGTCGAGTTGGGCGGCGATCAACGCTCGGAGCGAGCCCGGCATCTCGTCGGTCGCCGACGCGTCGTCGGCGGTGAGCCGGGTCAACTCGATCAGGAACAGCGGGTTCCCGCCGCTCCGGGCCGAGATCGCCGTGACCATCGAGGCGGGTAGCTCGCGGCCGGCGACCTCGCGGACCAGCTCGGCGGCGTCGGCGTCGGGAAGTGGCTCCAGCGAGAGGTGCAGCGACATCGCGGGGTCGGCCGGCGGCGGCCAGCCATCGGTGGTCTCGGCGTCGGGGCGGAACGTCGTGGCGATCAGCACCGGCAGACCGGCGAGCTGACGGGCCAACGACTCGAGCAGGTCGAGCAATGCCGGGGCGGCCCACTGCACGTCGTCGACCCAGATCACCACCGGACCGCGCTCGGCGCGGCGACGGATGCCGCCGACCATCCCGGCGACGATCGCGTCACGAAGCGCTATCGGGCCGAGCGCGTCGAGCGCTGACGGCTGGCCGAGCAGGTGCAGCACGAACTCGACGAACCGACCGAACTGGGGTGTCCCGGGGGCCAGCTCGTCGAACGGGGTGAGCCGGGCCACGATCCGCTCTCGGAGATCGGGGCCTTCACCGAGTCGGTCGAGACCCAGTTGTTCGAGCACGCTGGCCGCGACCGGCCACCAGAGGTTCGTCTCGCCGTACGGCGCGCACGCCCCTTCGAGCAGCAGCGTCTCCGGCCGTTCGGCGAGCAGGGTGTTCACCGCTTCGGAGATCAGGCGCGACTTGCCGATGCCGGCTTCGCCCGAGACGGCCACGATCGCACCGCGGCCCGAGCGCACCGTGCGCAGCATCGCGTCGAGGATGGCCCGCTCGGCGGTACGCCCGACGAACGGGACGTCGCTCGCCCAGCGACGGCGCGGGCGAGATCGTTCGACGGCGAGCACCTGCCACGCCTCGGTCACCCCGGCGCGTCCGCGGAGCTGGACCGGGTCGACCGATTCGAACCGCAACGCCGGCGAACACAGCGCCTTGGTGTCGGCGCCGACGAGCACCCCGTCGGCGGGAGCGGCGCTCTGCAGACGTGCGGCGATGTTGACCACGTCGCCCATGGCCGTGTAGTCGGTGCCGGCGAGCGTGCCGACCAACACCTCACCGGTGTTGATACCGATCCGCATACGGAGGTCGTCGGCCGGGTGCTCGTCGCGGAAGGTGTGCAGGGTGTGCTGCATCGTCAGTCCGGCTCGCACGGCACGGTCGGCGTCGTCCTCGTGCGCGATCGGCGCGCCGAACAGGGCGACGATGCCGTCGCCGAGCAGCTTGTCGACCACGCCGCCGTACGACTCGACGTCGCGCACGAGGAGCTCGAAGGCGGCGTCGACCAGCCGCTTGACCTGCTCGGGGTCGCGGTGTTCGGCCATGGTGGTGAACCCGACGACGTCGGCGAACAGGACCGTGACGACCCGACGTTCTTCGAGCCCGGCCACCTCCACGTGCGCGCCCTGGGGCGCCCCACAGGTGGGGCAGAACCGCGCCCCCTCCGGGAGCGCGCACGCACACTGCTCACACAACGCCAAGAACCCCGATCGTACTGGGGTGACGGCGTCGGAGACTTGCCAGATGATGGCGTCGGAGACTTGCCAGATGACGGCGTCGGAGACGTGTCGGATCATGGCGTCGCGAACCGGCCGGATGATCGTCTCGCCGACGAGGTCATCCTGGAGTGCGAGGCCCATCGTCCGAAAGGTGGATGGCGGCCCGGCCCGGGCGCGTCAGACTGGTGGCCATGTCCGAGATGATGGCTCCTCCCCCGCCGACCGTCGCCGCTGCTGCCGGCGTGATCGACGCCCGCAAGTCGTACGGCGTCGGCGACGCCGCCGTGAACGCCCTCGACGGGGTCGACGTCCGGTTCGAGCCGGGCAAGTTCACGGCGATCATGGGCCCGTCCGGTTCCGGCAAATCGACCCTGCTGCACTGCCTCGCGGGTCTCGACGCCCTCACGTCGGGTGCGGTGTTCATCGGTGAGACGTACCTGGCCGAACTGAACGACAAGGAACTCACCGAGCTGCGTCGCAGCCAGGTCGGCTTCGTCTTCCAGTCGTTCAACCTGATCCCGACGCTGACGGCGAAGGAGAACATCGTCCTGCCGCTGGCCCTCGGCGGCCAGGAGGGCGACGAGGCCTGGATCGACCGCGTCATCGACACCGTCGGCCTCCGCGACCGCCTGTCGCACCGGCCGAGTGAGCTGTCGGGCGGCCAGCAGCAGCGCGTCGCCGTCGCGCGCGCTCTGGCGACCCGCCCGACGATCATCTTCGCCGACGAACCGACCGGCAACCTCGACTCGAACTCCGGCACCGAGATCCTGCAATTCATGCGCGACGCGGTCGACGAGTTCGGCCAGACGATCGTGATGGTGACCCACGATCCGTACGCGGCGTCGTACGCCGACCGGGCCGTGTTCCTCGCCGACGGCAAGGTCGTCGGCGATCTCGCGTCGCCGACGCGCGACACGATCATGGAACAGATGGCGTCGCTGGGGCACTGAGATGATCACCACGCTCGCACGCAAATCGTTGCGTGCCCGACTGGGCCGCAACATCTTCATCGGTCTCGCGATCATGCTCGGCGTCTCGTTCGTCGCCGGCTCCTTCGTGCTCGCCGACTCCATGAAGGCCACGTTCAACAACCTGTTCACCGAGCTCAGCGAGAACACCGACCTCGTCGTCCGCGCCGAACTCGAGGGCGCCGACGAGATGGACGGAGCCGTCCGCGATCCGATCGACGCCTCGCTCGTCGACGAGGTCGCCGCGGTCGACGGCGTCGAACTCGCCGAGGGCAGCATCGCCCGATTCGCCCAGATGCTCGATCCCGACGGAGAACCGATCTCCACCGGCGGCGCGCCGCAGTTCGGCATTTCGTGGAGTGGGGAGGGCCCGCTCAACGGCGTGACCCTCAAGGACGGCGCCGCACCCCAGGGACCCGACGAGGTCGCGATCGACAAGGCCACGGCCGACCGGGTCGGCTACGAGGTCGGCGACGAGATGACGATCGTCTTCGACTCGGGCCAACGCTCCTTCACGATCGTCGGTCTGGTCGGTCTCGGCGACACCGACGGCTTCGCCGGAGCGACCACATCGTTGTTCGACATCGACGAAGCCGCCGAGATCCTCGGTGCCGGCGACCAGGTCGACACGATCGAGATCGCGCTCGTCGACGGTGCCGACATCGACACGGTCCAGGGCCAGATCGCCGAATTGTTGCCGGCTCGCGTCGAGGTCGTCACCGGCGAACAGGTCGCCGACGAGACCTCCGACGCGATCAACCAGATCGTCGATCTCATCGGCACGGGCTTGTTGATCTTCGCCTTCGTGACCGCGTTCGTGTCGGCGTTCATCATCAACAACATCTTCGGCATCACGATCGGCCAGCGTCTCCGCGAGCTCGCGCTGCTGCGGTCGATCGGTGCCAACGCCGCGCAGGTCCGACGGATGATCGTGATCGAGGCGATCGTCGTCTCCCTGACGGCGACCGTCATCGGCATCTTCGGCGGACTCGTCGTCGCCCGGGGCATCATCGCCATCTTCAATCAGGCGGGCGCCGGGTTCCCCGACGTCGGCCTCACGATGCAGCCCCGAACGATCATCGTCGCCCTGATCGTCGGTCTCGGCGTCACGCTCGCCTCGGTGCTCGTGCCCGCCCGTCGAGCGTCGAAGATCCCGCCGGTCGCGGCGATGCGACCCGAGCTCGGCTTCACGGCCCTCAGCGCGAGCCGCCGTCTGATCGGTGGCGCCATCGTCACCGGCGTCGGCGTCGCGATGTTCCTGGTCGGGTTGTTCCTGCAGCCTGGCGGTGGTTTCGGCCTGGCCGTCTTCGCCGGCGGCGGAGCGCTCCTGACGTTCCTCGGCATCACCAGCCTGTCGTCCACGGTCGCCCACCCGGTGAGCCGGGCGATCGGGGCGCCGATCGAGAAGCTGTTCGGCCAGGCCGGCAAGTTCGCCCGCGACAACGCGTCACGGTCGCCGCGACGCACTGCACGGACCGCGTCCGCGCTCATGATCGGTGTGGCCCTCATCAGCGCCGGTGCCGTGTTCGCCTCGTCGCTGCGCGACACCTTCGGTCGGGTGCTCGACCGGGCGGTGACCGCCGACTACATCGTCACCGACGACTCGTTCCAGGGGCTGCCGCCGGCCGTCGCACAGAACATCGGCGAACTCGACGAGATCGAGGCCGTCTCCCCGTTCCGGTCGATCTTCGGCACGATCGGCGACGAACAGGTCGGCGTCACCGCCGTCGACCCGAACTCGTTCGGCGACCTGATCAACCTCGACGTGACCGACGGCGACTACGGCGGGCTGGTCGACGGCAACGGCGTCATGGTGTTCCGGGACGCCGCCGACGACCGCTCCCTGGAGGTGGGCGACGACGTCACGGTCACCTATCAGAACGGCGTCGAGTCGACCCTGGTCGTGTCGGGCATCTTCGACGACAACTCGCTCGGCGGCGCCTGGTACATCTCACTCGCCGAACTCGAAGCGGCGAGCGACCAGACCCCACGCGACCAGTTCGTCCTCGCCCGCCTCGCCGACGGTGTCGATCCGATCGACGGCCGGGCGGCCGTCGAGGAGGCCATCGCCGAGTACCCGCAGGCCGGTGTGCAGGACAACGCCGAGTTCCGTGCCGAGCAGGAGGACCAGATCAACCAGCTGCTGGTGATCATCACCACCTTGTTGAGCATGGCGATCCTGATCTCGTTCCTCGGCATCGCCATCACGCTGGCGCTGTCGGTGTTCGAACGCACCCGTGAGATCGGGCTGCTGCGTGCGGTCGGCATGACGAAGAGGCAGCTGCGTCGAGCCGTTCGATGGGAGGCCGTGATCGTCGCCGTGTTCGGCGTGGTCGTCGGCGTCGTCGTCGGACTCTCGATGGGGATCGCCCTCGCCATCGCCGTCCCGGACTCGGTCATCGACGGGATCACCCTGCCGTGGGTCAACCTCGTGACGGTGCTGATCATGGCGATCGTCGCGGCCGTGATCGCGGCGCTGTACCCGGCGTACAAGGCATCGAACATGAACGTGCTCGACGCGATCTCGAACGAGTGAGCTGCGCGACACTGCGGGGATGGCCTTCGACCTCGACCGGCTCGACCCCGCAGTGTCGTCGTTCCTCACCGAACGGCACCTCGCCACCATCACGACGCTCCGAGCCGACGGGACACCACACGTGGTACCCGTCGGTTTCGCGTACGACCCCGACGAGCGCGTGGTCCGCGTCATCACCAACGGCGACTCCCAGAAAGTGGCCAACGTCGAACGGCGTGGCCGGGCCGTCGTGAGCCAGGTCGACGGCCGGCGCTGGCTCACCCTCGAGGGTGAGGCCCGCGTCGAGCGTGATCCCGACGACGTCGCCCGTGCCGAAGCCGCCTACGAGCAGCGATACCAGGCGCCACGCGAGCGGCCCGGGCGCGTGGCGATCGTGATCGCGGTCGACCGGATCATGGGGAAGGTCTGACGCAGCGGGGCGCTGCGGCGAGAACGGCGCTGATCAGCCGGCGCGGGTCGAGCGCCAGGGCAGGTCGTTGAGATACTTGACCGCCGCCGGGTGCGGATCCATCTCGCGGATCTCGGTCGGCTGGTGACGGTCGAGCCGTACCTGGCAACCGGGGCACCAGTACATCATGCGGCCGTAGCGTCCGATCGGCTGTGACTCGATCGTCTCGTGGCACCGGATGCAACCCTGCCCGCATCGTCCGTAGACGGCGAGGCCGGCCGTCGTGAGCCGGGTCGTGGCGCGCCGGGAACGGCCCTCGTTGGCCCGCACCATGCGGGCGGCGGTGTTCACGATCAGGACCGCGTCGTGATGCGTGAGATCGGAGATGTGCGCCCACGGGCTGAGTTCGGCTGCCCAGAGCACCTCGCATCGGTACACGTTGCCGACGCCCTGCATCACGTGCTGATCGACCATCACGTCGCGCAGCCGGGTCTCGGGGTCGGCGTACGACAGCAGCAGGTTGACCGCCTCGGACAGATCGGCGTCGGGACGGGCGAGGTTGGGGCCCAGCCGACCGAAACCCGGATGGCGGGTGGGGTCGGGAAGTCGGTAGGTCTCGATCTCGGATGCGTCGAAACACACGGCGACGAAGTCGTCGGTCTGCACGGACGCACGCAGCGACTCCCAGCTGCGGCGCCACGGTGCGCCGTTGCGATAGACGTGCCACTCGCTCCGACCGCGGAGCTTGGTGTCGAGCACGAGCCCGTCGTCCCAGATGATCTCGACGTGCTTGCCGTTGGCCTCGACCGCCTCGACCATGCGACCGGGCTGCGGTTCGGGACCGATCAGCTGTGGGGCGTGGAATCGGACCATCGGATGCCCGACGAGCGCCGTTCGCATCGTGCTCGCCGTACGGCAGAGGTCCCCGGTGATCATTGCAGGGCGATCGTACGCCGTCCGCCGGTGGCGTTGGTGGATGGCGCAGTGCTGTGCTATTCGCGCCGACGACCGTTCGTCGCTCGCGTCAGGGGAGCTGGCCGACGTGGGCCAATGCCAGTCGGAGCAGACGATCCTGCCCGCCGGTCATCTGTCCGATCACGGACGGGGTAACGACTTCCTCCGGCGTGAACCAGGCGAGATCGAGCGCTTCCTGGGTCGGCTGGCACTCGCCGTCGACGGGCACGATGAAGACGAGGCTCACTGCGTGCTGACGCGGATCGTGATAACCGGTCTTCGTGGCGTCGGGGAAGTACTCGACGACCGTGAACGGTGCCGTCGCCACCGGGATGCGCGGCAGCGCCATCGGGCCGAGATCCTTCTCGCAGTGACGCAGCAGGGCATCGCGAACCCGCTCGCCGAACAGCACCCGACCGCTGACGATCAGGCGGCTGATCGTGCCGTCGGCCGCCTGACGGAGCAGGAGTCCGATCTCGGTGACGTGGCCGAGCGAGTCGACCCTGACGGGGACCGCCTCGACGTAGACGATCGGCATCTGCGCCCGAATCGACTCCAGGTCGTCGGACTGCAGCCAGGTGGCGTCGGTGTCGGTGTCGATCTCGCTCACGGGCAGCCATCCTACGGTCCGGCGACGGCGCCGACGGTAACGCCGTTCGGATCAGTCGGGCAGTTCGCACGCCGTGGCGATCGGCTCACGCAGCGCCTCGGCGAGTCGCTCGTACTGCTCGGCACGGCCGGCGCGACGGCGCCAGACCAACGACACCTGTCGATACGGCTCGGGCTTGCGCAGCCGCCGGGTGGAGATGCCCGAACCCGGCCGCGCCTCGACCTCGATCGCCGAGGCAGGCAGCAGCGTGCCACCGATCCCCGCCGCGACCATCTGGACAGCGGCCGGCAAGCTGGTTGCGTGGGTCGAACCGAGCGGGCTGGCCCCGATGATCGAACACGCGGCTTGGGCGTGGCTCCGGAGACAGTGCCCCTCCTCCAGCAGCAGCATCGGAAGGGATGCGAGCGCGCTCTGAGGGAGCCGGGACCGACCGGAATACGGGTGCCCCTCGGGCAGGGCGAGGACGAAGTGATCCTGGGCGAGATCGGCCACGGCGAGCGACGGGCCGACCTCGGGGACCGGCGTCGCGAGCAACCCGACGTCGAGGTCGCCCGCCTCGATCGACGCCACCAGGTCGGTGGTGCGGCGCTCGGCCAGATGCAGTTCGGCACGGGGGTAGCGACGCGTCGTCTCCCGCACGATCGTCGGGAGCAGGTACGGCGCCATGGTGGGGATGACGCCGATCCGCAGTGGTCCGACGAGGTCGTCGGACCGCTCGGCGGCGACCTCGAGCAGGCGGTCGACGTCGTCGAGCACCGTGCGAGCGGCCACGAGGACCGCCTCGCCTTCGACGGTGAGCCGGGCGCCGTGCCGGTCTCGTTCGAACAAGGTGACGCCCAGCCGCTGCTCGAGTTCGGCGATCTGGGCCGACATCGCCGGCTGGCTGACGTGCACCGCATCGGCCGCTCCGCCGAAGGTGCCGTGTTGCGCGACGGCCGCCATGTACTCGAGCTGACGCAACGTCGGTCGTTCCATCACAGAAGGTGATGTTATCCAACACATCAAGCTGTTGGACCTGATGATGGAAGAGGCGCATGATCGAGGAGACGGACCATCCCCAGGTCCGACGAAAGGAATCGACATGAGCGACACCAGCCAGACGATGAGCATCGACATCGGCATCAGCGACGCCGACCGAAAGGAACTCGCCGCCGGACTGTCGAAGGTGCTCGCCGACAGCTACACGCTGTACCTGAAGACGCACAACTACCACTGGAACGTCGTCGGCCCGATGTTCAACACCCTGCATCTCATGTTCGAGGAGCAGTACAACGAGCTGGCACTCGCGGTCGACCAGATCGCCGAGCGGATTCGTGCACTGGGCGAACCCGCCCCGGGCACCTACCGCGAGTTCGCCGAACTCTCGGCGATCGAGGAAGACACCGACCGGCCCGACGCCACCGAGATGATCCGCCGGCTCGTCGTTGGCCAGGAGACGGTCGCCCGGACCGCACGCTCGATGTTCGACGTCGTCGAACGCGCCGACGACCAGCCGACGGCCGACCTGCTCACCCAGCGACTGCAGGTCCACGAAAAGACCGCCTGGATGCTCCGCAGCATGCTCGCCTGACGAACCCCTCCGGGTCGGGTGTCGCACGGAACGGCGAGGCGCAGCCGAGGCGTTTCGGAAGATCACCCGACCCGGTCGCGCGCTTTCGGCACCGGAGTCGGGTGATCTCCGGAAACGTCGACTCCGTCGCCGTTCCCTCCGACACCCGACCCGGGTTCTCGTCGCCGCCGGGTAGGTTCCGGGGCGATGGAGTTGGGAGGGGCGACGTGGCCGGCGGTCGGGGAACCGATCGTCGTGGTGCCGCTCGGGTCGTGCGAGCAACACGGGCCGCACCTCCCCCTCGACACCGACACCCGGATCGCCGTCGCGCTCGCCCAGGCACTCGCCGCACGCCGGTCCGACTGTGTCGTGGCTCCGCCCGTCGCGATCACCGCGAGCGGCGAGCACCAGGGTTTCCCGGGCACCCTCTCGATCGGCACCGAGATCATGGCCGGGGTGGTCATCGAGCTGGCGCGCTCGGCCGACTGGGCCTCGGGTGTCGTGTTCGTCAACGGCCACGGTGGCAACCACACCGCGCTCCAGCGGGCCGCCGAGGTCTTCGAGATCGAGCGACGCCGAGCTCTGATCTGGTCGCCTCGCATCCCCGATGGCGACCCGCACGCCGGTCGAACCGAGACGTCGTTGCTCCTGCACCTCGCACCCGAACGGGTCGACCTCGACGCCGCAGTCGCCGGACCGATCCCGTCGTTGCCCGATCTCGTGCAGCACGGCGTCCGAGCACTGAGCGACTCCGGCGTGCTGGGCGACCCGGCGGGAGCGTCGGCCGACGAAGGACGAGCGCTGTTCCACACGCTCGCCGACCAACTCACCGTCGCCGTCGACGAATGGCTGCGGTCGTGACCGGGCCCCGCCGGTACGTGCTCGACAGCAGCGTGCAGGCCTGGTCGAGCGGCGTGAGGAGCCAAGAGCATCTCGTCGTGGTCGGCGGATCGCCGCTGAAGCTGTTCCGACTCACGCCGGCGGGCGCTCGCACGTTCGAGACGTTGCGTTCGGGCGAACCCGTCGCCGACTCACCGCTGGTCGATCGCCTGCTCGATGCGGGGGTCGTCCACCCCGTCGCCGACGAGCCGGCGCCGTACTCGGCCGACGACGTCACCGTGGTCGTGCCGACGCTCGGCACGCCGACGCACGTCCCGGCCGGGGCGCTCCTGGTCGACGACGGATCGAACCCACCGGTGGCGGGGGCGTCCATCCGACTCGACCGGAACCGGGGCCCTGCGGCCGCGCGCAACGCCGGTCTGGCGACGGCCGACACCCCGCTGATCGCCTTCGTCGATGCCGACGTCGACCTCCCCGACGGCTGGCTCGAACCGCTGCTCCCCCACTTCGCCGATCCGAAGGTCGCCGTCGTCGCCCCGCGCATCGTGACGGCCGCCAGACCGGGCGCCATCTCGGCGTACGAGCACGACCACGGGCCGCTCGACATGGGGCCCGAGGCAGGCCGGGTCCGCGCCGGCACGCGAGTGTCGTATCTCCCGGCGGCCGTGCTCGTGTGCCGCGCCGAGGCGCTCCACGAACTGGGGGGCTTCGACGAGGCGATGCGGTACGGCGAGGACGTCGACCTCGTCTGGCGACTCGACGACGCCGGCTGGCGGTGCCGCTACGACCCTCGCTCGGTGATCGAGCACGAGCCGAGACCCGACTGGCGGTCGTGGGTCCAACAACGGATCGGCTACGGGTCGTCGGCCGGACCGCTCGCAGTGCGTCATCCCGGAAAGCTCGCACCACTGCGCATGAGCGGTTGGAGCCTCGCGGCGTGGCTCCTCGCCATCGGCGGGCGACCGGTGACCGGGACGGCGATCGGGGTCGGTTCGGCCGCTGCGCTGATCCCGAAACTGCCCGACGTGCCACCGCGTGACGCATTCCGGCTCGCTGCGATGGGCAACGCCCGAGCCGGCGAGTCGATCGCCCACGCGATCCGTCGGACCTGGTTCCCGCTCGCCGTGCTGTTGGCGCTGCGATCGACGATCGCCCGCCGAGCGCTGCTGGCGTCCGTCGTCGCGGTGCGCCACCCGATCGCACTCGCCGACGACGTGACGTACTGCGTCGGCGTGTGGAAGGGCATGCTCGCCGAACGCACGCTCGACCCGATCGTTCCGGAGATCACGAGCTGGCCGGGCCGGTCGGCCGGTCGCCGACCGCGGTCCTGAGCCGACGAAAGCGCTGTTACCGTCAGCGACCGTGACGATCCGTTTGACCGTCAACCGCGAACGCTGGTGGAACCACGTCGTCGGCGTCGCCGACGAGGTCGACGGGCTGATCCCCGTCGTGAAGGGCAACGGCTACGGCTTCGGCCGGGCCGGGCTCGCCATCGCCGCGTCGAAGCTGAGCCCGCTCCTGGCCGTCGGCACGGTGCACGAGATCGTGGGCCTCCCCGACGAGGTCACCCCCGTCGTGCTGACACCCACGTGGCGTCCGCCCGACACGACCGAGCCGGTGCTGACCGTCGGGTCGAACGATCACATCGCCGCGTTGCGCGGCTGGCAGGGCCGGGTCATCGTCAAGCTGTCGTCCGGGATGCAGCGCTACGGCGGCAACATCGACCTCGTCGCCGCTGCCCAACGAGCGGGCTTGCGAACCGTCGGCGTCGCGATCCATCCGCCGTTGGCGGGTACCGACGACGACCACCGCCAACAGATCGTCGACCATCTGCCCGACATCGATCCGTCGCTCGACGTGTGGGTCAGTCACCTCTTCCCGTCGACCTACGAGTCGCTTCCCGACAGCCACCGGTACAAGCTGCGGCTCGGCACGTACCTGTGGCACGGTGATCGAGAGGCACTCCACCTCGAGGCCGACGTGATCGACACCCGTGAGGTGCGCCCCGGCGACCGGGCCGGCTATCACCTCACCGAGGTCCCCGGTGCCGGCACCCTCGTCATGATCGGCGCCGGGACGGCGAACGGCGTCGCGCCACTCTCCGACGGTCGCAGCCCGTTCCACCACCGCCGCCAACGGATGGCACTGCTCGAATCTCCCCACATGCACACCTCGATGGGGTTCGTGCCGGCCGGCGACCCGTGTCCGAGGCCCGGCGACTGGGTCGATCTCCAGCGACCGCTCATCCACACCGCGGTCGACGAGTTGCGCTGGATCTGAGTGGACACCGCACCCACCACCTCGACGCCGAACGGCTCCGTGCCGCCGCCCGACGCGCTCCCGAGCACGAAACCGTCGCGCCGCCGCCCGGGACCCGACGTGGTGCGGGCGATCGCGATGCTCGGCGTCGTGGTGATGAACTATCACGGCTATCTCATCATCCGCGGCGCGCCGCGCGATGCGGGTGGCGTGCTGTACGACGTGTTCGACCCGTGGACCGGCCCGCTGTCGACGAGGTTCGCGACCCTCTTCGTCCTCACCGCCGGCGTCGGCGTGGCGCTGATGACGGCGAGCTCGTTCGGTGACGCCGAACGGATCCGGGCGATGCGCTGGCGGCTGGTGCGTCGAGGCCTCGTGCTCTACGGCATCGGTCTCGCGTTCGACATGATCTGGGCCGGCACGATCCTCCCGTACTACGGCGTCATGTTCGTCCTCGCCGCGGCCCTGTTCACCTGGCGGAGCCGGTGGCTGGTCGTCACCGGTGTCGTCGCCGCCGGCGCCGCGTGGGCGATCCGATGGTGGCGCATCGAGCGCGATCTCGACGGTCACAGCACCTTGTGGTTGACCGACCCGCCGAGCAGCTCACCGCGTGGCCTCGTGTTCGACGTGTTCGTCAACGGCACCCACCCCCTCCTGCCATGGCTCGCCTTCTTCTGCGCCGGCATCGTGCTCGGGCGACTGCTCCACACCACTTGGTGGCGGCCCGCTGCCACCGGTGCCGGCCTGGCGATGTTCTCGATCGCTGCGATCGTCGGGCCCGCAGCGGCGACGTCGACCGACGTCCGTGTGCGGACGCTGCTGAGCGACGACCCGTTCGAGCGGGGTCTCGTGTACGTGGCGAGCACGTTGGGGACCGCACTCGTCGCGTTCGCTGCCATCTCCTGGCTCGCCGACACGTTCGAGGACACGACCGTCGTCGACGTGCTCCGACGCGCCGGACAGCTCTCGCTGACGATCTATCTGGCGCACGCGCTGGTGTTCAACCTGCTCGTCGACTGGCTCGACGTGGTGCAGCCGAACGGGGTCGGCACGGCGCTCACGTTCGCATTCATCGTGTGGCTCGCGTCGATCGCCGGTGCCGTCGCCTACCAGCAACGGTACGGGCGAGGCCCCGCCGAGCGGGTCTACCGCTCGCTCACGGCCTGAGCCCGCCGGAGCGGCGTCGCTCAGAGCACCTCGGAGAACGTGGTGCAGCGCTGCGGGTCGCCCGTCTCGTAGCCGCGCCGGAACCACTCGACCCGCTGCGCCGACGAGCCGTGCGTCCAGTTCTCCGGTTCGACCCGACCGGTCGTCGTGCGCTGGATGGCGTCGTCGCCCACGGCTGCCGCGGCGTCGAGCGCCTCGGTGATCTCCGACGCGGAGTCGAACTGGCCGCGGGCGGCAGCGTCGTGGGCCCATGCACCGGCGAAGCAGTCGGCCTGCAGTTCGAGTGCGACCGAGTACTGGTTGGCCCGTGAGGGATCGCTCCGCTGGGCCTCGGTGACCTGGGCGTTGATGCCCAACACGTTCTGGACGTGGTGGCCGAACTCATGGGCGACGATGTACTGCGCGGCGAGGTCGCCGGTCGCGTCGAACTGCTCCTGGAGCTGCACCAGGAAGTCGAGATCGAAGTACACGAGGTTGTCGGCCGGGCAGTAGAACGGCCCGGTCTGCGACGACGCCTGGCCACACCCCGTGCGGGTGCTCCCCGAGAAGAACACGGTCTGGGTGTCGACGTAGTCGACGCCGAACGAGAGGGGGAGCTGGTCGATCCAGTACTCGCTGACGTCGTTCGTGGCGCCGCACAGGATCTGTTCGAGTTCGGTGCTGCACGCGTCGGCACTCGACGTGCTCGAGTCGGCGGCGTCGCCGGTCGGCGTGCCCGCCACCTGGCTGCCGCCGGTGAGGTCGCCGCCCATCAGCTGCGGCAGGACGAACACGGCCACCATCACGAGCACGACGATGATGCCGCCGCCTCCCTTGAGCATCCCGCTCGGGATCGGCATGCCGCCGCCACCCGACCCCCGGCCGAGCATGCCACCCAGGCCACCGGGCAGGCCACCGCCCTGGCCGCGACGGTCCTGGATCCGGCTGGCGTTGCGGGATCGGATCTTGGTCATGGCACGAGTCTGGCAGCCGGACGCACCGGAGGAGGGTCTACTCGGCAGCGTCGACCGTCGGCGCTTCGCCGCTCGGTGGGGTCTGGTCGGCGCCGGAGCGCTGGCGCGCCTTGAGCGCACGGCGCAGGCCGCGCCAACCGAGGGCACCGGCACCGATCAGCGGGCCGCGGTCGCCGAGCTTGGTCGGGGTGATGCGGGCGGCGGCACCGTGGCCGACCCGGGCGACGGCGTCGATCTCCTCCTGCGCAGCGTTGAAGAAGGTGGCGGCGAAGCTCTCGGGCACGGTGCCGCCCACGACGACGAGGTCGAGGTCGAGTGCGGAGCAGGTCATGCCCGCGGCTCGTCCGACGAGGCCGCCGGTCCGTCGCATGATGTCCCACGACGGCTCGTCGAGCCGACGCCCGGTGATCGCCTCGATCGCCGTACCGGACGCCTCCGCCTCGAGGCAGCCGCGGGCGCCACAGCGACACCGGCGACCGCCGGGTTCGACGATCAGGTGCCCGATGTGCCCGGCATTGCCGGATCGACCCTCGAGCAACTCGCCGTCGATCATGAGGCCGCCGCTGATCGACGACGACACGACCAGCGTCGCGAAACTCCGAGCCCCGCGCGCTGCGCCGAGCCATCCCTCCGCCAGCGCCAGCGCTTTGGCGTCGAGGTCGCCGTAGACGGGGAGATCAGTGAGTTCGTGGAGGTGCTGGGCGAGCGGGAACGACCGCCACGCACTGATGTGCGCCGGCGACACGGCCACAGCATTCCGGTCGATCTCGCCGGGGCAGCCGACGCCGATCGCACGGATGCGGACCTCGTGCTGTTTCGCCTGCTCGCGCTGCGCCAACACCGCCGACGCGAGCGCAGCGAAGTGCGACTGGGGCCCGACGTCGTGCTCGATGTCGGCGAACGAGCGGTCGATCAACTCGCCTCGGGCGGTGACGAGACCGGCCGAGAACTCGACGGCGCCGACGTCGATGGCGAGCACGACGTCGCGTCGCTTCGCCGTGTCGTCGGTGGCCTGGTCCGTCATCGGGAGCGCACGCTACCCCCGTCGCCTCGGCGGAGCGGCACCCCGGCCGCGACGACTCGAAGCGTGCCGCAACCGTTGACCACGTACGGGGGTCAAGCGGTAGCGTTCCGTCAGGCGATGCCGCTCATGGATCGCCGGCGGCTTGCCGATGAATCTTGCACCCGAACCGCGACCGTTGGCCGTGGGTCGGGGCGACACTCCACACGACTCGAACCACATGGCTCGACACTGCTCACTGACGAGGACGAGGGACACGATGACGGCGACCGGGGTCGCCGTCGTTGCCGCGCTCCTGATCGGCTCGGTCGCCATCGGGGCGGGCGATCCGCCCGCCGGCGACTCGGACCCGACGATCCCGACCACCCCGACCACCACACCGACGACGCCGCCGACCACCCAGCCGACGACCACCACGACCCTGCCGCCGACGACCACGACCCGGCCGCCGACGACGACCACCAGCACGACGACGACCACCACGCCTCGCACGAGCACGACCGTGCCTCGGACCGGCACCACGGTCGCCCCCAGCACGACCGTCGCCCGCACCACCACCACGACGACCGCCCCCCGGACGGCGGTGCGGTGTGCTCCGCCGACGACCACGACCACCACCACGACGACCACCACCCTGCCGGGCACCCCGACGACCACGACCACCACCACGACGGTGCCGGGGACGACGACCACGACCACCACCACGACCCTGCCACCGTGTCCGACGACCACGACGACGGCACCGGCCACGACGACGACCACCACCACGGTGCCGGAGGCGCCGCCGACCGCGCTCGGGATCTCGGCACCGCAGGAACTCCGCGACATCCTGCTCGCGATCCGCATCGTCGAGTCGGGCCAGCGCTACGAGATCGGCCCCAACAAGGGCGGCGCCTCGGGCGCTTACCAGTACATCGACTCGACGTGGGGCAACTACAAGGGATATCCGAAGGCGTACTTGGCGCCGCCGCACGTGCAGGACGAGCGGGCGCTCGCCCACGTCGTGGGCATCCTCGACACGTGGGCGGGTGACGTCTCGATGGTGCCGGTCATCTGGTACTACCCGAAGGCGGCACGCGACCCTGCCCTGATGGACCAGGTGCCCCTCCCCCACGCCGGCAACCGGCTCACGGTTCGGGAGTACCAGCACCGCTGGCTCGACGTGCTCGCCTTCATCACCGGCAACCCGTCGTTCTACGCACCGAACGCGATCCCGCCCGATCTGAAGTACATCTCGGGGATCCCGCCCGAGCTCGTCGCCGACGAACCCGTCGTCGACGCCATCTACGACCCGAACACGGTCGAGCCGACGACGCCGATCGCCTTCCCGGTGCTCGGCAAGACGGCGATCACCCCGCCGATCCCGTGCGACTTCGAGGAATGTGAGGAAGGCACGAGCGCCGTCATCTTCGGTGTGAAGATGCAGCCCGTCATGGCGTCGGTCAACGGCGTGATCACGGCCGTCGACGTGGGAGACGCCGCCTCGGGCAATGTGCGGGTGACGATCACCGACAAGCAAGGACGTCGGTTCGTCTACGCCGGCCTGAACGACGACTCGCCCGGCACCGACGACGCGAACGCACCCGAATGGTTCCGCACGACCGCGCTCGCACGGGTGGGGCAGCACGTGTACGCCGGCCAGATCATCGGGTTCATGGGCGACAGCGACCCGATGCCGGGCCACACCGTGATCGCCGAGGACGAGTCGGTCTGGCCGCACCTCCGCCTGTCGATCTACGACGCCGACGGCACGCGTCTCGACGCCGACGCGATGGTGCTCGACGCCCAGCGCCGCCAGGCGTGTCACGTGGGGATCGGCCCGTGGTCGGTGCCGATCGACCCGGATGCGGTGATCGACGAACCGATCGACGTGACGACCTACATCGCAGGCGGTTGGACGATCCACACCAACGCCACGGTGACCGCCTACGGGCAGTCCGCGTTGATCGTGCCGCCGCAGGAGTGCGTGTGGGCGCCCGCCAAGCCGTACGGCCCCGGCGCCGCCGGCAGCCAGCCGCCGCAGTACTGGGGGCTGCCGTTCGACATCGACACCCGCTACTGGGTCGCCGACGCCCGAGCCCAGACCACCCTGACCCCCCGCACCCCCCTCGGCTGACCGCCACTCCGGGTCGGGTGTCGGACGGAACACCGAGGCGCAGCCGAGGCGTTTCGGGAGATCACCCGACCCGGTCGCGGACCCACGTCACCGGAGTCGGGTGATCTCCGGAAACGTCGACTCCGTCGCCGTTCCCTCCGACACCCGACCCGCTTCCTACTCCGTCGCCGTTCCCTCCGACACCCGACCCGTTGGCCGGTCAGTCGGCGACTCGGCGGGCGTCCTCGACGAGGTTGATCTCGTAGAGCACCTCGTCGAGTGCGTCGGCGGCGGTGATGGCGCTGAAGCGCTGCGGTGACTCGGGCGTGCAGCAGCTCGGTACGGGCGACAGCACCGTCCACGGTCGCGGGTGGCAGAACTGGACCACGCTGTACCGCTCGCCCTCGTAACCGGGGGCCGCGACCACCCGGTGCCAGCCGATGGGGATGACACCGTTCGTGAGACGCTCGAGCATGATGCCGGTGTTGATGATCACCTGGCCGTCGGGCGCCACGGCATCGACCCATTGGTCGTCGACCTTCACCTGCAGGCCCGGCGCCGTCGCACGCGGCAACGCGGTGATGAGGTTGATGTCGCCGTGCTCGCCCGCCCACACGTGACCGTCGCCCGGCACGTCGCCCATCGGTGGGTACCGGATCGCCCGGGTGAGCGTCGGGCCGTCCTGGACCATGTCGTCGAAGAACGTCTCGTGGCAGCCGATGCCTTCGGCGATCACCCGCAGGAACCGACGCTGTAGATCGGCGATCGTGTCGTGGAAGCGATAGAGCACCTCGGTGATGCCGGGCACCGCCGACTCGGGCGTGACCTGGTCGGGGTAGGCCGTCGCGAACTTGCGCTTGAGCGGGTGACCGGCCGGGATCGGCGACGCCCAGTTGAGCATCTCTTTCCAGTCGGGCTGCTCACTCGACGCCGCCGTCTCGACCAGCAACCCGGTGTACCCGGTCTGGCCGTGCGCGCCCGGCACGTTGAACTCGGCCTTGGTCTCCTGGTCGAGCGAGAAGAACTCGGCCAACATGCCGTACGCCGTGTCGAGCAGGTCGTCGCTGACGTCGTGTCGGGTGTAGACGAAGCCGGTCGCGAGGCTGCGTCGGACCCCGTCCACGACGGCTCGGCGACGCTCGCCGGTGTGCTGTTCGAACGCCAACAGGTCGACGTCGAGGATCTCGTTCATGGGGTTACCTCCGGGGCGAAACGCTACAACCCGGCGGGGGCACCACCGGGAGCGAACACGGCGGGCATGCCACCGGTGTGGATGAACACGACGTCGGACCCCTCGGGCCAGCGGCCGGCTTCGGCGTTGCCGACGAGGCCTGCGAACCCCTTCCCGCTGTACGTCCGGTCGAGGACCCAGCCGCCGTGTCGGGCAGCCCACCGGATGGCGGCGTCGCCCGCCTTCGTCGGCACCGCGTAGTCGTCACCGATCCAGTTCGGGTCGAGCGCGATGTCGCTGCGTTCGACGGTGGAGCGGTCGCCGCCGAGCAGATCGGCGGTGTCGCGGGCGAGGTCGGCGATGTCGGGCATGCCGATGTTGACGCCTTTGGCGACGCCGATGGCCAGGATCTCGGGCACCGATCGGCCCTGAGCCCGCAGCAAGGCCTTGCCGGCGACGAGCCCGGCGTGCGTCCCGCCGCTCGACGAGGTGTGGACCACGGCGGTCGGGGCGCAGCCGGCGGCATCGCACTGATCGAGCAGTTCGGCGAGCGCCCACGCGTACCCGGCGGCACCGGTGGACGTCGACCCGCCGATCGGGATCGAGTACGGCGCCGCGCCGGCGGCGACGAGCTCGTCGGTGAGCGACTCGCTCGCGATCATCAACTCGCCCCAGTGGCTCTCGTCGGCGCCGGTGTAATGGAGCTGGGCACCGAACAGGGTCGACAACAACTGGTTGCCCGTGGCCTGCTCGGGCCGGTCGCCCGACAGCACGAGATGGACCTCGAGGCCGAGTACGGCGCCGGCCGCCGCGGTCATCCGGCAGTGATTCGACTGCGCGGCACCGACGGTCACCAGCGATCGAGCGCCTTCGGCCACCGCGGCACCGCACAGGAACTCGAGTTTGCGAGCCTTGTTGCCGCCCATGCCGAGCCCGGTCAGGTCGTCGCGCTTCACCCACAGGCGCACACCACCCGGCAGTTCCGGGCCCCGCTCGAGCGGGGTGGGCAACGTCGCCAGGCGTGCACGCGGCAGATGACCGAACATCGCGTGCATGATAGGGATGGTCCACGCACCCGTCATCCGCGGGCCTCCCGCCGATCACGACACCATCTCGACGAACATCTCGACAACGACCTCGACAATGACCCCGACGCTGTGACGACCGACTGGAACCCCCTCCTCCGCACCGAGTTCGACAAGCCGTACTGGGCCGAACTCCAACGGTTCGTCGCCGACGAGCGGGCGTCGCGCACCGTCTACCCGCCGCACGAGGAGGTGTTCGCGGCGCTCCACCTCACGTCGTACGCCGACACCAGGGTCATGATCCTCGGACAAGACCCGTACCACGGTCCCGGTCAGGCCCACGGTCTGTGCTTCTCGGTGCGTCACGGGGTGCGCACCCCGCCCTCGCTCGCCAACATCCACAAGGAACTGCACACCGACGTCGGGGTCGCGATCCCCGATCACGGCAACCTCGAGGCGTGGGCCACCCAGGGCGTGTTGCTGCTCAACGCCACGCTCACCGTGCGCGCCGGGCAGGCCGGATCGCACCAGAAGCACGGCTGGGAGACGTTCACCGACGAAGTGATCCGAACGGTCTCCGACAAACCCGACCATGTCGTGTTCGTCCTGTGGGGTGGCTACGCCCGACGAAAGAAATCGTTGATCGACGAGTCCCGACACACCATCATCGAGTCACCACACCCCTCACCGCTGTCGGCCCACAACGGGTTCTTCGGCAGCAGACCGTTCAGCCGGACGAACGAGGCCCTGGTCGCCCACGGCCAGACCCCGATCGACTGGGGCCTCTGAACGTGACGACCACCCACCCCAGGAGACGCTGACATGGCGTGGACCAGCAACCCGAAGGTGACGGCCCTCCGCCGTCGTTCACGACCGATCGACGTCGTCGTCGAGATGCTCGACGGCTTCCGACTGCACCTGACCGGCCGCAACGCGGCCGTGCTGACCTACTACGGCTTCTTGACCCTGTTCCCGCTCTTCCTGGCGGCGAGCACGATCCTCGGCTTCGTGCTCGAGAGCAAGCCGGAGTGGCGTGACGACCTGCTCGACTCGGCGATCGACTCCGTGCCGTTCATCGGCGACCAGATCGCGGCCGGCGAGATCTCCGGCAGCTGGATCGCCCTCGTCATCGGTCTCGCCGGGGCGATGTGGGGTTCTCTGAAGGCGTTCGTCGGGATCCAGTCCGCCTACGACGACACTTGGGAGATCGACGTCGACGACCGCTCGTCGGGCGGCAAGCAACGGCTGAAGGCGCTGATCGGTCTGGCTGCGATCGGCGGTTCCCAGATCGGCAACGTGACCCTCGCCGCGATCGTCGACCGCGCCGGCCTGCCGTTCATCGGACGCCTCGCACTGATCGCCGGCGGCCTCGCGATCAACCTCCTGGTCGTCGGTGTGATGTACCGCTACCTCACGTCTGCCGACGTCACGTGGAAGATGGTGATGCCCGGCGCCGTGTTCACGGCGGTGCTGTACACCGCCGCCCAGTTCGCCGGCACGGCGCTGACGACCCGCATCCTCGACAGTGCCGAGACGTACGGCGACTTCGCCGGTGTGATCGCCCTGCTCACGTGGTTGAGCCTCCACGCCCTCGTCAATCTGTTCGGCGCCGAACTGAACTCTGCGCTCCATCGGATCGGCATCCGCGGCCCACTCCCGGTCGCCGAGCCGCAGCCGGTCGCCGACCCCGCCTGACCCGTCGCGGGTGGGTGCCCTGTCGCTTTCGGGAGAATTCCGCTAGAACAGTGCGATCGGCGAGTTCGGCCAGTGCTGGACTCGCCGTTGCGTATCCCCCGACACCACCATGCTGCTCGCTGCCACCGAATCCGCACTCGGCCCCACCCTGGCCATCATCGTCGGCGTCGGCATGGCCGCGCAGTGGGTCGCCTGGCGGAGCCAGATCCCCTCGATCATCCTGTTGCTCATCTCGGGCCTCTTGCTCGGTCCGGTGTTCGGCGTCATCGATCCCGACGCCTTCCTCGGCGACACCCTGTTCCCGATCGTGTCGCTGTCGGTCGCCCTGATCCTGTTCGAGGGCGGGCTCGACCTGCCGCCGCGCGAACTCAGATCGACCGGCACGGTCGTCCGACGGCTCATCTCGATCGGCGCGCTCATCACGTTCCTCGTGGCTGCCTGGGGCGCCATGCAGCTGTTCGACATCAGTCGCGGTGCGGCCGCCGTGCTCGCCGCCGTCCTGATCGTCACGGGCCCCACCGTGGTCGGACCGCTCTTGCGGTTCGTCCGGCCGAGCGGCCGCACCGGGCCGATGCTGCGGGCCGAGGGCATCCTGATCGACCCGATCGGTGCAACGGCGTCGCTGATCGCGTTCGAGGTCGCCCTGACCGACGAACCCGGCGAGGCGATCACCGCGACGCTCGGCGTGGTCGGCCTCACCCTGGTCGCCGGCATCGGGATCGGGTTCGTCCTCGCCTGGATCGTCGACCACGCGCTCCGTCGCTTCCTGATCCCCGACCACCTCGCGAACCCGATCACGCTGGCGATCGTCGTCGTCGGCTTCGTGCTCAGCAACGAGGTCCAGGAGGAGTCGGGGCTGCTCACGGTGACGGTGATGGGCATCTGGCTCGCCCGGCGCGACTCGGCCGCCGTCCGCCAGCTGCTCGAGTTCAACGAGAGCCTGCGGACCCTGCTGATCTCCGCACTGTTCATCCTGCTCGCGGCCCGGATCGAGACCGACCAGCTCCGCGACGTGATCCTGCCGTCGCTCATGTTCCTCGCCCTGCTCGTGTTCGTCGCACGACCCCTGTCGGTCATCGCCTCGACCGTCCGCACGAGCCTGACCTGGCGCGAACGGCTCTTCCTGATGGCGATGGCCCCTCGCGGCATCGTCGCCGCCGCCGTGTCGGCGATCTTCGCACTCCGACTCGAAGAAGAGGGCGTGCGGGGAGCCGAGATCATCGTGCCGGTCGTGTTCCTCGTGATCATCGGCACGATCGTCGTGTACGGCTTCTTCGCCGGCCCGCTCGCCCGCAAACTCGGCCTCGCCGAGGCCCGCGCCAACGGTGTCCTCATCGTCGGTGCCCACCCGACGGCCCGTGGTCTCGCCAAGCAGCTCACCGATCTCGACGTGACGACGATGCTGGTCGACACCGACCCGTACAACGTGACCCGCTCGGTCGCGCTCGGCCTGCCGGCTCGACGCCTGAGCGTGCTCACCGAGGACGCCACGCACGAACTCGACCTGCGCGGCATCGGGCGCATCCTGGCGATGACCCCGAACGACGAGGTGAACGCGCTCGCGGCGACGCGCTTCGCTCGCGTGTTCGGGCGGCGCGAGACCTTCCAGCTCAAGCCCTCGTCGAAGCAGCGCCAGGGCGAACTCCCCGAGGAGATCCTCGGCCGCATCATCGGCATCGACGGTGTCGACTACGGGCTGATCGACGAGCGGACCCGGCAGGGTTGGCGCGTCCGCTCGGCGCCCGCGTCGACGATGATCACCACGGCGACCGAGGCCGACGAGTTCGTCCCGGTCGCACGGGTGCTCGACGGTCAGCTCGCCTTCATCTGCCGCAACGACCCGGTGCCGAGCCAGGGCACCGTCATCGGCCTGGCGTCGGCAGCCACGCAGCAGCGCATCGACGAGGACGCGGCGGCGCGCGCCGCCGACACCGAAGAGGCCGACCCGGCCCGGACGAACGGGAACGGGAACGGAAACGGAAACGGGAACGGGAACGCATGATGGCGTCACGGCTCGACGCGCTGTTCGTGTACGGGACGCTGCGTCGGGGTGACGTCCGCTGGTCGTTCCTCGAACCGTTCGCGGCCGACGACGGGGTCGACGACACCGCCGGCGGCACCCTGTTCGACACCGGACTCGGGTACCCGGCCGCCGTCTTCGACGGGGCGGGGACGATCGTCGGCACCACGTTCCGACTCCGACCTGAACGGCTCGTCGAGGCGCTGCAGGTCCTCGACGAGGAAGAGGACACCGTCGCCGGGCTGTATCGCCGGGTCGAGATCGTTACCGGACGAGGCGTCGCAGCGTGGGCCTACGCCTACGGGAACGGCTTGTCGCTGACGCCGATCGCGGGCGGCGACTGGTTCGCCCGCTGACCCGGCCCGCTCAGAAGAACTCGGTGGCGATCGCTGCGACGGCGGCGACGTGGCGGTCGACCTCCTCGGGCGACAGCGTCGGACCGAGCTCGACGGTGATGCCGACACCGCCCTCGGGGATCACGGTTCGTGCCCACTGCGACGCCGTGCCCGTGTAGGTGCCACCCGAGATGTCGACGATCGGCAGGCCGGCGATCTCGGCGTAGCGAAGCCGGATGTCGCCGGCTCGTCCGGTGCCGGGAGCGAGGCGGAACAGGTCCTGGTGGTACCAGAGCACGATGTCGGGTCGGACGCCCGACCCGAGTGCCACCATCGCCTGCGTCTCGGGCTCGCTCGCCGGGCCGACCCCGCCGTACTGCCAGAAGCCCGGCTCGCCGAGCACGTCCCAGTTCTCGGGGAAGTTGCGGTTGAGATCGACGAGGTTGGCGTTCTGGCGGTCGCCGATCGCCTCGCCGTCGGGATTCATCGACCGGACGAGCCAGAGTTCGACGCCCGGCGGTACCGGGTCGGTTCGGAGCCGGTCGATGATCGCGACGCCGTCGGCCTCGTTGCCGTGGATCACCCCGACCGCGAGGACTCGGGTGCCCGACGGGTCGCCACGCCGAACGACGGTGATCGGCACGCCGTTGACCGAACGCCCGATTTCGAACTCGGTCTCGAACGGCACGGTCGCCGGGTCGATCGGCACGATCGGCGGGATGCCGGGGATCGGCGGCAGCGTGACCGGTGGCAGCGTCGTCGTGCTGGTCGTCGTGCTGGTGCTGGTGGTCGTCGACGACGTCGTGCTGGTCGTCGTGGTGCTGGTCGTCGTGGTGCTGCTGGTGGTGGGTGGGACCGTGCTGGTGGTGCTGGTGCTCACTGGCGTCGTCGACGTGCTGGTCGTCGAGCTCGACGAGCTCGGCAGTGCGGTGCTCATGGTCGTGGTGCCCTCGTCCGACTCGTCGGCCGCCGACGAACACGAGGCGACGAGCAGCGACGCGACGAGCACCGCAGCAGCCGAGCGCCGGTCAGGCACGCGCGGCGTGGGCGTCGAGGAGATGGGCGACCGCCGTGCTGAGACGACGCGCCGTCGGGACGTGGAGATACTCGTTCGGGCCGTGCGCGTTCGAGTCGGGCAGCAGCACGCCGGTGATCACGAACTGGGCCTCCGGGTAGGCCTCGCCGAGCATCCCCATGAACGGGATCGACCCACCCTCACCGAAGTGGCGTGCCGGTTCGCCGAACGCGGCGTTCGACGCGGTGTCGAGCGCGTCGGCGAGCCACGGCGCTGTCGCCGGGGCGTTCCAGCCGTCTGCCGAGCCGGCGCTCGAGATGGTCACGCGGGCACCGTAGGGCGGGTCGGTCGTCAGCTTCTCGGTCATCTCGGCGAGGGCCGCTGCGGCGTCGGCGGTCGGCGGTGTGCGCAGCGACAGCTTGAGCGAGGTCGAGGGTCGCAGCACGTTGCCGGCGCTCGCCGTCGGCGGCAACCCGTCGGCGCCGACGACGCTCAGCGCCGCCCGCCACGTGCGCGAGATCAGCTGACCGGCACCGTGGGGCGTCGTGGGTCCGGCACCGTTCACGAACGGGTAGTGGGCGGCGATCGGTCCGATCTCGTCGGCGGTCGAGTGGGCCTGGTCGAGTCGCTCGTCGGGGATGTCGACGTTGCAGGCCTCGAGCAGCACCTCGCCCGTCTCGGCGTTCTCGATCCGGTCGAGCAAGGCGCGCACGATCCGGAACGAATCGGGCACCATGCCCGACGCATCGCCCGAGTGGAGACCTTCGGTCACGATGTCGACCGTGACGGTCGCCATGGCGACGCCGCGCAGGGAGGTCGTCACCCACATGCGATGCGGATCGATGCAGCCCGAGTCGAGGCACACGACCAGGCTCGGCGTGCCGATCCGGTCGGCGAGTGCCTCGACGTGGGCGGGCAGATCGGGCGAGCCCGACTCCTCGCTCGCCTCGATCAGGACGATACAGCGGGTGTGCGAGCCGCCGGAGGCTTGGACCGCCTCGATCGCGGTCAGGCTCGCGAACACTGCGTAACCGTCGTCGGCCCCGCCGCGACCGAACAGCTTGTCGCCCTCGAGCACCGGCTTCCACGGCCCGAGATCGTCACGCCACCCCTCCATCTCGGGCTGCTTGTCGAGGTGGCCGTACAGCAGCGCGGTGTCGTCGCTGGCGGCGTCGCCGAACGCCGGCACCTCGATGACGACGAGCGGGCTGAGATCGGGCGGATCGATGACGTCGACGGTCATCCCGGCGATCGCTCGACCCCGACACCACTCGGCGACCAGGTCGACCGCCTGATGGATGTACCCGTGCTCGCGCCAGTCGGGGTCGTAGGCCTCACTCACGGCGGGGATCGCGATGTAGTCGTGGAGCAGGGGGACGATGTCGTCCCAGGAGCGGTCGACGTGAGCAGCGGCATCGGCGAGCGACATGGGCCGCACCGTAGACCAGGTCGTCGCACGATTGCTCGCCATGCGCGAGGCTGGAGGGGTGCACGGGGGCCGCCGGCGGGGACCGGCCGTCATCGCAGCACTCGTCGTGCTCGTCGGGTGCTCGGATCGAACGGGGACGACCGACGTCGCCGCGACCGCCCCTGCACCGATGTCGCCGTCGACCTCGGCCGTCCCGGTGCTGACGTCACCCACTGTCCGGGCATCGGCATCGACTCCCGTCGACACGACATCGACATCGACATCGACATCGGCCGCAACCGCGACCAGCACGACCACGACGATCGCAATCACGACGACGACGGTGCCGCCGGTCCGGCGGGTGTCGATGGCGTTCAGTGGTGACACGCTTCCCCACAGCCCGCTCTGGCGGCAGGCAGAACGCAACGCGGCAGCCGCCGACGCGGCCGGGTTCGACTTCGATCCGATGATGCTCGAACTGGCACCGCTCCTCGACGACATCGACGTGGCGATGTGCCACCTCGAGACGCCGATCGCGCCCGAGGGCGAGGAGCTGTCGACGATGCCGCGCTACGGCGTCCCGCCCGAGGTGATCGGCATGCTCGCTGCCGCCGGCTGGGACCGCTGCTCGACGGCGAGCAACCACACGATCGACCGCGGATTCGAGGGCATCGTCCGCACCGTCGACACGTTCGACGCCTACGGCCTCGGTCAGGTCGGCATGGCACGCACGCCCGACGAGATCGAGCCACGAGTGTTCGAGGCGAACGGGGTCGCGATCACCCACCTGTCGTACACGTGGAGCTACAACGGCCTGCGCCTGCCCGAGGGCGACGACTGGCAGTCGGCCCTGATCGACCCGGATCGCATCCTCGCCGACTCGTTGATCGCACGCTCGCTCGGCGCCGAGGTCGTGGTCGTCTCGCTGCACTGGGGTGCAGAGGGCGTCCACGAACCGACGTCGTACCAGCGCGAGGTGGCCGACCGCCTGACCGCACCCGGCATCATCGACCTGATCGTCGGCCACCACGCCCACGTCGTGCAACCGATCGAACAGGTCAATGGCACCTGGGTGATGTACGGGCTCGGCAACATCTTGTCGAATCTGCCGACGTCACACCGCTGGCCCGCCGCCAGCCAGGACGCTGCCGTCGTCACCGTCGACGTCGACGTGTCGCCCGACGGTGTCACCGTCGCCCGACCGGTCGTGCACCCGACCTGGGTCGACAAGGACGCCGGCTGGATCGTCCGCCTCGTCCAGGACGAGCTGGCTCGCGACGACATCGGGGCCGGCCAGCGCGGACGGCTCGAGGACTCGCTCCGTCGGACGACCAGTGTCCTCGGCGAGTACCTCGCCGAGGACACCGAATCGTGATGGTCAGCCCTTGACGGCGCCGGCGAGGAGGCCTCGCACGAAGTACCGCTGCAGGGCGAAGAAGACGGCGATCGGGACGACCATCGCCACCATGCCGGCCGCGGTGAGCAGGTGCCACGACTGGCCGCGGGTACCGGTCAGCGTCGCCAGCTGGCGGGTGATCGGCGCCTTGTCCTGGCCGGCGTAGATCAGGGCGATCAGGTAGTCGTTCCAGATCCACATGAACTGGAAGATCGTGAGCGAGGCGATCGCCGGGACCGACAGCGGCACGATGAGCCGGAAGAAGATGGTCATGTGACCGGCACCGTCGATCTTCGCCGCTTCGATGATGTCGCGCGGGAGGGCTCCCACGAAGTTCTTCAGGATGAACACACAGAACGGCATGCCGAAGATCGTGTGGGCGATCCAGACGCCGAGGTAGGTACCCGTCAGGTCGAGATCGGGGAAGATCGTCACCGTGCCGATGTGGGCACCACCGCTGAACAGCTGCAGGATCGGCACCAACGCCATCTGGAGCGGCACCATCAGCAGCGCCACGATGGCGACGAACATCCACTCGCGTCCACGGAACTCGATCCACGACAGGGCGTAAGCGGCGAGCAACGCCAACCCGACCGACAGCAACACCGCCGGCACCGTGATGATGAACGAGTTCTGGAGATACTTCCAGAGATCGTCGTTGCCGGCGCCCGACGACAGCACCGCCCGATAGTTGTCGAGGGTGACGTCGGGATCGGTGAAGAAGGTCCACCAGCCGCTGCCCTTGACGTCTTCTTCCGGCCGGAACGACGACACGAAGACGCCGAAGGTCGGGATCGTCCAGAGCACCGCCAGGATCGTGACGATCACCAGCCCGGCTTTCGAGCCGAGCGCTCCGCTGACGGCGGCGCCGGTGCCTCCCTTCTTGTGTCCGACCGGATCGACGTCGCCCTTGACGGCGTGGTCGATCATGTCCT
The DNA here is from genome assembly GCF_004364865.1 of Ilumatobacter fluminis. NCBI lineage: Bacteria > Bacillati > Actinomycetota > Acidimicrobiia > Acidimicrobiales > Ilumatobacteraceae > Ilumatobacter > Ilumatobacter fluminis. Next base: position 3,961,654 of record NZ_SOAU01000001.1, read on the forward strand.
GATCCGCGAACGGATCGACGTCAGCTCCCGATGTCGTGCTCATGCGCCCACCATCTCCTCAGCGCGCTTCTGGGCTCGTCGGTTCAGGTAGATGATCGGGATCACCAGGGCGAACAGCAGCACGGCGAGCGCCGAACCGAGGCCACCTCGACCCTGGACGAACGTGGTCACGTAGAACTCGTTGGCGATCGTGCTCGTGCCGAATCGGCCGCCGGTGGTGGCAGCGACGATGTCGAACGCCTTCAGGCCGGCGAACGTGATCGTCGTGGCCACGGTGATCACCGTGGTCTGGATGTACGGCAGCATCACCTTGTAGAAGACCTGCCGATCGGTCGCTCCGTCGACCTTGGCGGCCTCGATCAGGTCGTCCGGGACGCCCTTGAGGGCGGCGCTGAAGATGACGGTGGCGAAGCCGGCCTGGGTCCAGATGAAGATGACGATCAGCAGGAACGTGTTGAAGCCGGGCGCCGAGTCGGGCGGGTCGAAACCACCGAAACCACGCTCGAGCACCCAGAGCCGATCGCCGCCGCCGCCCATGCTCTCGGGGAGCCCGGGGATCGACCCGGTGATCGCGTTCAGGAGACCGTTGTCGAACGGCGGACCGGCGTACACGAACAGCCAGGTCACACCGGCACCCACCAGCGAGATCGCACCGGGCAGGAAGATCGCGGTCTTGAAGGCCTTCTCGCCTTTCACGTTGTCGGCGAACCGGGCGACCGCCAGGCCGACCACGACCGTGAAGGCGGTGCCGACGATGACCCACGCCATGCTGTTGAACACCGTCAGCCGCGTGCCGGTGTTGCTGAAGATCGTCTGGTAGTTGTCGATCCCGACGAAGCTGGTGCCGCTGTCGTTGCGGAAGCTCAGATAGATGGTGCGCAGCGCGGGAACGAGCAGGCCGATGACGACGGCGGCCGTGGCCGGCAGCATGAACACCCAGTAGCGGGCGCCCTCCTGCCACTGCTTCGGAAGACGGCCAGACAGCCAGTACAGACTGCCGAGTAGGGCGCCGAGCGCGGCGAACGCGATCAGCACCGTGATGAGTGCTCGGATGAACTCACCCATGGAACCCCCTGTTCAAACCGGTGACGTTCTCTGAGGAGCGTACGTCACCACGACGGAAGATGCGAAAGGGGCCGGGGCTGATCGCCCCGGCCCCTTTCAGACGACGTCGGTCGACGTCACGTGTGGAGTCGGGTCAGCTGGGCCAGCTGGCCTCGACGTTGTCGACGAAGGTCTGGGTGTCGATCGAGTCGATCACCCAGGCCGTGATCTCGGTCCAGAAGGTGCCGGCGCCGACGGCACCGGGCATCAGGTCGGAGGCGTCGAAGCGGAACACGTCGGCCCCGAGCTGGAGCTCGGAGAGCTCACGCACGAGCGGATCCTCGATCGCAGCCACGTCGATGGCCAGGTGCGGCGAGAGCTCGCCACGGGTGTTGACCATGTAGAGGCCGTAGTCGGCCGAACCGGTGTAGCGCAGGACGTCCATCGAGGCCGGCCGGTCGGTGGCGGCGGCGTAGATGTCGCCGGCGCCGAGCAGGTACTTCGGACCATCGGCCGGGCTCGGCAGGTAGAAGAACCACACGTCACCCTCGGGCGAGATGTCGGTGCCCTCGGGGAACAGCGTCGAGTAGAAGCTCGCCTGACGGTGCAGCCAGCAGTCGCCGGTGGCCACGCACGTGCCGCCGTCCTGGAACTTGGTGGTGGCGATCGCCTTCACCAAGTTGTCGCCACCGAGGTAGTCGGGGTTCTTGACGAACTCACCGACGGCGTCGGCCACGGCCACGACCTGCGGGTCGTTGAACGGGATCTCGTGGTTGACCCACTGGTCGTAGACCTCTTCACCGTTCACACGGAGCATGAAGTCTTCCATCCAGTCGGTGAGCACCCAGCCGGTGGCGACACCGGACTCCGCGCCGACACCCCAGGGGATGCCGCCGTCGGCGACGATCTGGTCGGACAGCGCCTTCAGCTCGTCGATGCTCTCGGGGATCTCGTAGCCGGCTTCGGCGAAGCGGCTCGGGCTGTACCAGACGAGCGACTTCACGTTCGAGCGGCCGGGGATGCCGTACACCGTGTCGTTGAACGTGGCGTAGGTGTCCCAGCCGGAGATGAAGTCGTTCGCGGTGCTCTCGGCGATGTCGTCGGGCACGGCGATCAGGTAGCCGGCGTCGACGTGGCTGGCCATGAGGCCGGGCTGCGGGTAGTCGATGACGTCGGGCGGGTCGCCGCCCTGGAGGCGGACGTTGATCTCGGTCTCGAACTGGTCGGTGCCCTGCCAGACGATCTCGACGCCGGTGCACTCCATCAGCGGGTCGTAACCGGCCACGAACTCTTCGACGACCGTCGGGTCGCCCTCGGAGTTTCGGACCGGCGAGAAGATGCTGACCTGCTCACCCTCGTACTGGTTCTCACAGGGAATGGCGCCGTCGAGCAGGCTGTCGCCACCCGCAGCGTCGTCACCGGCATCGGCGTCGTCGCCGGCGTCGTCACCGGAGTCGTCACCGCTGTCCGCGGTGGTCTCTTCGGTCGTGTCGTCGCCCGACTCGTCGTCATCGTCGCCACACGCGGCGGCGACGAGCGACAAGGCGACGACGGCAACGACCGGCTTCGTCCAAGTGCGCTTCATGATTGGTTGGATCCTCCCCCTCCACCGCCTGGGCGATGGAAGCGTTTTCGTGAGCGGCGTGGAACCGCTCTCGGTTCACGACCCACGCGAATTGTGCGGGCCGCTGTAAACGCTTGCAGAAATCGCACCGCTGCGCAACACATTGGAAACGAAAAGGGTCCGAAGTCCCTCGTCAGACACGTGTTATTCGTTTCGTTCTCGACCTCGATCGCCCTGAAAACCCCGGCCGCGACGACGATGACGACGATGACGACGGTCATGACGACCGGCGAGGACCAGCCCGACGACCAGCGACCCGGTTAGCGTCGGCGAGATGATCGAGATCGTCACGGTCGACGCCGCCGTCGACTGGGCCGCGCTGCCGCCACCGCGACCGCCCGCAGCGTTCCGGGCCCTCGATCTGCGCGACGCCGCCGGGTTCGAGCACGGCTCGTTCGACGGCTGCGTGTTCCTGTCGTGCCTGCTCACCCCGGCACAGGCCGGATTCCTCACCACGACCGGAGCGACGATCGTCCGCGACCGCCCCGACCGGCCCTACACGCTGCACCGGCGGCAGCTCTACTCACCCGACGAACTGTTCGCCGGCTTCGATCCCGATCGTGCCGACGGGTACGCGACCACCTTCGACGCTCGCGTGTACCGCCACTGGGAACGCACCGGCCGGCAGCATCCGCCGTTCATCGACGAGAGCCTCGCCCGACGTCTCCACGATCACTCGCTCACCGAGGCACTACACGACGCGCTCGCCGGCACCCGCCCGGTCGCGATCATGGGTGGTCACGGCCTCGAACGCTCGGCGCCCGGCTACGCGGCGGTCGCCCGCATCGCGCGAACCCTGACCCGCGACGGCTACACGATGCTGTCGGGTGGCGGCCCCGGCGCGATGGAGGCGACCCACCTCGGCGCGTGGATGGCACACTTCCCCGACGACGAACTCGACGCCGCGATCAGGGTGCTCGCGCCGCGACCCGACGGTGCCGAACCGAACCGAGAGTACGCCGATCCCGACTGGCTGCATCGAGCGATGGCCGTCCGCGAACGCTGGCCGATCCTCGAGCCGACGTACGACTCGATCGGGATCCCGACGTGGATGTACGGCCATGAACCGCCGGCGGCGTTCGCGACGAAGATCGCCAAGTACTTCGCCAACAGTGTGCGCGAGGAGGGTCTCCTCGCCGTCGCCACGTACGGCGTGCTGTTCACCCGCGGTTCGGCGGGCACGGTGCAGGAGATCTTCCAGGAAGCGACCCAGAACCACTACGAGAGCTACGGCGAACCGTCGCCGATGGTGCTCATCGACGTCGACTATTGGACGACGACGTTGCCGGTCTGGCCGCTCCTCGGCGCCTTGGCCGACGGCCGTGCGTACCGAGCGCTGCTCACCATCACCGACGACGAGCACGAAGCCGTCGCCACCATCCGGTCATACGAGCCGAGGCGCTGACGACGAACGGCGTGACGACCGGTGTCGGGTCAGCCCTTGGCCTTGGCCGAGCGTTCGAGGCGGCCGTCGACCGTGGTCGGGAGACCGACCAGCAACACCACGGAGACCGCGCAGGCAGCGATGCAACCGACGATGGCCCACGTGTAGCCGTCGGTCCGGTCGATCAGCCAGCCCGCCGTCGGAGCGCCGATCAGCGCGCCGATCCCGGGTGCCGTGTAGAGGATCCCGAGGATCGAACCCAGCCCGGCCACACCCATTCGATCGGCGACGACGATCGGCCCGAGTGCCACGAACCCCCCGTAGCCGACGCCGAGGACGAGCACGAACAGCACCATCAGCGCATACGACGAACCCGCTACCAGCCACACGACGAAGCTCACCCCGTGGATCAGGTAGCAGGTCCGGTACAGCCGGAACGATCCGAATCGACGGTCGAGCGCGCCGAACCCGAGGCGCGACAACACGCTCGCCCCGCCGAGCACACTGACCAGCACCGCCGCAGGGACCGAACCGACGCCCTCGTCCTTGGCGTACTGACCGACGAACACGAACGGCACGAACAGCGCCAGCCCGAGGAAGAACGACGACAGGTGCAACCGCCGGAACACCCGGCTGTGCACGGCGTCGGAGAAGCGCGACGGCTGTGGTGAGCCGTCACCCGGCGGCGCGGCGGCGAGGGGCATGCACGCCAGCAGCACGGCGGTACCGGCAATCGCGAGGATCACGTAGGTGTCACGCCAGCCGTACCGGTCGATGAGTGCGGCCGACAGTGGCGACATGACGAGGGTGCCGACACCGATCCCGGCGACGGCCACACCGACGGCGAACGCTCGCTGGCGGAGGAACCAGCCGCCGACCATCGCGACCATCGGCACGTAGCCGCACGCAGCGGCGATACCGACGCCGAAGCCGTACGTGATGTAGCCGGGGCCGAGCGAGTCGACGCGGCTGGTGAGCATCAACCCGACGAAGAGTGAGACCGCTCCGATCGCCAACACCAGGCGCGGGCCGAACCGGTCCATGAGCCGACCCGTGATCAAGCTGAGCACGAAGAACAGGCAGGTCGTGAGTCCGAAGATGACGGCAGTCGCGCCACGTTCGGATCCGAACTCGTCGCTCATCGACTCGAAGAAGGCACCGAAGCTGTACGCCGTCCCGAGCGTGACCGCGGACGACAGGAACGCCGCCACGACCGTGAGCCACCCCCGCCCCGAATCCACCATCCCCGCACCGTACGCCAGCCCACCCCGCCCGATGGGGTCGGAACAGAAGGGGAACAGAAGGGGTCAGGCACCTTCTGTTCACACCCGGTGCCGGTGACCATCGCAGACCGAACAGAAGGTGCCTGACCCCATCTGTGCCTGACCCCTTCTGTTCAGCGGCGGCCGAGCGCGGTGCGGATTCGTTTGGGGCTGACGGGGCCGCGGACGCCGACGGGTTGGGCGAAGACGCTGATGCGGAGTTCTTCGACCAGCCAGGTGATGTCGCGGAGGGCGTCGTCGACACGTCCGGCCCGATCGATCGCGTCGGCCAGCTCACGCTCGATCGGGCGCACCTCGGCCATGCGACGCTGGTCGCGCGGCACGTCGCCGGCGAGATGATCGAGGCGGTACTCGATGCCCCGGACGTAGCGGTGCACGTCGGGCAGCCGGTCGAGGCCGCTCCGGGCGACGAACCCCGCCGCGACCAATCGGTCGAGGTGGGCACCGGCGTCGGCGACGGTCGGCTGGAGCGCTTCGGCGGTGAGCGACGACAGCCGGGCCCGGACCCGCTCGGCGGCGGCGATCACGTCGGCCGCCTCGGCGAGCGCGTCGGCGGCCAACTGGGGCGCGTCGTCGCGGACGGCGCGTTCGATCGTGGTGAACGCCGCCTCGTCCCACGGCAACTCGTAGCGGGCGAGCACGGCGTCGACGGCGGCGTCGATGCACTCGGCGGTGAGATCGGCCAGCAGCACCGGACTCGCGGCGACGGCGAGCTTCGCCGACTGGTCGAGTGTCCGCTCGACCTTGCCGACCGTCGGCGCCGCCGCCATCAGCAACAGCCGCCGCACGCCGCCGCGCATCGCACGTCGTTGCAGCGACTCGTTGTCGACGACCCGCAAGGTCACCCGGTCGCCACGGTCGAGCAGGGTCGGGAACGCCCGCACCACGTTGCCGCTCGGCGAGGTGGTCTCGACGACCCGATCGATGTGGCCGATGTCGTCCCAGCGCACGATGTCGCGGCGCTCCTCGACGGGCACCGCACTCGCCAGCGCGGTGCGCGCCTCACCGGCCTGACGACGCCGGATCGCGGCGAGATCGTCGCCCGCGTCGACGACCCGGCCATCGTCGTCGACGACGACGATGTGCAGGCGGAGATGTGTCGGCAACCGCTCGTCGGAGAAGTCGCCCGGCCGGACCGGCACGCCCGACACCTCGGTGAGCGCCTTCGCCAGCGCCTCGAGGAGTGTCGGCAGCGTCGTGTCCAGGCGCTCCGCCGCTGCGGCAGCCGTCTCGGTCATGGGGATCAGCTCACGGCGGACGTCCTTCGGCAGCGAGCGGACCAGCAGATCGACGAGTTCGGCGCGATAGCCCGGGATCAGCCAGTCGAAGCCCGAGTCGTCGAGCTGGTTGATCTCGCTGAGCGGCACCGTGACCGAGGCGCCGTCGAGGGCGCTGCCGGGTTCGAAGCGGTACGTGATCGGATAGCTCGCCACGCCGGCGGTCCATCGGTCGGGGTAGTCGCTCAGCCGGATGCCGGATCGATTCGCCAGCACCGACCCGTCGAGATGCAGCAGCGTCGAATCGTCCTGACGGGCGTCGCGCCACCATCGGTCGAACGCACGCGACGACGTCGCCCGCTCGGGGATCCGGGCGTCGAAGAACTCGACGATCGCCTCGTCGTCGAGCAGGTCGGTGCGGCGCACGCGTGCCTCGAGCAGCGAGACCCGGTGACGGAATCGCTCGTTCTCGGCGATGAAGTCGTGCGTCGCCTCCCAGTCGCCGGCGACGAGCGCTCGGCGGATGAAGAGCTCACGGGCCAGTCGGGCATCGACACGGTCGAGGCCGATGGTCCGGTTCGACACGATCGGGAGCCCGTACAGGGTCACCGTCTCGCCGATCAGGGCGCGGCCCTGCTGCTCGTCCCACCATGGTTCGCCGTACGAGCGCTTCACCAGGTCGCCAGCGATCGATTCCGCCCACTCCGGCTGGATCGTCGCGACGCGCCGCGCTCGGATCCGGTCGGTCTCGACCAGCTCCGCCGCCATCACCCATCGCGGTGGCCGCTTCGACAGCACCGAGCCAGGGGCGATCACGAAGCGCGAGTCACGGATGCCGCGGAACTCGCGACCGTCGCCGTCGCGGGTGCCGATGTGGGTCAGCAGGCCGGCGAGCAGCGCCCGGTGCACGTGATCGGGGTGCGCTGCATCGACCGACGGTCGGATGTCGAGCTGTCCGGCGACCTGTCGGAGCTGGCTGTACAGGTCGCGCCACTCCCTCACTCGGAGGTAGTGGAGGAACTCGTCGTGGCACATCCGGCGGAACCGGTTTCCCGACAGTTCTCGTTGTCGCTCACGCAGGTAGTCCCAGAGTTCGACGATGCCGAGCAGGTCGGAGCCGTCGACCCGGAAGCGGGCGTGGAGTTCGTTCGCCCGCTCGGGCTGCTCGCGCGGACGCTCGCGGACGTCTTGGATCGAGAGTGCCGAGGCGATGACGAGGACCTCGCGCACGCAGCCGTAGCGTTCGGCCTCGATGACCATCCGACCGAGGCGCGGGTCGATCGGGAGTCGGGCCAGCTTGCGCCCGATCTTCGTGAGCGACCGACGGTCGCCGTCGTGGCGGACCGCACCGAGTTCGTCGAGCAACAGGTCGCCGTCGCGAACGGCGGCGGCGTCGGGCGGTTCGACGAAGGGGAACCGTGAGACGTCACCGAGGCCGATCGCCGTCATCTGCAGGATGACCGAGGCGAGGTTGGTCCGCAGGATCTCCGGTTCGGTGAACTCGGGTCGCTGCTCGTAGTCGTCCTCGGTGTAGAGGCGGATGCAGACACCCGGCGCAACGCGGCCGCAGCGCCCGGCGCGCTGGTTCGCGGACGCCTGGGACACCGGCTCGATCGGCAGACGTTGCACCTTGAGACGGCGGCTGTACCGGGAGATGCGTGCGATGCCGGCGTCGACGACGTAGCGCACGCCCGGCACCGTGATCGACGTCTCGGCGACGTTCGTCGCCAGGACGACGCGTCGGCCGCGATGCGGCTCGAAGATCCGATGCTGTTCGTGCGCCGACAGGCGGGCATACAGCGGCAGGACCTCGAGGCCCTGCCGGCGTTCGTCGCGGAGCGCATCGGCGATGTCGTGGATCTCGCGCTCACCGCTCAGGAACACGAGCACGTCGCCGGGCCCTTCTCGCTCGAGTTCGTCGATCGCATCGATGACGGCACGCACCTGGTCGCGCCGGTCGCCCGGATCATCGTCGTTGTCGGCACCGTACGGCCGGTAGCGGACCTCGACCGGATACGTGCGTCCTTCGACGACGAACACCGGTGCCGGTTCGCCATCGGGATCGGCGAAGTGCTCGGCGAACCGTTCGGTGTCGATGGTCGCCGACGTGATGATCACGTGTAGGTCGGGTCGACGAGGCAGGAGCTGCTTGAGGTAGCCGAGCAGGAAGTCGATGTTGAGGCTGCGCTCGTGCGCCTCGTCGATGATGATCGTGTCGTACCGGCGCAGATCGCGGTCGCGCTGGAGTTCGTTCAGCAGGATGCCGTCGGTCATGACCCGGATCAGCGTCGAGTCGGTCACCCGGTCGTTGAACCGGACCGAGTAGCCGACCCCGTCGCCGACGGCGGTGCCGAGTTCGTCGGCGACGCGTTCGGCGACGGTGCGGGCGGCGACACGTCGGGGTTGGGTGTGGCCGATCATGCCGTCGACGCCCCGGCCGGCCTCGAGGCACAGCTTCGGCAGCTGGGTGCTCTTGCCCGAACCGGTCTCGCCCGCGACGACGACCACCTGGTTGCTGCGGATCGCATCGACCAGCTCCTCGCGACGATCCGCGATCGGGAGCGACTCGGGAACGGCGATCGGGCGCGCACCCACGATCTCGGCGAGACGCGCGGCGCGCGCCTCGCGGGTCTCGGGGCGGGATCGGCGGGGCATGACAAGTGCAAGGGTCGCGCGTGGCGGGCGACACCGCGACACGATTTCTACCGGCGACGGGCAGACTGTGCACGTGCTCGCGACGATCGATGCCCCGTGGCTCACCGACGCCGACCTCGAACGATACGAGTGGCACCGTGCCGACCTGCGGCGTCGCGTCCGTTGGGAGGCGGCCCGAGGATTCGATCTCACCGACGAGATGATCGCGACGACGACGGCGTACGCCGCCTTGCTGGTGGCCGGCTACGAGCCACGCGAAGCGCCGTTCCATCTCGTCACGGCGGTGGTCTTCCGCGACGGCACCTACCTCGACCGCGAGCGGCCGGGTCCGGTTCGTGGCTCGGTCGATCGTTCACCGAGGCGGCTCGCCGGGCAGTCCGGTCACGGGCGCGGACCGGTCGTGCTCGACTGGCGAACGGTTCGCCAGCAGACGAGCGGGCGCGGCCGCGGCACAAACGTGGTGGTGCACGAGTTCGCACACAAGCTCGACCAGCTCACCGGGGCGGCCGACGGCATGCCACCGCTCCCCTCCCGCACCGCCCGCGACCAGTGGACGCAGACGATCGGGACGAACTTCCGCCGACTCCGACGGCGCGGGTCCGACGGGCTGGTACGCATGTACGGCGCGTCGAGCCCGGCGGAGTACTTCGCCGTGACGAGCGAGGTGTTCTTCACCCGCCCGGACGACCTGCACGATCGACTCCCCCGGGTGTACGACCGTCTGGCCGAGTTCTACCGCCAACGGCCCGCCGGCTGAGCGCGATCACGGGGTCACCTCATCACGGCGTCATGTCGACGTCGATCACCGGGGTCATGACGTGCGCACTCCCCAGCCACTACGCTCGGTGATCGGTCAACCACCCGACCAATATCGTTATGCCGCCCGTTCTCACCGACACGTCCGACGCACGCATCGTGCAGGACGCGGACGGCCGCATCGTCGACATCGCGACGAGCGCTCCCGGCAACACCGTCTACGGCTGGCCCGTCGACGACCTGATCGGCGCCAGCGCGCCCCAGATGGTCCATCCCGACGACCGCCTCCTCGCCCGAACCGTGCGCGACGATGTGCGCGCCACCGGTCGGAACCAGAGGGTCCACATCAGGCTTCGCTCACTCGGTGGGCGCTGGCTGTGGGCCGAGTGCACGTTCCGCCCCTGGCCGTCCGACGACGGCGCACCCGGTCACCACACCGCGGTCGACCTCCGCGACGTGTCGACGCAGTACCTCTCCGACGAGATCCTCGGACCACTGCTCGACCTGCGCCGCATCATGGACGCCGCCGACGACCTCGACGAGGCGTGGGAGCGCGGCCTCGAATCACTCGCCCGCATGGCCGGCTTCGGCTGGGCGGCGGCCTGGGAACGACACGACGGGACACCGCTGCGTCGCCGGACGGTCGTTCTGACCACGTCCACCGCAGCGCCCGTCCACGCGACCCCGGCCGAGGTCGACCGCGCCTGGGCCGACGGCGTGCCCTACTGGCCGGCCGAGCTCGACGGGCCGATCCGAGACGGCCTCACGTCGATGCTCCTGCCGATGACCGCGCTCGGGGAGGTGATCGCCATCGTCGAGGTCGGTGGCCCCGATCACACCGTGCTGCCGACCTCGATCGACATGGCGGCCGAGATCGTCGCCCGCCTGGGTGATGCGATCCGGCGCCGGCAGGCCGACGACGAACTCACCCTGGCGACCCAGCGCTTCGAACTCGCCTACAACGAGGCTGCGATCGGGATGGCCCTGGTCGCCCCCGACGGCGCCTTCATCGACGCAAACCCGTCGTTGTGTCGACTCCTCGGACGCGAACGCGCCGAGTTGGCCGAGATCGGGTTCCAGGCAATCACGCACGCCGACGACCTCGAAGCCGACCTCCACTACGTCCAGGAAATGCTCGCCGGCGAGCGAACGACCTACCACATGGAGAAGCGCTACCTGCGCCCCGACGGGAGCGTCGTGTGGGGACTCCTGTCGGTCTCACTGGTGCGCGACGTCCACGGTGAGCCGCTGCACTTCATCTCCCAGATCCAGGACATCGACGCCCGCAAGCGCGCCGAACTCGAACTGGGCCGGTCCGAGGCGCAGTTCCGGGCGGCGTTCGACCGATCGCCGATCGGCATGGCGATCATCGAGTTCGACGGGGCCGACGACGGCCGCATCGTCGAGATCAACGGCCAGCTCGGCTACCTCGCGCACCAGTTGGGCGTCGACGGTTCCGAGCACTGGTCGCATTCGTTCTGGCAACACGGCGGGCTCGGGCTGCGGACCCACCTCGCCGGGTCGCTCGCCGACGGCCCCGTCACGTGGGAGAGCCATCTCACCGGACCGAAAGGTGACCGGTGGGCGCGAGTCGTCGCGGCGCCGGCCGACCGTTCGTCGGGGTCCGATCGTCGGATGCTGATCCTCCAGGTCGAGGACATCACGGAGCAGCACCTCGCCCAGGAGGAGCTCGCCCACAACGCACTCCACGACTCGCTGACCGGTCTGCCGAATCGGGTGCTGCTCACGAGCCGGATCGAGCACGCCCAGGAGCGCAGCGGGCGCAACGGGCGCCACGTCGGTGTGCTCTACGTCGACCTCGACAACTTCAAGGACGTGAACGACACCCTCGGTCACGGCGCCGGCGATTCGCTGCTGCGCGAGGTCGCTACTCGCTTCTCGTCGGTCGTGCGACCGACCGACACGGCGGCTCGGCTCGGCGGCGACGAGTTCGTGGTGCTCTGCGAAGACCTGTCGACCGATCGGATCGAGGCCCAGTCGGAGCTGCTCGAGATCGCCGACCGCTTGCACGAGACGCTGCGCGACCCGATCGGGGACGACGAAGCTCCCCAGTTCGTGTCGGCCAGCATCGGCTCGCACCTCGTGACCGGAACCGGCACGCCGATCCGCGAGACGCTCGGCAATGCCGACGTCGCGATGTATCGCGCCAAGGCGCTCGGCCGCTCCCGCACGGCGGTGTTCGACGAGGCGCTCCGCACCGAGGCGCTCGAACGGATCCGGATCGCCGCCGAGCTCCGCCATGCGATCGACCGTGACGAACTGAGCGTCGTCTACCAACCGATCGTCGACATGCGAACCGGTGAGGTCTCGGCCGCCGAGGCGCTCCTGCGCTGGGAGCACCCCGAGCTGGGCCAGGTCCCGCCGAACCGCTTCATCGACATCGCCGAAGAGTCGAACCTGATCGTGCAGCTCGGTCGGTTCGTGGCCGACGACGTGTGCGCCACGCTGGCCCGCTTCCCGCACCTGCGGTACATCACGATGAACGTGTCGGCCCGACAACTGGCGACATCCGACTTCGTCGAGGCGACGCTCGACGCCCTGCAGCGTCACGGCGTCGACCCCGGACGACTCGCCGTCGAACTGACCGAGAACGTTCTGATCGACGCCGTCGGGTCGTCGCTGCGCCAGCTCGACGAGCTCCGCGGCCACGGCGTCGGCGTGGGTGTCGACGACTTCGGGACGGGCTTCGCGTCGTTGACGTACCTCAAGCGGTTGCCGGTCACGTTCGTGAAGGTCGACCGATCGTTCGTCAGCGGCGTCCCGACGAACGACGACGACCGCTCGATCGTCGAGGCGGTCGTCGGGTTGGCCCACGCGTTGAAGCTCCAGCCGATCGCCGAAGGCGTCGAGACCGACGACCAGGCCGCGTTCTTGCAGAGTCTCGACTGTCCGCTCGCGCAGGGCTACCTGTTCGGGCGGCCGGCACCGGCCGAAGCGCTCGCTGAGGTCAGTCGCCCGTGAAGTTCGGGGCTCGCTTCTCGGCGAACGCCGCGATGCCCTCCTGACCGTCGCGTCGGCCCATCGACTCTGCGATCACGACCCCTTCGAACTCGCCGGCGGCGGGCAGCGACGTCTCGTAGCCGTGGTAGACGACCCGCTTGGCGTGCCCGAGCGCCCAGGCAGGACCATCGGCGAGTTGCTGGGCGAGATCGGCCGTGGCGGCGTCGACCTCGTCGTCGCCGACCACGCGATTGACCAGCCCCCACTGTTCGGCGGTGGCGGCGTCGAGCACCCGGTTCGTCAGCGTCAGATCGAGCATCCGGCGGAGACCGATGTGACGGGCGACGAAATAGGACGAGGTGCCGTCGGGGGTCACGCCCGCACGCGTATACGCCATCGTGTACTTGGCCGACTCGCTCGACACGACCAGGTCGAACGCCGCCATCAGCGACAGGCCGGCGCCGCCGGCGGCGCCGCGCACACCGGCCACGAACGGCTTCGGGATCGAGTTCATCTTGTAGATCGCACCGTGGTAGTCGACGAGCATGTCGCTCGCGAGCGAGGGCACATCGGCCCCGGCCTCGGCGAACAGCTTGAGATCGCCACCGGCGCAGAACACCTTGCCCTCGGCGGTGACCGACACCGCCTTCACGTCGTCGTCGAACTCGATCGCGACCATCACGGCCCGCAGGTCGGCGGAGAACGCCGGGTTCACGGCGTTGGCGCCTTCGGGCCGGGTGAAGCGGACGTGTGCGACCCGGTCGCGCACCTCGTAGGTCATCGTCGTCAGGTCCATGGACGAACCCTAAGCGAGCGGGAACACATCGGTCGACGGGGGCGTTTCACCATGCACGACTCGGGTATCGTTGAGTCAGCAAGGAAATGAGGCAGACATGAATCCGACCGCCGACGTCCAGTGGCAGGGCCTGAACCACCTGGCCCTCATCACCAACGACATGGACGCGACGGTGCGCTTCTGGCACGGGGTGCTCGGCGCCCCGCTCGTCGCCACCGTCGCCACCGACACCTTCCGCCACTACTTCTTCTCGTTCGGCCCGACGAGTTCGGTGGCCTTCTTCGAGTACATCGGGCGGCGCTCCGAGATGGTCGCCAAGCCCGCCGGCGTCTTCGATCCCCGGGCCGGACAGTTCGATCACCTCTCGATGGACCTGCCCGACGAGGCGGCTTTGCTCGCACTCCGTGAGCGACTGCACGACGCCGGCAGCGAGGTCACCGACGTCGTCGATCACGGGCTGATGCGCTCGATCTACTTCACCGACCCGAACGGCATCGCGCTCGAGGCGTCGTGGTGGCAGAACGACCCCACCGCCGACGAGCCCGACTTCGTCGACGAGCGCTTCTTCCAAGACCCGAACCCGGTCGACGCCGTGCTCGAGCTCCGCGAGGGCGGCCTCCGCTCCCTCCCCACGACCGTCCTCGTCGACGACCCCCAGCCCGTCTGACCAGAAGGGGTCAGGCACCTTCTGGCGCATCGGTCGAGGTGACCGCGGCGTCGTTGCCAGAAGGTGCCTGACCCCTTCTGAAGTCGGGCGGGCGCTTCTCGCGGTGGGAGGCGACGCCTTCTCGCACATCGGGACCACCGAAGCCGTAGAACTCGAGCGCCAGCGAGGCATCGAACGCCGGGCCGGCCTGGCGATACCAGTGGTTGAGGGTGTGCTTCGTCCACCGGACCGCCGACGGTGAGACCGCAAGCAGTTGATCGGCGACCTCGAGTGCCTTGTCGTGCACCTGGTCGTCGTCGACCACGAGCGACACCAGGCCGATCCGCTCTGCTTCCTCGCCGGTCAGGGTCTCACAGGTGAGCAGGTAGTACTTCGACTTCGCCATACCGGCGAGGAGCGGCCAGCAGATCGCGGCATGGTCGCCGGCAGCGACGCCGAGCCGGGTGTGACCGTCGATGATCTTGGCGTTGCGTCCGACGATCGAGATGTCGGCGAGCAGCCCGGCGACGAGGCCGGCGCCGACGGCGGGGCCGTGCATCGCCGACACGATCGGCTTCGAACAGTTGATCACGTTCCACACGAGGTCGCGCGCCTCGCGCATCACCTCGGTGCGACGTGCGTAGTCGTCGATCATGCCGTCGATGAGGTCGAACGACCCGCCCGACGAGAAGCCCTTGCCGGCGCCCTGGAGGATCGCGACCTGCACGTCGGGATCGCGGTCGACGGTCTGCCACACGTCGGCGATGTCGCGGTGGGCCTCGGGGCCGACCGAGTTGAGTCCGGGGGCGTCGAAGGTGATGCGCAGCACCCCGGGTTTCGGCTCGTCGTACGTGAAGCTCGGATGGAGCGTGGCGTAGTCGGCAGTCATGCGTCGGTCTCCAGTGCGCGTCGGATGATCTCGGCGAGTTCGAGCGGCTGGTCCCCCTGCACACTGTGCCCGGCGTCGACCTCGACCACTGTGGCGTCGGGCCGATGCGTCCGGAGTCGGTCGACGTCGTCGTCGGTGACGACCGATTGCTCGCGCATGCCGCGCACCAAGGTGACCGGCCCCTCGTACGCCGCCAACACCTCCCACAGCTGCTCGACGGCGCGCCGCCGCTGTTCACCGTCGATGTCGTCGGCGGCGTCGGCCATGACCGCCGAGTCGTCCCGCCGGTGGCGCCAGACCCAGCTGCCGTCGTCGAGTTGCTGTGCGTTGTGGAGGATGCCGCGCCGCAGCGACGACTCGCTGCGCGTGGGGTTGAACTCCATCGTGCGCTGGAGCAGCTCGTCGAAGCTCGGGAACGTCGCCGGGCCGCGCACGAAGTCGTGGATCGCCTTCGCCTTCTCGCTCGTCACCCCCGGCGTGATGTCGACGAGCACCAGTCGACGCACGAGATCGGGGCGCATCGACGCGAGCGCGATCGAGGTCAGCCCGCCGAGCGACATCCCGACGATGACGTCGGCGTCGGGTGCACAGGCCTCGAGGACCGGAACCAGATCGGCCGCGTTGGCGGCCGGTGCCGTGCCGGCACCCGGAGCCGGACTGTCGGAGTGACCGTGGCCGGGCAGGTCGGGCGCGACGAGCGGTTCCCCGAGCGCCATGGCGACGGTGTCCCACGTGTGTGCGTTCTGGGCACCACCGTGGACGAGCACGATGCGAGCTGCGTCATCACCCCATCGCAGCGTGCTGATCGTCCGCCCGTCGGACGTCGTCGTCTCGACGCGCTCGACGGCCGGTGGCCCGCCGTACGGCAGGCCCCACTCGGCGGCGTTCTCGTGGAAATAGGCGAACTCGTCGTACTCGACGCGCTCGACGTCGTCGGCCTGATCGGTGTCGTCGGACATCACCCCTCCTCGGATGCGACGGTACGCCACGGGAGGAGATGCGACCGAGCGGGACGCACCGTGATTGACTCGGGACGTGATCCGACAGTTCGACATCGGGCAGATCGACGGCGGCGACCGGCTGACGATCGAGTGGGACGACGGTGCCGTCCTGATCGCTCCCTGGATCTGGGTGCGCGAGCACTCACACGACCCCGACACCTTCCATCCGGTGACCCAACAACGGCAGGTCTTCACGGGCGGGCTCGACCCCGACCTGCGGCCGGTCGACTTATCGATCGACGACGATCGTCTCGTCGTCACGTGGGCGAACGACGATGCACCGTCGGTGCTCCCACTGTCGTTCGTCCGCGATCACGCCGCGGCGGTGCCGCTGCCCGACGAGCCGGTGCTGTGGGACGTCGCGACGATCGCCGAGCAGTGGCCCTCGGTCCCGCACGACGTCGTCATGGCCGACGACGACGGTGTCCGCCGCTGGCTCGACCTCGTGGCCCGGTACGGGTTCTGCATGGTGACCGGCACGCCGGCCACCGTCGACGCGACCCGCTCGCTGATGGAGCGCATCGGTTACATCCGCGAGACGATCTTCGGCGGGTTCTGGGAGTTCCGACCCGACCTGTCGAAGGCCGACACGGCGTACACGAACATCGAACTGCTGCCCCACACCGACGGCACGTACAGCCACGACGCCCCGGGCCTCCAGATCCTCCAGTGCCTCCACCACGACGGCGACGGCGGTGCGAGCACGATGGTCGACGGGTTCCGGATCGCCGACGAACTCCGCCGCAATGCCCCCGAGCACTACGAGACGCTGTCGACGGTCGAGGTACCGGGCCAGTACATCGGCGACGGGGCACACCTCGTCGCCCAGCGGCCCGTCTTCCGCCACGACCGCGGCGGTCGCCTCGTGCAGGTGTCGTTCAACAACGCCGACCGAGCACCGTTCCTGCTGCCGCCCGACGAGATGGACCGCTTCTACGCCGCGCTGCGAGCGTTCGAGGCGCTGGCGAACGACGACCGGCTCCGGTGGGAGCGTCACAATCCGCCCGGCGAGGCGATGCTGTTCGACAACTGGCGGATGCTCCACGGCCGCACGGCGTTCACCGGACACCGACACCTCTGCGGCGGCTACGTCAACCGCGAAGACTACGAGAGCCGCCGCCGAGTGCTCGGGTCGGGTGTCGCAGGGAACGGCGACGGAGTCGATGCCGGGTCGGATGTCGCAGGGAACGGCGACGGAGTCGACGTTTCCGGAGATCACCCGACCCGGTGACCACGGCGCGCGTCCGGGTCGGGTGATCTCCCGAAACGCCTCGGCTGCGCCTCGGCGTTCCGTACGACACCCGACCCGTTGGAGGTGCTGCCCTCGGCGTTCCGTACGACACCCGACCCGTCGGAACGTCAGGTCGTGACGGTGACGTCGGTTTCGATGACGGGGTGATGGCAGGCCACGTAGTGGTCGCCACCCAACGCTTGAATCTGGGGCTCGTCGGTGCGGCACACGTCGGTGGCGGCCGGGCACCGGGTGTTGAACCGGCAACCCGGCGGCGGGTCGATCGCCGACGGGAGTTCTCCCTCGACCATCTCCTCGTCGACGACACTGCGACTGCCGGGGATCGCCGACATCAGCGCACGCGTGTAGTGATGCGTCGGCCGGGCGAACAGGTCGTCGGCACCGGCGACCTCGCAGACCTTGCCCATGTACATCACCATGACCCGGTCGGAGATGTTCTTGATCACCGACAGGTCGTGACTGATGAACACCAGACTCACGCCGTAGCGCGCCTTCATGTCCTGCAGCAGGTTGAGGATCTGGGCTTGGACCGACACGTCGAGCGCCGACACGGGCTCGTCACAGATGATCACCTTCGGGTCGAGCACGAGTGCCCGTGCGATCGAGATGCGCTGACACTGACCGCCCGAGAACTGGTGCGGCTTGCGCTCGCCGTAGCGAGGGTCGATCCCCACCGCTTCCATCAACTCGTCGATCTTGTCGGCCGACCAGCGGCCGCGGTCGCCCCACACCCGGAGGCCCTCCGCGATGATCTCGTGGACCGTTCGGCGCGGGTTGAGCGAGCTGATCGGATCCTGGAAGATCATCTGCAGGTCGGGTCGGACCTTGCGGAGATCCTCGTTGCCGAGTTCGGTGAGATCGGTGCCGCGGAAGCGAACCGAGCCGCTCGTCGGGCGTGGCATCTGGATGACTGCTCGCGCCGTCGTCGACTTGCCGCAGCCCGACTCACCGACGATGCCGAGCGTCTCTCCCTCGACGATGTCGAAGCTGACGCCCGACACGGCGTGGACGGTGCCACCACCGATCGGGAACTCGACGACCATGTCCTCGACGCGGACGAGGACGTTCGGATCGCCGTCGCGCAGGTGCGTCGTACCGGTGCCGGCCATCAGACGAACTCCTCTTCGTTCGGGTCGAGCGACAACCCGGCGGCCGTGACGCCGGCTGCCTCGTTGGCGGCCAGCGCCGCGCGTCCGGCGTCGGTGCCGACCGGGTGATAGCAGGCGACGTAGTGACCGGGCAGCTGCTCTTCGAGCGGCGGCTTGGCCTCCAGACAGTCGGGCTGTGCGTACTTGCAGCGGGCCGCGAATGCACATCCGACCGGAGGATCGAGCAGATCGGGCGGGCGACCCGGGATCGGCTGCAACCGGGTGTGACTCGGCATGTCGGTCGTCGGGATCGAGTCGAACAGAGCCTCGGTGTACGGATGCCGCATGTTGGCGAACAGATCGTTCGCCTTCGCGAGTTCCATCAGACGGCCGGCGTACATCACGCCGATCCGGTCGGCACGCCCCTCGGCGACGCCGAGATCGTGGGTGATCAGGATCAGCGACATCTTGCGTTCGTCGCGCAGCTCGTCGAGCAGGTCGAGGATCGCCTTCTGCACGGTCACGTCGAGCGCCGTGGTCGGCTCGTCCGCGATCAAGAGACGGGGCTCGCACGCCAGGGCCATCGCGATCACCACACGCTGACGCATGCCGCCCGACAGCTCGTGCGGGTACTGCTTCAATCGCTTGGCGGGCGACGGGATGTGCACCAGGCGCAGGAGCGCCTCCGCGCGTGCATCGGCGTCGGAGCTGCTCATGCCGAGGTGGTAGCGCATGCCCTCGGTGAGCTGGACCCCGATCCGCTTGACCGGGTTGAGCGACGTCATCGGATCCTGGAAGACCATCGCTGCCTGCACCCCGAAGAAGTGCTTGCGCTCGGTCTTGCCGAGCTGGTCGATGTCTCGGCCGCCGATGCTGATCGTGCCCGTCCGCTTGCCGTTGCCCGCCAACAGGTTCATCAGCGTGCGGGCGAACACCGACTTGCCCGAACCCGACTCGCCGACGATCGCGATCGACTCGCGCTCGTCGAGCGTGAGCGACACCCCGTCGACGGCGGTGAGTGGTCCGGCGGGCGTGGAGAAGGTGACGTGGAGGTCGTCGACCTCGAGCATCGGGGTCGTCTCGTCGCTCACAGTCCGGACTCCTTGATGTCGAATCGCTTCAGCAACTGGTCGCCGACCACGTTGAGGCTG
Organism: Ilumatobacter fluminis; assembly: GCF_004364865.1. Taxonomy (NCBI): domain Bacteria; kingdom Bacillati; phylum Actinomycetota; class Acidimicrobiia; order Acidimicrobiales; family Ilumatobacteraceae; genus Ilumatobacter; species Ilumatobacter fluminis. Next base: position 3,981,401 of record NZ_SOAU01000001.1, read on the forward strand.
AGCACCGTCAGGAACAGCACGAGCCCGGGGAGGAACACCATGTGCGGCGTCTCGTCGAACTTGATGCGTCCCTCGGCGATGATCGAGCCCCACGTGATCGCCGGTGGCTTCACGCTCAGCTGCAGGAACGACAGAGAGCTCTCGACGACGAGGATGATGCCGAAGGTGAGGAACGCGAACGAGATCAAGGTCGGCATCACGTTCGGGAGCACCTCACGCCACAGGATCGACCCCTTCTTCACGCCGAGCACCTGCGCCGCCTTCACGAAGTCGCGTTCGGCGACCTGGAGTGTGCTGGCCCGCACGATGCGGGCGAGTGACGGGATGGCGAGCAAGCTCACGGCGATGATGACCGACCACAACGACTGGTCGTTGATCGTCACCAGGAAGATGACGAGCAGCAGGGCGGGGATCGACAGGGTCACGCTGATGATCAGCCGGACGGTCGAGTCGGTCCATCCCCGCAGGTACCCGGCGAGCAGGCCGAGCAGGCCGCCGATGACGATGCCGATCAAGGTCACCATCGCGCCGACGAACAGGGAGATGCGACCGCCGACGACCACACGCGAGAACACGTCCTGGCCGAACGACGCCGTGCCGAACCAGTGGTCCCAGCTCGGACCTTGCCGGATCGCGCTCGCGTTCTTCTCGTTCGGGTCGGTGACGAACGGCAGCCACTCGCCGAGGATCACCACGGCCGCGACGAGGATCAGCCACGCCGTCGCTGCGATGAACAACCAGTTGCGTTGCTTCTTCGCCTCGTCGGTGACGTCGTGCGCCCGGGCGCTCTTGACCGCCATCTCGGCGGAAACGTTGCTCATCGTTCGTCCCCCGCACGGACTCGGGGATCGACCACGGTGTACAGCATGTCGACCAGGGTGTTGGCGATGACGAAGACGACGGCGACCAGCGCCACGAGGGTCTGGACGGCGAAGAATTCACGCCGGTACACCGCTTCGATCAGATAGCCGCCCATGCCGTCGAAGTCGAAGATGAACTCGACGACGATCGCGCCGTTCACCAACTGGGCGATGTTCAGGCCGGCGACCGTGATCAACGTCAGCGTCGACGGTCGCAGCACGTGGCGGAGCAGGATGTGGGTGTTCGACATGCCCTTCGCCTTGGCGACGGCGACGTAGTCCTGCTGGAGGTTCTGGATCATGTCGGCGCGGAGCAACCGGAGGTAGACCGGCGTCGCCGCCAAGCCGAGCACCAGTGCAGGCAGCCACACCGATTGGAGGTGGGCACTCGCACCCTCGCTCCACGGGGCGTAGCCGGTGAGCTGGTACCAGTCGTTCTCGATGGCGAGGAAGTAGCGGAGGCTCTCGCCGAGGACGAAGACCGGGAGCGACAGCAGGACGAACGCCATCGCATTCACACTGTTGTCGCCGGTCGGCCCGCCCCGGAGGAAGCTGTAGATCAACACCGGGATGAGGACCGCGATCAAGAGGGTCGCCGCGAGCGACCACCCCAATCCGACGGCGATGCCGATCATCACCAGCAGGCCCGCAGGGAGCGCCCAGAACGGGATGTTCCTCGACTTCTTGCCGGCGTGGTACGCCGCCCAGATGCCGAGCGGCACCGCCAGGGCGAGGGCGATCAACTGGCTGTACACGAAGAGGAAGATGGTGCGCGGCAGCCGCTGTTCGATCGTGGTCGTGAGCGGCTCACGGTTCTTGTAGAACGCGTAGCCGAGGTCGCCGGACAGCACGTCGGACGCCCACGTCCAGTACTGCCCGAACACGTTCTGGTCGAGCCCGCGCTCTTCGACGCACTGGTTGACGCTGTCGACGTCGGCGCCGGTGCCGAGCGCCGAGACGCACGGTGCCGACTCGGCGGGCAGCCCGAGTTCGACGAGCACTTGTTTCTGTTCCTCGTCGGCGCCGGTCTGACGCAACAGGAAGCTGGTGAGGAACGTCACCAGGACGACGATCAGCAGTGCACCGCCGAGCCGCTGGAGGGCGAAACGCCACCCGGCGACATAGACGATCCACGCGATCAGCGCCGCGATGAGGATGAGGATGATGGTCAGCGCCATGGTGATCGAGGTGGGCCCGCGAACGGACCGAGCCCGATCGACCTCGACGGGTGACGCCCCACTCGGCGCCACCCGTCGTGTCGATCAGGAGGTCAGCTCTCCTTCCAGGCCTCGTGCAACCAGGTGCGGCCGGCGATCGTCGGCTCGGCGACACCGCCCGACGGCAGCGTCACGACGCCGACACCGTGCACGTTCGAGGCATACGGGATCTCCCACTCGGCGCTGACGAGCCAGAGGTTGTACACCTCGCTCGCGAAGCGCTGGTTGATCTGCTGGGCCAGAGCGTCGATCTCGGCCTGATCGGTGGTCGCCTGGATCTGATCCATCAGCGAGTCGATCTCTTCGTCGATGATGCGGCCGAAGTTGAGCGCCAGACCCTCGGTGTGACGGCTGTGCCACCACACGTACTCGAGACCCGGGTTGTTCTGGCCGTGGTTGCGCCACGCGAACACCTGGAAGTCACCGGTCAGGGCCTTGGTGATCAGTTCCGACTGGTCGAACACGTCGGTCGTCACGTTGAGACCGCAGTTCGTGCCCCACATGTCGACGAACAGCTCGGCGGTGAGCTGGGTCGCCGGCGTGTTCGTGGTGCCGTAGATGATCTCGTCGGGACGGCCGATCTCGTCGAGCAGGGCGTTGCCCGCGTCGGGGTCGAACTGCGGGAAGCCCGGGTCGTCGATGTATCCGAGGGCACCTTCCGCGAACGGCCCGTTGATGATCGTGTTCTCCGGTGCGCGGAACGCCTGGTACTCGGTGCGGTCGGTGCACAGTGCGAGCGCCCGACGCATGTCGGGGTTGTCGAACGGCGGCTTGCCGGCGTTGAACATCAAGTACCCGGCTTCCTTGTCCGGAGCGGGCTCGAGCAGGTTGCCCTCCCACTCGGTCCGCCAGTACTCGAGGTTCTCACCGGTGTCGTCGTGGGTACCGTCGGCGTCGCCGCCCTGCATCGTCGCCAGACGTGCCGAGTCGTCGGGAACCGGACGGAACTCGATGCCGTCGAGGTACGGCAAGGGCTCGCCGTCGGCGCCGGTGCGCCAGTAGTTCGGGTTCGCCTCGAGCGACGTGCGCTCACCGCGGACCCACTCGGTCATCATGAACGGACCCGTGCCGACGGCGAGTGCGCCGGCGCGCTCCGGGTTGTCCCAGTACGACGGGGCGAAGAGCCAGCCGGTGCGTTCGGCGATCGCATAGAGGAACGTCGCGTACGGACGACCGAACGTCAGCTTGACGCTCATGTCGTCGACGAGCTCGATGCTGTCGACGCCGTTCACGAGGTCCATCAGGACCTGGCCCTGCAGCAGACCGCTCGCCATCTCGACGAGGTTGCGCTGCAGCGCCGCGCCGTCGGCGGGCGTGCCGTCGTGGAACGTGATGCCCTCACGCATGGTCAGCGTGTACTCGGTGAAGTCGTCGTTGACCTCGAACGACTCGAGCAGGAACGGCTCGACCTCGTTCTGGTCGTTGATGATGGTGAGCGGGTCCATCACCTGGCGCATCACGGTGATGCAGGCCACGGCGCAGTTGGCACCGGGGATGTCCCAGGTGTCGGACTCGGCCTCGAGCAGATAGGTCAGCACGCCCCCGCGCACCGGCGCCATCATGTCGTCGGCCATGTCGCCTTCGCCGTCGTCGGTGTCGTCACCACCGGTGTCGCCGTCGCCGGAGTCGTCACCTTCCCCGTCGTCACCACCGTCGTCACCGTCGTCACCGCCGTCGTCGGCGGGTTCGTCACCACCGTCGTCGGCGGGTTCGTCACCACCGTCGTCGGCCGGTTCGTCGCCACCGTCGTCACCGCCGTCGTCGGCGGGCTCCTCGGTTTCGGCATCGTCGCCGCTGTCGTCGTCGCCACCGCACGCAGCGATGACCAAGGCGCCGGCGACCAGTGCGGCCACGGCACGACTCTTGCGAGTTCGGATCATGTTCTCCCCCATGTTCTGAGCCGGCCGGAGCCGGCATCCCCCAAATGGATGTCGGCGAGTATGCCATCCGTCACACCCGAGGGACGAGTCAAGGTGCCACCTTCGTCACGAAATCGTTCGACAGCCGACACGTGACCGGTGCGTGCCAAGCTGGCGAGAGCGTTTCGAACTGACAGGGGGTTGTCGTGTACGCAGGCCACTACGTGGAACAACATCCGGATCGACCGGCGTTCATCATGGCGTCGACGGGCGAGGAGGTGACCCACGCCGAACTCGAGGCCCGGGCGAACCGGCTGGCCCACGCCTTGCGCGACCACGGGCTCGGCCCGGGTGACCACTACTCGATCTTCATGGAGAACAACGATCGGTACCTGGAGGCATGCGCCGCCGGCGAACGGTCGGGCCTGTACTACACGTGCATCAACTCGTACCTCACGGCCGAGGAAGTCGCCTACATCGTCGACAACAGCGACTCGCAGGTGCTGATCACCTCACCCGCCAAGCGCGAGGTGGCGCTCGCCGCGGCGAGCGACTGCCCGAAACTGACGGCCATCCTCGTCGTCGACGAGCCGGGCGACTCGGGCGACGAGCGTGTCCGCGACTTCGTCGAGGCCACGAGCCCGTTCCCCGACACCCCGATCGCCGACGAGCAGCTCGGCACACCGATGCTGTACTCGTCGGGCACGACGGGCCGCCCGAAGGGCATCGCCCGCCCGCTCCCGGTGCAGCCGCCCGGCGAGATGATGCCGCTGTTCCAGTTCCTGACCGGGCTGTGGCACTACCGCGAGGACATGATCTACCTGTCGCCGGCACCGCTCTACCACTCGGCGCCGCAGGCGGCGGTCAACCTCACCATCCGAATCGGCGGCACCGTGATCATCATGGAACGCTTCGACCCGATCGAGTACCTGCGCCTCGTCGAGCAGTACCAGGTGACCCACACCCAGCTGGTGCCCACCATGTTCTCCCGCATGCTCAAGATGCCGGAGGAGGAACGCACGCGCTTCGACCTGTCGTCGCTCGAGATCGCCGTCCACGCCGCCGCGCCGTGCCCGGTTCAGGTCAAGGAGCAGATGATCGAGTGGTGGGGTCCGATCATCCACGAGTACTACGGCGCCACCGAAGGGCTCGGCTTCACCGCCTGCAACTCGGAGGAGTGGCTCGCCCACAAGGGGTCGGTCGGCAAGGTGATGCTCGGAGACCTCCACATCCTCGACGACGAGATGAACGAGTTGCCGATGGGGCAGCCGGGCACCATCTGGTTCAAGACGGCGACCCCGTTCGAGTACCACAACGATCCGGGCAAGACCGCCGAGTCGACGTCGCCCGACGGCACGATGACGACGGTCGGCGACGTCGGCTACGTCGACGAGGACAACTTCTTGTACCTCACCGACCGCAAGACGTTCATGATCATCTCGGGCGGGGTCAACATCTACCCGCAGGAGACCGAGGACCTGCTCATCACGCATCCGAAGATCGCCGACGCGGCGGTGATCGGCGTGCCGAACGAGGATCTCGGCGAGGAGGTGAAGGCGATCGTGCAGACGATGCCCGACGTCGAACCGGGCGACGACCTCACGGACGAGCTGCTCGCGTTCTGTCGCGAGCACCTGAGCCGCCAGAAGGTGCCGAGGTCGATCGACTACCGCGACGAGCTCCCCCGCCTCCCCACCGGCAAGCTCTACAAGCGCAAACTGAGAGACGAATACTGGGGCGAAGGCACCCAAAAGATCGTCTGAGTCGGGCCGAGGCGCCCGATCGCTGCGTTGCGGATCGGGCTCGCCGACCGAAGTCGGCGTCGCCCTCCCGCGCCTTGCGCTCGAACGCCTCGTTCCCGACTCAGATCAGAAGATGTGTCGACGACCACCGTCGTGCGCACCCTCCCGCCGCAGCGACACGCCCGCCAGGGCGGCGCTGCTGGCAGGAGGGAGCAGCCGAAGCGCAGCGGAGGCCAGTCCCGACCGTTATTTCGGTGGCATGCGGATGCCGCCGTCGACGCGGATGACCTCTCCGTTCATGTACTTGTTGGTGACGAGCTCGACCACCATCGAGGCCAGTTCGTCGGCGGTGCCGAGGCGCTTGGGGAACAGGACGTTCTTGCCCAGGTTCTCCTTGAACTGGTCGGACGCCTCACCCTCGCCGTAGATCGGCGTCTCGATGAGGCCCGGTGCCACCGTGTTGACACGAACGCCGGCCGCTGCGAGGTCGCGGGCGATCGGCAGGGTCATGCCGACGACGCCACCCTTCGACGCCGAGTAGGCGGCCTGACCGATCTGGCCGTCGAACGCGGCGACGGAGGCGAGGTTGACGATCGCACCGCGCTGGCCGTCGGCGTCGACCGGATCGTTCTTGGCGATCTGGGCGGCGGCGAGACGCAGCATGTTGAACGAGCCGAGCAGGTTGACCTTGATGACGAAGTCGAACTGCTCCTGCGGCATCGGGTCGTTGTTGCGGTCGACCGTGCGGTTCGCCCAGCCGATGCCGGCCGAGTTCACGAGGGCGCGCAGCGGGCCCATCTCGGTCGCGGCGGCGACGGCGGTCTGGCCGTCTTCTTCGCTCGACACGTCGCACTTGACGTACAGGCCGCCGATGTCGGATGCGACGGCCTGGCCCTTCTCTTCCTGGAGGTCGGCGACGACGACGCGAGCGCCGAGGGCGGCCAGCTGGCGGGCGCACGCCTCACCGATGCCGGACGCACCGCCGGTGACGATCGCGGAAGCGCCTTCGAGGGGGAAACGGTCCATGGGTCAGATCCTTTCGATGATCGTGGCGTTGGCGAGTCCGCCGCCTTCGCACATCGTCTGCAGACCGTAGCGACCGCCGGTGCGCTCCAGCTCATTGAGCAGGGTCGACATCAGCTTGGTGCCGGAGCAGCCGAGCGGGTGGCCGAGGGCGATGGCGCCGCCGTTGACGTTGGTGCGGGCGAGGAGCTTGTCGACGTCGTCGCCGCCGTAGGTCTTCGCCCAGGCGAGCACGACAGGGGCGAATGCCTCGTTGACCTCGAACAGGTCGATGTCGTCGATCGACAGCCCCGACTTGGCGAGGATCTTCTCGGTGACGGGGATCGGGCCCTTCAGCATCGTGACCGGGTCGGTGCCGGCGACGGCGAAGCTGTGGAAGCGGGCGCGCGGCGTGAGGCCGAGCTCGGCCGCCTTCTCCTCGCTCATGACGAGCACGGCGGAGGCGCCGTCGGAGATCTGCGACGAGTTGCCGGCGGTGATCATGCCGTCTTCCTTGAACGCCGGCTTGAGCGCGGCGAGCGTCTCGATCGTGGTGCCCTCGCGGATGCCTTCGTCGGCCGTCATCATCTCGGTGGTGCCGTCGATGGTGTACGGGGTCGGGATGATCTCGCGCTCGAAGCGGCCCTCGGCCGTGGCGCGTGCGGCGCGCTGCTGGCTCTCGGCACCGAACGCGTCGAGATCGTCGCGGGTGAGACCGAACTCCTCGGCGATCATCTCGGCGCCGATGCCCTGCGGCGGCAGGAAGCTGTTGTAGCGGTCCATCATCGACTGCGGGAACGGTAAGCCCATGTCCTTGACGATCGATGCGCCCATCGGGGTGCGGGTCATGACCTCGACGCCGGCGGCGACGGCGACGTCGTACGCGCCGGAGATGACGCCCTGCGCTGCGAAGTGGAGCGCCTGCTGGCTCGAACCGCACTGGCGGTCGACGGTGGTGGCGGGCACGGTCTCGGGCCAGCCGGCGGCGAGCACGGCGTTGCGACCGATGTTGAGCGCCTGCTCACCGACCTGCATCACGCAACCCATGACGACGTCGTCGACGATCGCCGGGTCGAGGCCGTTGCGCTCTTCGAGCGCCTTCAGCGCGTGGGCGGCGAGATCGGCGGGGTGCCAATCCTTGAGCTTGCCGTTGCGTCGGCCACCGGGCGTGCGCACGGCGTCGACGATCACTGCGTTCGTCATGGTGATTCCTCTACTGGTTGTCGGGTTCTGGTTGCTGGGTGAGTTGAGAACGGTGGATGTTCTCCTGGAGCCGCACGAGCAGTGCGGCCAGGGTCTGGCGATCGCTCCGGGAGATCCCGGCACGGAACTCGCCACGGAGGCGCTCGTCGATCTCGGCGACACGGGCTGCGAGTTCGCGGCCGGCACCGGTGATCACGACGAGCCAGACGCGCCGATCGTTCGGGTCTGGCGTGCGCTCGACGAAGCCGGCCGACTCGAGCTTGTCGACCTGGGTGCCGGTGACGGCACGACCTTGGCCGAGGTGTTCGGCGCAGCGGGTCTGGGTGACGGGGCCGAACTCGGCGAGGTAGGCCAGCAGGCTGGCCGTGCTCAGGGTGAGGCCGAGGTCGGCGAGTCGCTGGTCGTACGCGGCGTGGATCGCGTTCGCGGTCGCCATGAGCGTCGATTCGACGCGACGCCACGGCGGTGCGTCGAGTTCGTGGGTCGGCCCACTCGCTCCGTTCGCCGCGTTTGTCGCACTCATGATTGTATGTAACCATACAGTTCTGATCAGTACAGATCGCAACCCGGGCCGCCGAGCGTCCCGGACGAGGGAGCCGACATGACCGACACCGCAACGCCCACCGCCCTGACCCCCGACGAAGCCGACGCCTTCCGCGAGCGCTGCCGGGCGTTCCTCACCGAGCACGCACAGCCCGGCGCACGGCGCAACCTCGCCGCCGCCCGTGAGTTCCAGGCTGCGCTCGCCGACGCCGGTCTCGCCGGCCTGGCCTTCGACGCCGAGTACGGCGGCGCCGGCCTGACCCTCGAACACGAGCGCATCTATCGCCAGGTGTCCCAGGAGTTCCCGCAGATGACCGGCGAGCTGGTCATCAGCCACGGCATGTGCCTCCCCGTGCTCAACGAGTTCGGCACCGACGAGCAGAAGCGCACGTACATGCCCGACAACATCGCCGCCCGCACCGTGTGGTGCCAGATGTTCTCCGAGCCGGGTGCCGGCTCCGACGTCGCCAGCCTCCAGACCAAGGCCGAACGAGACGGCGACGAGTGGATCATCAACGGCCAGAAGGTCTGGACCACGCTCGCCCACGAATCCGACTACGGGGTGCTGATCGCCCGTACCGACCCCGAGCAGCCCAAGCACGCCGGCATCTCGATGTTCATCGTGCCGCTCAAGGACACACCGGGCGTCGAGATCCGCCCGATCCACCAGATCGACGGCGGCAAGCACTTCAACGAGGTGTTCTTCACCGACCTGCGCGTGCCGGCCGACAACCTGCTCGGCGAGTACAACAACGGTTGGCGTCAGGCGACGGCGATGCTCATGTACGAGCGGGTCGCGATCGGCTCGATGGGTGCCGGCTCGATCAGCCAGCCGAACTTCGACGTACTCGTCGCCGCCGCCAAGCGCGCCGGCCGCATCGACGATCCGGTCGTACGCGACCAGATCATGCAGATCTACGCGATGGAGACCACCAAGTCACTCGTCGCCATGCGCACCCGCGCCGAGATGAAGGCCGGAAAGGCTCCAGGCCCCGGCGGCTCGCTCGGCAAGCTGTTCGGGTCGGTGATCCAGTGGCGCTTCCGCGAGATCGCGATGGAGATCGCCGGCACCGGTTCACAGGCCTGGGACCCCGCCGACGACAAGGCCGGCGAACTGCAGTCGGCCGTCGTCGGCTCGTTCTCCGCCTCGATCGCCGGCGGCACCGACGAGATCCAGCGCAACATCATCGGCGACCGCGTGCTCGGTCTCCCCCGCGACATCAGCGTCGACTCGGGCGTCCCCTTCAACGAGTTGAAGGTCGGCACCACCCGCTCCTGACGCCGGATGATGTCAGACATCATCCGACCCTCTACGACGTCGTACCACCCGAGCCTCGTCGGATGATGTCTGACATCATCCGACCGGGCATCAGGTGAGGGGTTCGCTGGCGGCGCTGAAGGTGGGGCTGAGGTGGCTGGTGTCGTTGAAGCAGCGGATGATCCAGCGGTCGTGGTCGATCACGACGTGATGGATCGAGGCATTGTCGGCACCGTTGAAGCGGAAACCGGAGGTGCCGGCGGCGATGTTCATCACCTGGCCGATCACGCCCCCGTGCACGAACGCCGCCACGAGCTGGTCCGGATGGGCGGCGGCGATCCGGGTGATACCGGCCCGCACCCGTGACTCGAAGTCGGCCGACGGTTCCGCATTCGGGATGACGTCCCAGCGCTGTTCCTCGTACATCCGCATCGCGATCGGGTCGCCGTCGGCGATCTTCTGTCGCAACAGTCCGCCTTCCCAGTCGCCCAGGAAGACCTCGCGCAGGTCGGGTTCGACCGACGCGGTCATGCCGGTGCGGGCGAGGAACGGCGCGGCGGTCTGCGCGGTTCGCTGGAGCGTCGTCACATAGACGGCGTCGATGCGTTCTCCGGTCGATACCAACCGTTCGGCGACCTGCTCGGCTTGTTCGAGACCATCGGGGTCGCGCAGCGGCGGGTCGGCGTGACCGTCGACGATCGGGAACGGCTCACCGTCGGGTTCGAACGCCGCCGACTCACCGTGGCGGACGAGGAGGATCTCGCACGCACCCGACGGTGCGGCGAATCGATGCTGGCGGAACTGCCGGGGGGAACTCACCCCCCGCACCGTAGACGCCCACCCCCGCGCCCATCCCGACCCAGCGAAGGCGTGAACGAACTGCGGAACTATTCCGCAGTTTGTTCACGCATTGGAAGGTCGTTCAGGGGGTCGGGGGTGGGCCGGCGAACTCGGTGCCGTCGGGGTCGCGGGCCCAGGTGGCCGACTCTCCCCAGGCGCCGTCGAAGACGACCTCGTTCAGGGGGAGGCGGCGCACCGGACCGTGATGACCGAGTGGGCGGCCGAGCGGGATCGTGGCGTGGATCGCGACACCGTCCGGGAGACCGAGCAACTCGCGCAACTCGGTTTCGACCGGGCCGTGCCACCCGGTGAGGACCCCGCCGTAGCCGAGCGCACGCGCCGCGAGCAGCAGGTTCTGGCACGCCGGGTACACCGACGCTCCTTCGAACGGGTTGGGGTCGCGATAGCGCACGAGGCACACCAGCACGACCGCCGGGAACTGCTCGAAGTGCTCGACGAAGTACTCCATCGCCGCCCGCTGGCGGCCCTTGCGAGAGTTCGGGTCGAGTGCCGAACCCTGGCCGTAGCCGGCCGACTCGGACTTGGCCTTCCAGCCGTCACGGAAGCCGCGCCCGAGCACGTCCTTCGCCGCACGTCCACGCTCGTCGTCGCGCAGGACGACGTATCGAACCGGTTGCCGATTCGTGCCCGACGGCGCTCGGGTGGCGTGCCACAGGATCGTCGACAGGTCGTCGTCGGGGATCGGATCGAGGGCCAGCCGACGGATCGCCCGGGTCGTCGCCAAACCCGTCAGCAGATCGGGCAGGGTGGCCGGGACCTCGCTCACGACGGCGTCCGGTCGGCCCACGGATGCGCCGATTCGAGCTGGCTCGCCAGCCGGATCAACACGTCCTCGCGGCCGTAGCCGCCCACCAGTTGCGTGCCGATCGGCAGACCGTCGGCGTTCCAGTCGAGCGGCACGTTGATCGCCGGTTGACCACTCGTGTTGAACGGGGGCGTGAATCCGACGAACCGACCGGCGCGCCGCATGCCGGCGAGCGGATCGTCGTCGGTCGGGTCGTGCTCGCCGATTGCCACCGGCGGCTCGGCGAGCGTCGGCGTGAGCAAGATGTCCCACCCGTCTGCCCACCACTGGTGGATCGCTCGCCGATACGTCGCGATTGCTCCCAGCGCCTGGGCGTAGTCGGTGGAGCTCACGTGGGCGGCCCACTGCGCTTGCGCCCAGTTGACGGGTTCGACTTCGTCCTCGGTCAGCTCGCGACCGAGCGCAGCGGCGTAGTTGGCGAGTCCGACGGCCATGTTCGCGCCCCACATCGCCATGAACTTCGGGGTGAACGACGGATCGGCGAGCGCCGAGGGGTACGCCGGTTCGACATGATGGCCGAGCGCCTCGAGCCGGGCGGCGGTCGAACGGACAGCGGCTGCACAGTCGTCGTGGAGGAAGCCGCCGTGCGGGTGATGATCGAGCAGCCCGATCCGCAGGCGACCGGGATCGGCACCGACCTCGTCGACGTACGGCCGTTCGGGAGGCAGCGCGATCACGGTGTCGCCGACGCCCGGTCCGTGCACGGCATCGAGCATGCGGGCGGTGTCGCGCACGGAACGACTCACGGCCAGTTCGACCGACAGCCCCGACTCGGCACGGAACGGACCGATGGTGATGCGGCCCTGCGACGGCTTGAGTCCGACGAGACCGCAGCACGACGCCGGGATCCGGATCGAGCCACCACCATCGGATGCGTGGGCGATCGGCACCATGCCGGCAGCGACCGCCGCTGCTGCGCCACCGCTCGATCCGCCTGGTGTGTGATCGGTACCCCACGGGTTGCGGGTCGGGCCGTAGGCGACCGGCTCGGTGACCGGAAGGCTCCCCAGCTCGGGGCTGTTGGTACGCCCGAGCGTCACGAGGCCGGCGTTTCGGAACCGTTCGACGAGCCACGTGTCGCGCTCGCTGACGGGCATCGCGTCGCGCAACGCGACGTTGCCGTTGGTGAGCGGCTGACCGGCGTAGTGCGCCCACAGGTCCTTCAGCAGGAACGGCACGCCGCGGAACGGTCCGTCGGGAAGATCGGACGTCGCGAGCTCGCGAGCGTGGTCGAACCACCGCATGATCACGGCGTTGATCGGGCCATCGAGCGACTCGATCCGCTCGATCGCCGCCTCGGCCAACTCGAGCGGCGTCACCTCGTCGTCGGCGATCAGCTCGGCCTGTGCGGTGGCGTCCATCCAGCGTGTGTCGTCGGCGAGGGTTCCCATGGGTCGGGTTCTACCAGGGCGGCCGCATCGGCATCGGACGCAGCGCGAGGCCGCCGGTCAGGACTCGGCGGCGTAGCGCGCCTCGAGGCCGTCGAGCACGAGTTGGAGTCCGACGTCGAACTCGTTCCGGAACGCATAGCCGGGTTGGAGCACGTACTCACGGGTGAACTCGGCGAGCGCCGGGAAGTGCTCGGTGAAGTGCTCGAGGAACTCGTCGGCCAGATCGGTCATCTGCGGATCGCCCTGACCGGGCAACGACGACTCCTGCAGCGCGAAGCCGTAGATGAAGGCATCGAGGGTCGCGAACGCGTGCCCGGTCAGGGCGAACGAGAACCCGTTCGCCCTGAGGCATGCGATGACGGCGTCGTGGTGGCCGAGGTTCGCCGGACCCGGATTGGTACGGGAGTCGAGCATGCCCGCCGCCCAGGGATGACGACGGAGGGCTTCGCGCGCCGAGTGGGCTCGCACCGTCATCGCTTCCCGCCACGGCGTCTCCGGTGGCGGCATCTCGATCTCGGTGAACACGGCGTCGACCATCCCGTCGATGATCTCGTCCTTGTTCGCCACGTAGTAGTAGATCGACATCGGCTTGACGCCGAGGTGGGTCGCCAGCTTGCGCAACGTGAGCGGCTCGACGCCGATCTGGTCGGCGATCTCGATCGCGCCGGCGATCACCGCCTCGCGGCTGAGCGTGGGGCGCTTCGCACCCGTCCGGGCGGCTTCGTCGCGGGTGTCGTCGCTGGTGTCCCTGGGGGTGTCGTCGCTCATTGCGCTGCTGTTCATTCGATCGGGATCGGTCGGGTCGGCACACGTCGACCCGGCGTCCAGTCTGGCCGTCTTGCAGGGGTTCCGGAGGAATTCTTCGAAACACCGTTGACATTTCGTACTTAGTACGGTTGGATGCATGACGTCAACCTTACTAAGTACGACACGCAGGAGCCACCATGAACGCAACCACAGCAACCACAGCCACCAGCGCCGCATCGATCGCCGCCGCCGCGAGCACCCGCACCGACGGCACGAGCCGCGAGCAGATGCGGGCGATCGTCCAGGACCGGTACGGCGACGCCGACGTCCTCGAGCTGCGCACCGTCGAGGTGCCCACACCCGCCGACGACGAGGTGCTCGTCCGAGTCGCCGCCGCCGGCGTCGACCGCGGCGTCTGGCACCTCATGACCGGGCTGCCCTACGCCGTGCGCCTCGCCGGCTACGGCATCCGCCGCCCGAAGTACCCGACACTCGGACTCGATCTCGCCGGCGCGGTCGTCGCCGTCGGCACCGACGTCACCGACTTCGCCGTCGGCGACGAGGTCTACGGCATCGGCATCGGCACCTTCGCCGAGTACGCCACCGCCAAGGCGACGAAGCTCGCTCATCGCCCCGACCACGTCACCCCCGAGCAGGCCGCCACGCTCGCCGTGTCCGGCGCCACGGCCGAGCAGGCACTGTTCGACATCGGCCGCGCCGAGGCCGGCCAGCGAGTGCTGATCCTCGGGGCGTCGGGTGGCGTCGGCAGCTTCGCCGTTCAGCTCGCCCACGCCCACGGCCTCCACGTCACCGGGGTCGCCAGTGCAGCCAAGGCCGAGTACGTCGTCGGCCTCGGCGCCGACGTGGTGCTCGACTACCGCAGCGACGACTTCACCGACGAGGACCCCTTCGACCTCATCGTCGACATCGGCGGCCGCAATCGCGTCTCCACGCTCCGCTCCGCACTGACCGAGACCGGCACGCTGGTCATCGTCGGCGGCGAGGACGGCGGCAGGGTCACCGGCGGCGTCGGGCGTCAGGTGCGAGCCGTGATGCGCTCGCCGTTCGTCAGCCAGCGACTGACGATGTTCATCGCCGACGAGTCGGCGGCGAAGCGGGCGCGGTTGCACGAACTGGTCGAGCAGGGCCGGATCGTCGCACCGATCGACCGCACCTTCCCCCTCGAGCGGGTCGCGTCGGCCATCGACGACCTCGCCGCCGGCCGCCTCCGCGGCAAGGCCGTCATCACGATCGGCGCTGCGTCGTGAACGCCTTCGTCTCCCCGCACTCGATCATCGCCATCCGAACGCACGAACCAGTGCAACACCTGCACCTCGAACGCAACCGACTCCGAGAGGACGCCGCCATGAGCACCCGACCCCGCACCGACACGATCACCGCCATCACGCCGACGCCTGAACTGAGCCGCCGCTCGGCTGCCTGGTACGCCGGATTGGCCTACGCCGCGCTGTTCGTGCTGGCGATCTTCGCCAACTTCGCCGTGCGCGAACGAGTCGTCGACCTCGACGATGCCGCCGGCACCATGGCGAACGTCGCCGCCGATGAGTCACTGATCCGCGTCGCGATGCTGGCGTTCCTCGTCATCTTCGTCCTCGACGTCGCCGTCTCGTGGCTCCTCCACCTGGTGTTCCGCCCGACCGGGGAGCGGCGATCGCTGCTCGCCGCGTGGTTCCGGATCGGCTACACCGTCTTCCTCGGGATGGGGCTCGTGTTCATGTTCGTCGGCCTGCGCTTCGCCGATGCCGACGGATTCACGAACGTGCTCGGCGACGACGAGCGGGCTGCGCAGACCCTGCTCGCCTTCGACGCCTTCAACGCGACGTGGATGGTGGGGCTGACCCTGTTCGGCCTCCACCTGCTCGTGCTCGCCCGGATCATCTGGACGTCGGGCATCGCTCCGAAATGGCTCGGTGCGATCGTGGGCCTGGCCGGCTCGGTGTACCTGATCGACTCGATCGGCTACACGGTGCTCACCGACTACGACCGCTACGCGAGCGTCTTCACCATGATCGTGATGCTGCCGGCCATCGTCGGCGAGGCGGCGTTCACCTTCTGGCTCCTGCGCCAGGGGCGTACGGCGGCGCCGGCCGTCCTCGAACAGCCGGTCGCCGCCGTCGCCTGAACACGCCGGTTCACCGGGTCGGGTGACCTCCGGAAACGTCGACTCCGTCGCCGTTCCCTCCGACACCCGACCCGGGGACTTCAGTTGGAGAACTGATGGAGCTGGCCGCCTTCGGTGGCCAGCTTCTCCATGAGCGGGGACAGTTCCCAGTGGTCGCCGTCGAGGCGCTCGCCGTATTCGCGGATCTTGGCGACGACCTCGGGCAGACCCACCGAGTCGGCCCAGAACATCGGACCACCGCGGTACACGGGCCAGCCGTAACCGTTCACCCACACCACGTCGACGTCGCTGCCACGGATGGCGACGCCCTCGTCGAGGATCTTCGCGCCCTCGTTGATCATCGGGTACAGGCAACGTTCGAGCACTTCCTGGTCGGTGACCTCGCGCTGCTCGTAGCCCTTCGAGATGGCGAACTCGCGGATCATCGCCACGACCTCGGGATCGGGCGTGGCGGCACGGGTCTCCGGGTCGTAGGTGTAGTAGCCACGGCCGTTCTTCTGGCCGCGACGCCCTGATTCGCAGAGGATGTCGCGCACGGTCGAGCCTTTCGACGTCTCGGCTTTCCAACCGATGTCGAGCCCGGCGAGATCCATCATGGCGAACGGACCCATCGGGAGACCGAAGTCGTAGAGCACACGGTCGACCTGTTCCGGGGTGGCCCCTTCGAGGATCAGGCGGTCGGCTTCGAAGCGACGCTGCGCCAAGATGCGGTTGCCGATGAACCCGGGGCACACCCGCGACAGCACGGCGACCTTCTTGATCTGCTTGCCGAGTGCCATCGCCGTCGCGATCACGCTCGCCGAGGTCTGCTCCCCTCGAATGACCTCGAGCAGCTTCATCACGTTGGCCGGCGAGAAGAAGTGCATGCCGATCACGCTCTCGGGACGCGAGGTGGCCGAGGCGATCTCGTCGATGTCGAGGAACGAGGTGTTCGAGGCCATGATCGCCCCCGGCTTGCAGATCTGGTCGAGCTCGGCGAAGACCGACTTCTTCAGTTCCATGTCTTCGAACACGGCTTCGATGACGAGGTCGCAGTCGGCGAAGTCGGCCTTGTCGGTCGAGCCGGTGAGCAACGACATTCGCTGCTCGACCTGTTCGGCGGTCGTCGAACGCGAACGCTCGTAGTTCTTGCGCACCACACCGAGCCCACGGTCGAGCGACTCCAGGTCGCGCTCGACGATGGTGACGGGGATCCCGATGTTGGCGAAGTTCATCGCGATGCCGCCGCCCATCGTGCCGGCGCCGAGCACGCCGACGCGCTGGATGTCGACGAGCGGGGTGTCCTTCGGGACGTCGGGGATCTTGTTCGCGGCGCGCTCGGCAAAGAAGTAGTAACGCTGCGCTGCCGACTGCGAGCCGGTGACCAGCTCGCGGAAGAGTTCGGCCTCGACCTGCAGACCCTCGTCGAAGGGGAGGTTGGCGGCAGCCTCGACGCAGCGGACGTTGTACTCGGGAGCCAGGAACCCGCGCGTCTTGCGGGCGATCGTGGCGCGGAAGTCGGCGAACAGCTGCTCGTTCCCACGTGCCTCGGCGACCTTCTCGTCGCGGTCGCGGACCTTGGCGAGCGGCATGTTGTTGGCGACGGCGCGGGCAGCGAAGGCGAGGGCGGCGTTGCGCAGCGCATCGTGGTCGCCCTCGACCATCTCGTCGATCAGGCCGTCGCCCAACGCCTCGGCGGCGCCGATGTGGCGACCCGACGTCATCATGTCGAGCGCCTTCGGCACGCCGACGAGGCGGGGCAGGCGCTGCGTGCCACCGGCACCGGGCAGCAGACCGAGGTTGACCTCGGGCAGGCCGAACTTCGACGAGTCGAGCGCGACGCGATAGTGCGCACACAGTGCGACCTCGAGGCCACCGCCGAGCGCCGTGCCGTGGATCGCGGCGATGACCGGTACCGGGGCGTTCTCCATGGCGAGCTGGGTGTCGTGCAAGCTCGGCCCCTGCGGCTTCTGGCCGAACTCGCTGATGTCGGCGCCCGCGATGAAGGTGCGACCGGCGCAGATGAGGACGATCGCGGACGCGCCACCCTCGACCGCCTGGGCGAACCCGTCGGCGAGGCCCTGGCGCACGTGCCAGCTGAGCGCGTTGACCGGCGGGTTGTCGATGGTGATGACGGCGACGTCGCCCTCGCGGTCGAGGGTGACGGATTCGGAGAGTTGTGCCATGCCGCAAGTCAAGCCGAGCGCAGCCGCGCGGCACGAACCCGCTGGTCAGTCGCCCAGTTCGGCGATGATTGCGTCGATGACACCCTCGACGAGTTCGACGGCCGGCGTCGGTGTGCCCATGTACGGAGCGAAGTAGAGGCCGTCCGCGACGAGCCGCGTGTGCGCCGCACCGATCGGACCGAGTCGGTCGAGCGGTTCGTACGATCGCTCGATCAGCGCGACGAGCCGCTCGTCGTACGACTGGTCACCCGACCCGGACGCGTCGATGACGGCCTGCCAGAGCCGGCTCGGCCGCTCCGCCGACCCGTAGGCCAGCCCGATCGTCCAGCGGACGAGATCGGCGGGGTCGTCGGGCGCCGTCAGGATCTCCTCGTCGATCTGTGCATCGCACCGGTCGAGCAGACCGTGGAACATCGCCGACTTGGTCGGGAAGTGATAGAGCAAGCCGCCCTTCGAGACGCCGGCCTCGTCGGCGACCAGTTCGAGGGTGACGCTCACCGCACCGCGGTCGACGATCACCTGCTCGAGCGTGTCGAGGATCTGGTCGCGGCTCGACGGGCGGGCCATCAGCGCTCTGCGCTCTGGCGGGGTCGGCCGAGCATCCACGCCCAGATCGCGAGCGGCACGAACGCGAGCGCCGCAACGGTCGCGGCGACCTGGGTCCCGGCGACGAAGGCATCGTTGGCGACGGCGACGAGCTGATCACCGGCTGCGCCACCGAGCTCGGACGCCACGGATTGGGCGGCTCCGAGCGTTTCCCGGGCGGTTTCGAGGGCCTCGGTGGGCAACGTGGTGGCGTCGGCGATCTCCCCACGGTAGACCGTCGCCGCGATGCTGCCCAGGACGGCGGTGCCGAGTGCGATACCCAACTCGTTCGCCGTCTCCGACACCGACGCACCGGCACCGGCCCGCTCGGGCGGCAGCGCCGACATCACACCGTCGACCGCGACGGCCATCGCAGCGCTGAGTCCGGCGTTGAGGACCAGGATCGACCCGACGATCTGGGCAGTCGACGAGTCGGCGCCCACGATCGACAGCAGGAAGAAGCCGACGGCACCCGCGGTCAGCCCGAGCGAGATCACCCGGAACGTGCCGATCCGGCGAGCAGCAGCGGGCGCCGAGAGGGTGACGAGGATCGTGGCGGCGACCGACGGCAGCAGGCTCAGGCCGGCACGGAACGCCGACATCCCGGTGACGAGTTGCAGGTGCTGGGCGACGAAGTACATCGATCCCGAGAACCCGAAGCAAGCCACGAGGTTGCCGCTGATCGCCATCGTGAAGCGCGGGATCCGGAACAGGCCGACGTCGATCATCGGGTCGTCGAGTCGCTGCTGACGGCGGACGAAGCGGTAGCCGCCGACGAGGCCGACAGCGAGCGTGATCCAGGCGACCGTGGACGTGCCGTGTTCGGCGAACGACTTCATCGCGTACACGACCGAGAACATCGCGACCATCGACAGGACGGCACTCGGAATGTCGAACGGCTGCGGATCCGGGTCGCGCGACTCGGGGAGGAGCCGGGGACCGACGACGAGCAGCAGCGCGGTGACGGGAACACCCACGAGGAACACCGAGCCCCACCAGTAGTGATCGAGGAGGAAGCCGCCGACGATGGGTCCGATCGCCGCGCCGACGGAGAAGGCGACGGCCCAGATCGCAATCGCCATCTGCCGTTCCTGGTCGTCGGTGAACACGTTGCGGATGAGGGCCAGGGTGGACGGCATCAGGGTGGCGCCCGCGACACCGAGCAGTGCGCGAGCAGCGATCAACGCCTCGGCGCTGGGGGCGAACGCGGCCAGGACCGAGGCGACGCTGAACGCGGCGGCACCGATGAGGAGAAGGCGACGTCGACCGATGCGATCGCCGACGATGCCCATCGTGACCAGGAGCCCGGCGAGGACGAACGAGTAGACGTCGATGATCCAGAGCAGCTGCGAGCTCGACGGGGCCAGCGCCGTCGACAGTTCGGGGATCGCGAAGCCGAGGATCGTCGCGTCCATCGAGATGATCAGCACCGGCAGGGTGAGCGCGGCAAGCGCCAACCACCGATTCTGATCACGCTCCACCGCCGATTCCACGACCACCTCTCGCATGATCGAAACTATACCGGCCAGACGGTTTACCAACACCGGCTACCGTCGCGGGTCAGGTGCCAGAGGTGACGACTCGCCCCCGGGGCGAGGCGTGACCGGCGGTCACCTGACTCCGGGGTCCCGTGGTCTGGCCAAGCGACTCGTTCCCTGTTCGCGCACCTGCCCCGGGTCAGGTGACCGCCGGTAACGGCTCGTTCCTCGCCGTCACCTCTGGCACCTGACCCGTTGGGTTGGCGTCGGGGTCTGCTAGACAACCGCGGCATGGGGATGACGTTCGATGAGGCGGTCGATGCCGTCTGCGCGCCGGGCACGATGTTCGAGATCACCGACGGGGAGGTGCACGGTCGGCCGACCACGTTGTTCGTCCACACCCCGCCGAACATCCGCGGATTGTTCGCCATGGCCGCTGGCCGCACCGACGACTTCATCGTGTTCGAGGACGAACGCTGGACGATGCCCGACGTGCTCGACCACGCCGGCCGCATCGGCCACGCGCTGGTGCACGACCTCGGCGTCGCGAAGGGCGACCGGGTCGGGATCGCGATGCGCAACTACCCCGAGTGGATCACCGCCTTCACGGCGATCACGTCCATCGGCGCGATCGCCGTCCCCCTCAACGCCTGGTGGGTGACCGACGAGATCGTGTACGCCGTCAACGACTCGGGGTGCAGTGTGATCCTCTGCGACGAGGAACGGCTCGGTCGCATCGAGGCGGCGGCCCCGGGCGAGATCGCGGCCCGGCTCGTCACCGTTCGCTGCGGCGAGCGCGATGGCGCCATCCGCCTCGAAGACATCCTGGTCGAGGGCGCCACGATGCCCGACGTCGACATCGACCCCGACGACGACGTCACGATCTTGTACACGTCGGGCACGACCGGCTTCCCGAAGGGCGCCGTGTCGACGCACCGAGCGTTGCTGAGCGCATTGATGTCGTTCGCTGCCCGCGCCGCGGTCAGCGCCGCACGCGAGCCGGCACCGCCCGAGAGCGACGTGCCGGCGCAGAGCGCCATGATGCTGTGCGTCCCGCTGTTCCACGTCACGGGTCTCGTCCCGGTCATGCTCGGATCATTCGTCAGCGGCGCCAAGCTCGTGATGACCTACAAGTGGGACCCCGAGCGGGCGCTCGAACTGATCGAACAGGAACGGGTGACGAACTTCGTCGGTGTGCCGACGATGAGCTGGGACCTGCTGGAGGCGCCATCGTTCGCCGAGCGCGACACGTCGAGCCTCGTCTCGGTCGGCGGTGGCGGCGCACCGATGCCCGCCGAACTGGTGCGGCGCATCGAGGACAACTTCCCGAACGGTCGCCCCGGGCTGGGCTACGGCATGACGGAGACCAACGCGTACGGGCCGCAGATCACCGGCGACGACTTCTTGCAACGCCCGACCTCGACCGGTCGACCCGTGCCGACGATGGAGGTGCGCGTCACCGATCCCGAGGGGAACCCGCTGCCGCCGAACGAGAAGGGCGAGATCTGGTTCCGCGGCCCGAACCTGATCCGCGGCTACTGGAACCGTCCGGACGCGACCGCCGACACGATCGTCGACGGGTGGCTACGTTCGGGCGACATCGGGCACCTCGACGAGGAGGGCTGGGTGTACGTCAGCGACCGCGCCAAGGACATGGTGTTGCGCGGCGGGGAGAACATCTACTCGGCACACGTCGAAGCGGCGATCTACGAGCACCCTGCGGTGTACGAGGCAGCGGTGTACGGCGTGCCGCACGAGCGACTCGGTGAAGAGGTCGCGTGCCATGTGATGGTGAAGCCGGGCGAATCGCTCGAGGCCTCCGAGCTGCAGCAGTTCCTCGCCGAGCGGCTGGCCAAGTTCGAGATCCCGACCGTGGTCACCGTCGTCGACGAACAACTCCCCCGCAACGCCAGCGGCAAGATCCTGAAGCGCCAACTCCGCGACTCCCTCACCTGACCCGGGTCCACGCGGGTCAGGTGCCAGAGGTGACGGGTGAGGCGCAGCCGAACCCGTTACCGGCGGTCACCTGACTCCGGGGTCCTGTTGGTCGGCCCGACGACTCGTTCCCTCGGGTTCGCGCGCCGACCCCGGGTCAGGTGATCGACGGTAACGGCTCGTTCCTCGCCGTCACCTCTGACACCTGACCCGACGCACCCTCGTTCCTCGCCGTCACCTCTGACACCTGACCCGGAGTGCGCTCGTCCGACCCGCTTGTTGGTCGCGACGGTCGGGACACTACGGTCCGGCGGCATGGAACTCGAGAACAGGGTCGTGGTCATCACCGGTGGCGGTTCGGGTATCGGCGAGGCCCTCGCCAAGGCGGCGAACGCGGCCGGTGCTCGCCACGTGGTCGTCGCCGACCTGCACGGCGCCGAAGCCGAACGGGTCGCTGCCGAGATCGGCGGCACCGGCGTCGAGATCGACGTGCGCGACGAGGCGGCGATCAAGCAGCTCGTCGACGACACCGAGTCGGCGCAGGGCCCGATCGACCTGTTCGTCTCCAACGCCGGCTACGTCACCACCGCCGGCCTCGAGGACTCCAACGAGGCGATCCAGAACATGTGGGAAGTGCACTGCATGGCCCACATCTACGCCGCCCGCGCCGTGCTGCCCTCGATGATCGCCCGCGGTGAGGGCTACCTGCTCAACACGGCGTCTGCCGCCGGACTGCTCACCCAGATCGGATCGCTCGCCTACTCGGTCACCAAGGCCGCCGCGGTCTCGATCGGCGAGTGGATCTCGGTGAGCCACCATCACCAGGGCATCCGGGTGTCAGTGCTGTGCCCGCAGGCCGTCGCCACCAACATCATCTCGAACAGCCCCGACTACGACGGCTCCGACCCCGACCTCGGCGGCAGCGTCGCGAGCGGCGACGGCGTGCTCACCTCCGACGAGGTGGCGCAGAAGTGCCTGGAGGCGATCCGCGACGAGAAGTTCCTCGTGCTTCCGCACGACGAGGTCGCCACCTACGTCGAGCGCAAGGCGACCGACCGCGACCGCTGGCTCGCCGGCATGCGCCGCTTCCAGACCGCGCTCTACCCCGACGGCGTGCTGCCGGGCGACGCCATCGCTCCCAAGGTCTGAGACCACGATCACGTCACCTGAACAGTCGGTGAACGGCACGACCCGGCGGCTCGCCGGCTCGTAGCCTCGGCGCCGTGTCGAGCGGCGAACTGCAACGACGGCTCGGCCTGTCCGACGCCGTGGTGATCGGCGCCGGCTCGATGATCGGCGCCGGTGTGTTCGCCGCGTGGGCCCCCGCCGCGCGATCGGCCGGCACCGGCCTGCTGCTGGGTCTGGCGATCGCCGCCGTCGTCGCGTTCTGCAACGCCGCCTCCTCGGCGCAACTCGCCGCGATCCACCCCGAGTCGGGTGGCACCTACGTGTACGGACGCCGACAGCTCGGTGAGACGTGGGGCCACCTCGCCGGGTGGGGGTTCGTCGTCGGGAAGACCGCGTCGTGCGCTGCCATGGCGCTCACCGTCGGCGCCTACCTCTGGCCGGAGTACGAGCGCTGGGTCGCCGTCGCAGCGGTCGTGGCCATCACCGCCGTGAACATCGGCGGGTTGTCGCGAACGGTTGCGGTGACGAGGGTGCTGCTCGTCGTGTCGCTGCTCGCACTGACGGCTGTCGTCGTGTCGGGCTGGACGAGTCCGTCGGCGTCGCTCGGCCGCATCACACCGATCGACGGTGATCTCCACGGCATCATCCAGTCGGCCGGATTCATGTTCTTCGCGTTCGCCGGCTACGCCCGCATCGCGACGTTGGGTGAGGAGGTTCGCGAACCCGAGGTCACGATTCCGAAGGCGATCCCTCGGGCGTTGGGCGCGGTGCTCGTCGTGTACGCCGTGGTCGGTGTGACCGCCCTCGCCGTCGTCGACGCCGACCTCCTCGCGCTCACCGACGCACCGCTCCGCCTGGTCGCCGAGGCGGGCGGTCTCCCGGTGGGCGGCATCGTCCGCATCGGCGCCGGCATCGCTGCCCTCGGCGTGCTGCTCAACCTGATTCCGGGCGTGTCGCGGACCTCACTGGCGATGGCCCGCAACCGCGAGCTTCCACATTGGTTCGCTCACGTCGACGCCCGACGCTCGCTGCCGATCCGGGCCGAGCTGACCGTCGCAGCGATCGTGATCGGTCTCGTGGTGCTGCTCGAGATCCGGAGTGCGATCGCCGTGTCCGGCGTCGCCGTCCTGACGTACTACGCGATCACCAACGCGGCAGCGCTCACGCTGACCGAGGCGCAGCGCCGATGGCCGAAGCCGATCGCCCTCGTCGGCCTCGTCGGCTGCATCGTCCTGATCGCCGCACTCCCGTGGCGTGCCGTCGTGACAGGTGTCGCCGTCCTCGCCGCCGGCGCGACCGTTCGGCTGGTGACCGCCCGACGGACGTCGTCGGGGTGACCGATCTCCGCCGTCGACGGGGGGTTCGACGATGAGTACGGTTCGGCCATGGAGCCGACCGAGTTCGTCCGAACCGCCATGCCGCTGTGTGCCTCCCTCGGCATCGAGGCGACCGTGCTCACGGCCGAACGCGTCGTGTTGACGCTCGGCTGGCGCCCTGAGCTGTGTACGAGCAACGGTCTGCTGCACGGCGGGGCCGTCATGGCGTTGGCCGACGCCGCCGGCGGTGCGTGCGCGTTCACCAACCTGCCCGAGGGCGCTGTCGGCACGTCGACGATCGAGTCGAAGACGAATTTCCTCGGTGCGATCAGGGAGGGTCAGACGCTGACGGCGACGTCGAGTCCGCTGCACGTCGGCCGGACGACGATCGTGGTCGAAACCGAGCTCCGCACCGACGAGGGCAAGCTCGTCGGCAAGACCACCCAGACGCAGACGGTGCTGACGTCGTGACGCCCGGCCGGTGCCACAATGCACCGGTGCGATTGGTGGCATTCCTGCGAGGCATCAACGTCGGCAACCGGCGGCCGAAGAAGGACGAGCTGATCGCTGCCGTCGCCGGCCCCGAGTTCGCCGACGTGTCCACGTATCAGGCGAGCGGCAACCTGCTGTTCACGAGCGAGCTCGAACCGGCGGAGGCCGAACCGGTGCTCGAGCAGCGGTTGGAGGCGTCGCTCGGCTACGAGGTGACGTGCTTCGTGCGGTCGGTCGACGAACTCCGCACGCTGCTGGCCGGCATTCCCGAACCGGGACCCGGGGCCAAGCACGAGATCATCTTCTACAAATCCGACCCCGGCGACGAGGCGCGAGCAGCGCTGGCAGCGACCGCCGGGCCGAACGACACCCTCAGCCCGATGGGACGCCAGACCCTGTGGACGCACGTGGGCGGCATGTCGGAGTCGCCGCTGGCGGCACTGACCCCGAGACCCGGCGCGCCCGTCACCACGGTCCGCACCGCCGCGACGATCGACCGCATCGTCGACAAATTCACGTGACACAACGACGAATGGGGTCGGGTACGACCCCATTGTTCAGGTCGTCTCGGAGCGGACGACTCGGTAGCCCTTGGCTTCGATGGCGTCGACGACGCGATCGGCATGGCGGGCGTCGCGCGTCTCGAGCATCACGTCGATGTTCGTCGCCCGCGCCGAGATCGGGTCGAACAGCCGACGGTGCTCGATCTCGACGACGTTGGCTCCCGCCGATGCGATCGCCGCCACCAACGGAGCGAGTTGGCCGGGCGTGTCGCTGACCGCGATCCGCAGGCTCGTGATACGACCCGAGTGAGCCATCTCTCGGAGCAGCACCGAGGCGAGCACCCGGGTGTCGATGTTGCCGCCGGTGAGCACGAGCGCGACTCGCTTGTCGCGCCACCGGTCGGGGTATTCGAGCAGGGCGGCCAGACCCGCGGCCCCGGCGCCCTCGGCCACGGTCTTCTCGATCTCGAGGAACAGCGAGATCGAACGCTCGATGGTCGTCTCGGGAACGGCGATCACGTCGTCGACCAGTTCGCGGACGATCGGGACGGTCAGTGAACCGGGTTGCTTGACGGCGATGCCGTCGGCGATCGTGTCGGCCTTCGACGGGGCGAGCTCGTCGCCGGCGAGTGCGGCGAGCATGCCCGGGTAGGTCTCGGACTGGATGCCGACGATCTCGACGTTCGGACGATGCGCCTTGACCCATGTGGCGATGCCGGCGATCAGTCCCCCGCCGCCGACCGGGACCATGATCGTGTCGAGGTCGTCGATCGAGTCGAGGAGTTCGATGCCGACGGTGCCCTGGCCGGCGATCACCGCCGGATCGTTGTACGGATGCACCCAGGTGAGCCCGCGTTCGTCGGCGAGCCGATCGGCGGTCTCGGACGCCTCCGCGAACGTGGCACCGGCCTGGACGACCTCGGCTCCCAGGGCTTCGGTGTTGGCGACCTTCGCGAACGGCGCCGACGCCGGCATGACGATCGTCGCCGGGATGCCGAGTCGACCGGCGTGGTAGGCGACGCCTTGGGCATGGTTACCTGCGCTGAGGGCGATCACACCGCAGGCGCGTTCGTCGTCGGTGAGGGTGCGGAGCTTGTTCGCCGCGCCGCGGTCCTTGAACGAGGCGGTGAACTGCAGGTTCTCGAACTTGACGACGACGTCGGCGCCGGTGACGGCGGACAGGGTGCGGGAGTCGGCGATCGGCGTGCGCTCGATGTCACCGGCGATCCGGTCGGCGGCTGCTGCCACGTCGTCGGCCGAGACCGCCAGTTCCTCGCTCACACCGCGAACCTATCCCCTGTGGACGGTGCCGGCCCGGGTGCCGCCGGTCACGTCGAAACATCGACATTCTTCGATAGTTGACAGGTAGCGACTCAGGATTTCTTCCCGTACCGTGACAACATGTCCGAAACGTCGACGACCACCCGTCTCCCCGTCGCCATCCTCCCCACCGTCGTGCTCCCGGGCGCGACCCTCACCCTCCAGCTGTCCGACCCCCGACTCCGGCAGGCCGTCGAGGCCGCTCGCACCGACACCAACGGCCGGATCGCGTTCGTCACCGACCCGGCCGACACCCTCGGTGTCGTCGCCACCGTGCCCGACGTCGGCAAGCTCCCCGGCGGCGAACCGGTCGCCATCGTCCAGATCGACACCCGCGCCTATGTGGGCCTCGCCCGCACCGACGAGGCGGGCGGCGACGCCCGCCTCACCGCTGCCGTCGACCCGATCATCGACCCGACCCCCACCGAGCGCGTGACCGCCGCCGCCCGCGAACTGCGCGCCGTGCTCGAACTGATCGCACCGCTGCGCCGCTCGCGCCGCCTCCCCGAGATCCTCGGCAGCACCCGCGCCCCCGGGGCCCTCGCCGATGCCGTCGCCACCTGGGCCGAGTTCGCCGACGACGACCGTCGCCGAGTGCTGCACGCCGTCGACCTGGCCGACCGTGTCGACGCGATCAGCTCGTGGGCTCGCAACCATCTCGCGGAGTTGCAGGTCGCCGAGACGATCCGCAACGACGTCAGCGAGGGCATGGACAAGCAGCAGCGCGAGTATCTGCTCCGCCAACAGCTCAACGCGATCCGCAAGGAACTCGGCGAGGGCGACGACGACGTCGTCGGCGACTTCCGTGATCGCCTCGAACAGCTCGACGCACCCGTCGCCACGAAGAACACGATCGCCAAGGAGCTCGACCGGTTCGAGCGGATGAGCTCACAGTCGCCCGAGCACTCCTGGATCCGCACCTGGCTCGACCGGGTGTTCGACATGCCGTGGGGCGAGCGCAGCGACGACTCACTCGAACTCGACACCGCACGCGCCCAGCTCGACGCCGACCACTACGGCCTCGACGAGGTGAAAGACCGCATCGTCGAGTTCCTCGCCACCCGCAAGCTCCGCCGCGACCGCGGCATCGACGAGCGAGACGGCGAGCGCGCCACGCGAGGTTCGGGCGCCATCATCACCCTCGTCGGACCGCCAGGGGTCGGCAAGACCAGTCTCGGCGAGTCGGTCGCCCGGGCGATGGGACGCGAGTTCGTCCGCGTCGCGCTCGGCGGCATCCGCGACGAGGCCGAGATCCGCGGTCACCGCCGTACCTACGTGGGGTCGCAGCCCGGCCGGATCGTCCGTGCCCTGCAGGAGGCCGGCACCATGAACCCGGTGATCCTGCTCGACGAGGTCGACAAACTCACCGCAGGCGGCTGGTCGGGCGACCCGACCGCCGCCCTGCTCGAAGTGCTCGACCCCGCCCAGAACCACACCTTCCGCGACCACTACCTCGAGGTCGACCTCGACCTGTCGGAGGTCGTGTTCATCGCGACCGCCAACGTCGCCGACACGATCCCTGCGCCGCTGCTCGACCGGATGGATCTGGTGCGTCTCGACGGGTACACCGAGGACGAGAAGCGCTTCATCGCCAACCGTTACCTCCTCCCCCGCCAGGTCGAGCAGGCAGGGTTGCGCAGCGACGAGATCGACGTCGGCGACGACGTGATCTCGGCCGTGATCCGTGGCTACACCCGCGAGGCGGGCGTGCGGACGCTCGAACGTGAGCTCGGTCGGCTCGTCCGCAAGGTGACCTCGAAGGTCGCGACGGGCACCGAGACCCCGGTGATCATCGACCCCGACGAGGTGTCGGCGTGGCTCGGCCGTCCGAAGGTGACCGACGACGTGCCCGAGCGCACGAACGTGCCGGGCGTCGCCACCGGGCTCGCCGTCACCGGCGTGGGTGGCGACGTGCTCTTCATCGAGACGACGGCCTTCCCGACCGGCCCCGATGCCGAGCCGGGCCTCACCCTCACCGGGCAGCTCGGCGACGTGATGAAGGAGTCGGCGCAGATCGCCCTCAACTATGTGCGGTCACACGCCGACGAGTTGGGTCTCGACGACGAGGCACTCCGACGCCGCTTCCACGTGCACGTGCCGGCGGGGGCGGTGCCGAAGGACGGGCCCTCGGCCGGCATCACGATGACGACGGCACTCGTGTCGCTCATGACGGGCCGCCACGTCAAGCCGACGGTCGGCATGACGGGTGAGATCACCTTGCAGGGCCAGGTGCTGCCGATCGGCGGCGTCAAGCAGAAGGTGCTGGCCGCCCATCGGATGGGCCTGACCGAGGTCGTGCTGCCGAAGCGCAACGGCCCCGATCTCGACGACGTCCCCGAACGGGTGCGTGACGAGATGACGTTCCACCTCGCCGACACCTACGACGACGTGGCCAAGGTCGCCTTCGCCTGACGCCGGGTCTCCGGGTCGGGTGTCAAAGGTGACGGCGAGGAACGAGCCGTTACCGGCGATCACCTGACCCGGGACGGGTGCGCGAACCGGAGGGAACGAGCCGCCGGGTCAGACCACAGAACCCCGGAGTCAGGTGACCGCCGGTCACGGATTCGGCTGCGCCTCACCCGTCACCTCTGGCACCTGACCCGCGAGGGCCGGTCAGACGGGGTCGTGGGTGCCGGCTCGGTAGTCGTCGCGGAGTTTGAACTTCTGGATCTTGCCGGATCCGGTGAGCGGGAACTCGGTGACCTCGAACCACTGCGCCGGGGTCTTGTGCGGTGCCAGGTGCTCGCGCATGTAGGCGAACAGCGCCGACTTGTCGACGGTCTTGCCCGGCGCCGGTCGGATGAACGCGCCGACGGTCTCGCCCCACTTCTCGTCGGGCAGGCCCACCACGGCGACCTCGCCGACGTCGGGGTGGGCGAAGAGCAACTCCTCCAGCTCTCGTGGGTAGATGTTCTCGCCGCCGCGGATGATCATGTCCTTCAGGCGACCCTCGACCGTGCAGTAGCCGCGCTCGTCCATCGCACACAGGTCGCCGGTGTGGAGCCAACCCTCCTCGTCGATGGCTTCGGCCGTGGCGTCGGGACGTTCGAAGTAGCCGTGCATCACGTGGTACCCACGGGTGCAGTACTCGCCGATCGTGCCGATCGGCACCGTCTCTCCCGACTCCGGGTCGATGATCTTGACCTCGACGTTCGGCATCGGGTTGCCGATGGTGTTCGCCTTGTCGTCGATGCTGTCGCTCGGATTCGTCATCGAGGCGACCGGCGAGCATTCGGTCTGGCCGAACACGATCGTGAACGGCGCACCCAGGCTCTCCTCGAGCCGACGCACCAGCGGTGCGGGCACCGTCGATCCGCCGGAGCAGATCGCCTCGACCTTCGACAGATCGCTCGACTCGAACGACGGATGCTCGATCATGGCGATCAACATGGTCGGCACGCCCATCATCGCCGTGCCGCCGTACTGATCGAGCAGTTCGAGCACGAGCCCGGGTTCGAACGCCTCGACGAGCACGTGGGTCGACCCCTTCGACACCGCGCCGAGCACACCGAGCACACACCCGCCGGTGTGGAAGCACGGCATCGGGTTGACGTACACCGAGTCGCCGTAGGTGACACCCATGCGCGACGACGTGTGAGCAGCGTTGTTGACGAGACCTCGGTGATGCAGCAGCGCCCCTTTCGGGAAACCGGTGGTGCCCGACGTGTACTGGATCATCACCGGGTCGGTCGGGGCGACGTCGGGCAGGGCCACATCGGCGTCGCCGGTGGCGATGAAGTCGTCCCAGTCGCTGAGCGGGATGATCTCGCGCAACTCGGGGCAGTTGGCCTGCACCGACTCGACGGTGGCGCGCATCGGGTTCCCGCGAAACTCGTCGAGCACGAACACCCCCGACGCACGCGACTGGGTGAGGACGAACTCGACCTCGCTCGCCCGGAACGCCGGGTTGACGGTGACGAGCACGAGCCCGGCCATCGCAGCACCGAACTCGAGCATCAGCCACTCGGGCACGTTCGGCGCCCAGACCGCGACCCGTTCGCCGGGCTCGAACCGCTGTGCCAGTGCTCGGGCGGTCCGTTCGGCGTCGGTCACCAGCTCGGCATAGGTCCAGCTCCGGCGACGGTCGGGCTCGGGCGTGCCGGCGACCAGGGCGGTGCGGTCGGGTAGGTCGGCGGCGGTCTCGCGCAGCAACGCGCCGATCGTGATGTCGCGCACTGCCGGCTCGGTCGGTCCGTGCGCGTGCGAGACGGTCAATGGTTCGGTCATCGGGTCCCCCTTCGTCCCTCGGATGAAGGGGCAGTCTCGCATGCGACCCGTGGGCGCAGCCGAGCGGAGCGGTCAGAGTTCGAGGTTGGCGAGCAGTTGATCGACCATGGCGGCCGACACCGGTTTGGTGAGGAACGCGTCGACCTCGTCGGCCTCGGGCGAAAGCGCGAACTCGTCTCCTGTCGCGTAGCCGGTGAGCAGCACGAAGGGCACGGTGAGGCCCTCCCCGAGGTGGCGGCGGAGCTCGATGCCCGACATCGTCGGCATCTCCTGGTCGCTGATGATCAGATCGACATCACCGGGTCGGTACGTGTCGGCCGCCGTGGTTCCGTCGTCGGCCTCGACGACCTCGTGGCCGTGAGCGGCGAGCAGGTGGCGCAGCAAGACGCGCGACACCATGTCGTCGTCGACGATCAGGATGCGCGCCATGGTTCAGGACGCTTCGTGGATGCGGAACACGGCGTCGAACTTCGTCAGCTCGAACACGCGGAACGCGTCGTCGGAGCGGGGACGCACGAGTTCGACATCGCCGCCTTCGGTCCGAGCCGCCTTCATCGCGTGGACGAGGGCAGCGAGGCCGGCCGAATCGACGAAGTCGACGGCGGCGAGGTCGATCAGGATCTGATGGACGCCGCCGGCGAAGACACCGTCGAGCGCGTCGCGCAACGACGGTGCGCTGAGGGCGTCGAGTCGGCCCTCGAGGGCGAGGGTGGTCGATCGGGTGACCTGGTCGGTGGTGGTGATCTTCATGGTTGGCCTCCTGGCAGGGGGAACTCGAGCGTGGTCGTGTTGACGCCGTCGACACGTTCGTGATCGAAGCGGCGGGTGAGCTGGCGCACGATCATGAGCCCGTAGCCGTGCACTTGGGGTTCGTCGGCGGCCGGAGCGGCCTGCTCGTCGGGACGGTACTCCTTGGCGCGGTCGGTGATCACGACCTGCACCGCCCCGTCGACGGTCGTGCCGGCGAGCGTGATGTGATCGTCGGGTCCGGCTTCGCCGTCGTAGCCGTGGGTCACGATGTTGACGGCGAGTTCTTGCACGGCCAGTTCGCACTTCATCGCGAACGACTCGAGCGCGTCCGCAGCGACGGCGTCACCGGCGACCTCACGGAGCCATGGTCCGATGTCTCGGATGCTCAGCAGGTCGGCGTGGACCGTCAGTTCGTGCACGACGATTTCTCCCGGCGGATGACGACGGCGGTGCGGTCGTCGCTGGCGGCGGTGTCCCCGGCGTGGCGTTCGACGGCGGC
Source organism: Ilumatobacter fluminis (assembly GCF_004364865.1). NCBI lineage: Bacteria > Bacillati > Actinomycetota > Acidimicrobiia > Acidimicrobiales > Ilumatobacteraceae > Ilumatobacter > Ilumatobacter fluminis. Next base: position 4,013,430 of record NZ_SOAU01000001.1, read on the forward strand.
GAACAACGAGTCGACGACGACACAGGCAGGATCGCCGGCGAGGCCGGCGATGTGATCGGCGATCCATTCGTCGCCGAGCTGCGCCCGTTCGGCATTCTCCTGCTCGACGAGTCCGTCGGTCCCCATGACGACGACGTCACCGGGGACGAAGGGCAGCTCGACGGTGTCGGCGATCATGTCCTCCATCACGCCGAGCGGCGGAGCGGTCGGCGGGAGGTTGGCGAACCCGTCGGCGTTGCCGACCAGGACGGGTGAATGCCCGGCGTTCGCCAACCGGATCGTGTCGCCGTCGCGCCGGTAGACCCCGATCACCATCGTGATGAACACACCGGCTTCGCTCAGGTAGTCGGTGAGGTGGCGCGCCAGTTGGCGGAACAGTTCGTGCGGATCGGGGATGTTCGATTCGAGCGCGAGCCGTGTGGTGGTGCGCACGACCATCGTCATGACGAGTGCCGCTCCGAGCCCCTTGCCCGACACGTCGCCCACGGCGACCACGACGTGATCACCGGTCGGGATCCACAGGTAGAAGTCGCCACCGGCGAGACGCGCCGGGTCGCATCGTCCTGCGACGTCGAGCCCGTCGATGTCGGGGCTCTCACGCGGCAGCAGCATCTGGGCGAGCTTCGCCGCCGTCTCGGCATCACGCTCGATGAGGGCGCCACGAACGGCGTCGCTCTTCATCCGCTCGAGTGCGATGAGCCCGCCGGCGAAGAACGAGATCGCGTCGATCAACTTCAGGTCGGCGGTGGTGAACCGTCGATCGGGCCCGGACGCGAGCAGCAACGTGCCGTCGGCACGGTCGGGGAACGGGCGGATGGCGACGTCGCCGACGCCGTCGACCCGTCGCATGGCGGTCCGGGTCGAGTCGCCGCTCCAGGGCAGCATGCGTGCCGCGACTGCGTCGTCTCCGACGTAGGCCGTCTCCTCGCCACCGACGAGCGCCGCGCACGAGGCACCCGTGAGGCGTAGCGCGTCGGCGACGGCGATCCGGCGCCGTTCGGCACCGGTGGCACGCGACAGCGAGCTGCGGGCGAGGTCGTAGATGGCGAGCAGCTGGTCGCCGCTCTCGAGGAGTGCACCGGCGACCTGGCCGACTTCTTCGTTCCGCGCGGCCAGCTCGCCGAGCAGATCGGCCTCGGCCTCCACTCGCTCGGTGTTGCGTCGATCGGTGCCGACCTCCCAGTGCCAATCGTGCAGCAGACCGCCGAACGGGGCCGACACGAGACGGTCCTCGTCGCAACGGCCGTCGATCACGACCACCTCGTCGCCGTAGCGGAGGCGACAGCCGTCGGCACCGTCGTTGATCCAGGTTCGGGCGAGACGCCGGAGGTGCCCCTCGACGGGGTGCAGCAGACTGGGGAGCCGCTCGAGCGTCATCATGTGATCGTGAAGGCGAGGTCGAGCCCGGTGAGCTCGAGGATGATCTGCACGGGGTCGCTCGGGTTGCGGAGCACCAGCTCGCCGCCACGTTCGCGGACGTGCTTCATCGATCGCACGAGTTCGGCGAGCGCCGACGAGTCGATGAAGTTGACCGCTTCCAGGTCGACGACGATCGAGGCGCTGTCGACGTCGACGACCGGGTCGGCCGCAGCGCGGTAGGCCTCGACCTCGTGGGCGTCGAAGCGGCCCGACAGGCTCAGGACGGTTTCGGTGTCGGCGAGCGCGACGGAGACGTTCATGCGGGGTCCTTCTCGGCTTCGGGTGCCGCGCTGCGCGGCGTGGAGTACTTGCCTTGGATCGACCAGGTGCGGATGCGCACGAGGTCCTTGAGGAACTGGATGGCGACCTTGCCGGGGTCGACGGTCGATCCCGGAGCGTCGTACCAGGCGACCGGCACCTCGGAGATCTTCATGCCGCGCTTGCGGGCCAGGAACAGGATCTCGAGATCGAACGAGAACCCGTCGATGCGCTGGACGCCGAACAGTTCGTCGGCGGCGTCTCTCGTGAACAGCTTGAAGCCGCACTGGGTGTCGCTGATCGGGATCCGGAATCCGACACGGACGATGCCGTTCAGGCCTGCGCTCATCACCTTGCGGAGCAACGACTTGTTGGCGACGTCGGCGCCGTCGGCGGCACGCGACCCGACGACGACGTCGGCACCGCCCTCGGTGATCTCGGCGAGCAGCTGCGAGAACTGTTCGATCGGCGTCGACTGGTCGGCGTCGGCGAAGAGGACGTAGTCGCCCTTCGCAGCGAGCATGCCGCGTCGGACGGCCCCACCCTTGCCGGTGTTCTCGCTCTCGATCAGGCGGAGGTTCGGCAGCCCGAGCTCGCGGACGAGCTTGCGGGTGTCGTCGGACGAGCCGTCGTCGGAGACGATCAGTTCCCAGGGCCGGTCGAGCTTGCTGATCTCGACGGCGATCGCCCCGATCGTGGGGAGGATGCGCCACTCCTCGTTGTAGGCGGGGATGACGATGCTGATCTCGGGCGGGCCGTCGATCGGCTGTTCGGCCCACCGTCGGTACAGGTCGAGTCCGGGGGTGCCCGCCTCGGTCGTGGGCAGTGCGTCGTCGGTGCTCGAGTTCATGTCAGCGCCTCCTCGGTCTCAGGTGCTTTTCCCATCGTCGCATCTCCGGGGCGGGGCGTGTGCGAGCGGACTCGGGCGACGGTCGAGATCGCCACGGCGGCGAGCAGGGTGCCCATCGCGATGAGCTGGACGTCGACGACGGTGCGCATCGAGTCGTGGAAGAGGAGCAGCAGCGTGGTCTGGAAGACGGCGCCCATGAGGAGCAGGTTGCTCTCTCGATGATGGCCGGCCGACAGCTGGAAGGTGACGAGCAGGTTGGCGACGGCGAACATCGATGTGGCGATCGCGTAGCCGACGAGCAGCGAGTCGACGCCGGCGTACTCGTCGCCGAACACCCCGCTCAGGAAGATGTCGCCGAACAGCCAGGCGAGCAGCACCATGAAGCCGCACGCCGCGCTGACGACGGCGACGCCGCCGATCAGGAGTCCGGTCGACTCCTCGTCCGACTCACTCCGCTGGGCAACGGCCGGGAACAGCGTCGTGACGGCCGACCAGGAGAGGAAGAAGACAGCGCGTCCGATCAGTGCGATGGCGGCGTAGACGCCGGCGGTGTCACCGTCGAAGGTGCTCTTGACGATCATCACGTCGCCGTTGTTGATCACGATCTGGCCGAGCAGCAGGACGAGGACGGGCGTGACGTAGGTGCGCAGGTCGCCGAACTCGGCGACGGTGAGCTTCGGTTCTCCGTGGATCGGTTGCATCCACCGCACCAACGCCCAGGTGGCGATGAACGACAAGGTGAGACCGAGCGTGGCGCCGTTGACTCCGAAGCCGAGGGCGACGAGAGCGAGCCCGGCGCTGACCCGGACGATCATCTCGACGACGAAGGTGGAGGCGAGTCGGGCGAAATCGAGTCGGCCCTGCATCACGCCCCGGCCGACGGCCTGCACGAGGTAGGCGGGCATGCCGACGGCGAGGATGACGAACGGCCAGGCCGATTCGGTGTTGAACACGTCGGCCCACCAGACGGCCGGGGCGGCGAGCACGACGGCGAGAGCGATGCCGGCCCAGGTGGCCCAGCGGGCCAGCCACGCCGCCATCGCGTCGGCTCGGTCGTCGGTGCCGCGGGCTTGGTGGATGCCGGCGTAGCGGGCGGCGACGAGCTGGAGGGCGATCGCGATCGCAGTGACCAGCAACATGAGGGTCACCATCAGGTTGGCGTCGGCGAACTCGGCCGGCTCGAGCCAGCGGCCGAGCAGCAGGTTGAGCAGGTAGTTGCCGCCGTTGGCAGCCATCATGCCGATCGCGAGCAGGGTGCCGCCCTGGAGCAGGGCCTTGCCGCCGGTGCGCTCGGCGACGTCGTTCATCGGTTGGCCTCGACGAGCGGCTCGAGGTGGCTCAGGTGCCAGTCCATGACTTCGGAGAACGGGATGCCGGCTGCAGCCGCGAAGTTCCGTCGTCCCATTTCCTCACGGCGCGCCGGGTCGTCGATGACGGCCGCGATCGCGTCGGCGAGGCTCTCGGCGTCGGCAGGGTCGAAGTACTGGCCGATGAAGCCTTCCTCCTCGATCACCTCGGCGAAGTCGCCGATGTTGGGGAGCACGGCGGCGCGCCCGTAGCTCCCGGCCTGGTGGAGCACCCCGGAGCTGCCGGTCGTCGAGGTGTACGGGAAGACGGTGGCAGCGGCGCTCGAGAACAGGACGGGGACGTCGTCTTCTTCGACGTAGCCGGTGAACACGACGCCGGGCAGATCGGCGCAGGTCTCGGCGACGCCGGCGAGGTAGCCCTTGCTGTTCGGGCTGTCGGTGCCGGCGATGACGACCTCGACGTCGTCGTAGCCACCGCGCTCCAGCAACAGGCGATAGGCCTCGATCAGCACGTCGACGGTCTTGTAGGTGCCCCACTTGCCGAACGCCAGCAGCTTGCGGGGCCCGTCGGGCACGCCGAAGTCGGGTTCGTCGATGACCTCGAACGCGCCGTGGGGGACGAGCAGCACATTGTCGGCGCCGTACGAGTCGCGCAGCATCTCGACGTACCGGGGGATGGTGAGCGCGACGTAGTCGGCACGCAGGATGACCTTGGTGAGCATGCGACCGGCGAACGACATCGCCTTCGCGACGAGCTTGTTCGAGGCGAAACCGGCGTCCTCCATGTCGACGTTCTCGACGAGGTTGTGGAGCACGACGCCGGTCGGGACACCCATCATCGAGACGACGGCGGGGGCGAGGAGGCCGAGCCCGCCGGCGATGCGGCTGTCGCCGAACGTGGCGAACTGGAGGTTGAACAGCACGGCGTCGGGCTTGCTGCGACGGACCGCTCGGGCGATCCGCCACACGTTGCGGATCGAGTTGAACTCCCAGCACACCTCGACGTCGACGTCATCGACCGGGGTGGGGGCGCCCTCGGGGGTGTCGTCCGCGTACAACACGACGGTGTCGACCTCACGCTTGGGCGCCAGGTTCGTCACCATGTGCCACCCGAACTCGTTCAGGCTGTTCTTGCCAGGAGGGAACGCCGATACGACGCCGACACGCATCCCGGTCGAAGCCTGATCGATTCCCGCACTCTCAGTCATGCGGGGAACGCTAAGACTCCAAGATCAACCCCCGATCAAGGCGGCCTGAAGTTTCGCGCGCCTCCGCCACCTGTGGTGGCGCGTCGCGAGTGTGCGCCGTGCTGCGTGTTCAGGCGGACGACAGCTCGCTCGACGACTTGAGCACCCGGTCGCCGTCGTCCTGCTCGATGAGGTAGGCCGGGTTGTCCTCGCTCGCGTCCCGGGTGATCTCGCTGCCGTCGATCGTGCGGGTCACCTTGTCGGTGAAACGCTCGACCACCTTCCCGGTCCCGGTGCCGCTGCCCCAGTTCCATTCGACCTGGTCTCCGATGTGGATGTCGTAGCTCATGCCCGACAGTGCCCGGTGTCGCGACCGATCACGCCTGGCGAGTGGGTACCGTCGAAACATGGGACTCTTCGGTTGGACCAACACGGGCGACGAACGTCCACCCTTCGCCCTCGAGCCCGGGCCGGGACAGGAATCGGTGTGGGACTACCCACGCCCACCCCGGATCGATCCCGACGGGCGCCGCGTCGTGGTCGGCGACCCGGCCGACCCCCTGGCCGACACGACGGCGGCGGTCCGCATCCTCGAAACGGCGAGCCCGCCGACGTTCTACATCCCGCCCGACGACGTCCGCACCGAACGACTCGTCCGGGCCGAGGGCCGTTCGTTCTGCGAGTGGAAGGGCGAGGCGCAGTACTGGCGGCTCGCCGACACGCCGGGCGACCCGATCGGCTGGACGTACCCGACCCCGTTGCCCGAGTTCCTCACGATCGCCGGCTGGTTCGCGTTTTATCCCGGTCGCATCGAGTGCCGGGTCGCCGACGAGGTCGTCCGTCCTCAGGCGGGTGGGTTCTACGGCGGCTGGGTGACCGACGAGATCGTCGGTCCGCACAAGGGCGAACCGGGCACTGGCGGCTGGTGACGCCGATCAGCTGCCGGGCAGCGGCACCCACGGCTCGCTGTCGTCCGGCACGAGCGGGAAGTCCTGCCGCTCCCAACGGGCCTTCGCGTCCTCGATGACCTCACGGTCGGAGTGGACGAAGTTCCACCAGATGTGACGGTGCCCGACGGGTTCGCCTCCGAGCACCATGGCGGTTCCGGTGCCCGACACGACCGGCCGACTCCCCGGTTCGATCACGGCGAGTTGGACCACGTCGAGGCGGTGGCCGTCGACGAACACGTCGCCCGCCATCGCGATCACGGCGCGTTCGGCGTGATCGGGTTCGACGCGCACCGAGCCGCCACGCAGGTCGAGTTCGGCGAGCACGAGCGGAGACGACCCGGCGATGGGCGCTGCGAGCCCGAACCCGGTCCCCACGGCCAGCCGCACCGAGACGCCGTCACCCGACTCGGACGGGATCTCGTCGGCGGGGCTGTGTTCGAACCGGGCATCGGCGTTCTCGCTCTCGGCCGGCAGCGCCACCCACGTCTGGAGACCGAACATCTCGGCGTCGACCGGACGGTCGTCGGGGTGGCTGCGCTCGGTGTGGGTGACACCGCCACCGGCCGTCATCCAGTTGACCGCACGCGGATCGATGGTCTGCACGGCGCCGGTCGAGTCTCGGTGGACCGCCCGGCCGGCGAGCAGGTAGGTCACGGTCGACAGGCCGATGTGGGGGTGGGCGTCGACGTCCATGCCCTGGCCGGGGCCCATCGTCTCCGGTCCCATGACGTCGGCGAAGACGAACGGACCCACCATCCGCCGGCGTCGCCACGGCAGGAGGCGTCGGACGGTTCCGCTGCCGACCGGACGCTCCCGGGGGTCGATCAGCATCTCGATCGCAGTCGCGTCGCTCATCGCTCCAGTCTGCCCGACCGTGCCCGGCCGCGCGCCCGGCGGCGGAGGCGCCACGGTTTCCGGGGTCGGAGCGTCGGGTACCGCACTCGCATGGCGAAGAACCACGGTTCCAGCATCAAGGACGACGAGCAGTACGAAGCTCTGCGCGACGAGGGCATGTCGAAGTCGAAAGCAGCGGCGATCGCGAACTCCGACGGCGCGTCGAAGCGCGGTGGTGAGTCGTCGCCGTACGAGGAATGGTCGAAGGACGAGCTGTACGAGCGGGCACAGGAGCTCGACATCGACGGACGGTCCGACATGACCAAGGACGAGCTGATCGAGGCGCTGCGCTCGAACTGACGAGCGAGTTTCCGCTCGCTCGAGCTCGGGTACGCCGTGCTCATGAGCGACTCACACGCCGAACAGCTCGACCCCTCCAAGCTCGGCGAGGAGGTCGGCGACGACGAGCGCGCCGCCGACGACTTCCCGCCCGACCAGCCGCTTGGTGTCGACGACCCGTCCATCCTGTCCGACGGCTCGATCGCCGAGGACGACTACGAAACGCGAGACGACCGCCACGTCCGAAGCGACGAGGTCGGGTCCGACGTCGCCGAACCCCCGGCGCTGATCGATCCGGGCCTCGACCCGGACGTGATCGACGACGAGCAACAGCTGGTCGCCGACACCGGCGATCGCGATACCTCGCCCGAAGCCGCTGCCGTCCACGTCGACGGCGCCCGTTGACAGCGCCGGCGAGACCGAACAGCCTGATTCCGACGACGAAGGAGCCCCGATGACGACCATCGATCCAGCCGCCCGCCTCACCAGCACGTTCTCCACCGACGACCTCCGCGAGTTCGTCGACGGTGAGGGTCCGTTCGCAACCGTTCTGCTGCCCGCCCCGAGCGGTCAGTTCGGCAGCGACCACCGGTTCGAGGTGATGTGGAAACACGCCCGCCGACAGCTCGACGCCGACTGGCCGTCCGACCGGCTCGACTCGTTCGAGTCGGCCGTCGCCGACCTGCATCACAGCGATGCGCCGGCGTTCGTCGTGGCCCAGCGCGCCGACGGCACCGTGTTCGTCGAGCCGCTCAGCGGTGAGCTGAAGGCCGACAACGCCGTCGTCGAGATCGCCGACCACCCGCGCCTGCTCGAGGTCATCGACGACCGTCAGCGGACGTTGCCCCACATCATCGTCGACACCGACCGAGCCGGCGCAACCGTCAGCGGCTTCGACGCCGGCGAGCCGACGGGCACGGAGGACGTCGAGGGCGACACCGAGCACATCAATCGCGTGCGCGGCGGTGGCTGGTCGCATCGCCGCTACCAGCAGCGGGCCGAGAACACCTGGGAACGCAACGCCGGCGACGTGGCCGACGTCGTGACCCGGATGGCTCGAGATCTCGACCCCGTCCTCATCGCCGTCACCGGCGAGGTGCGAGCAAAGCAGTTCCTGCACGAAGCGCTCGACAACGAGTTCGGCGACCGGCTCGTCGACATCGAGGCCGGCGACGTCGACGGCATCTCGTCCGAGGTCGTCGATCAGCTCGCAGACCGCCGAGCTCGCTTCCAGGTTGCCATCCTCGAACGCTTCCGTGACGAGGGCGGCATCACCGATCCTGGCGAGGTCGAGGCCGCGCTCCGCGAGGGACGGGTCGAGACGCTGTTGGTGTCCGGCCCGACATCGTCGATGGACGACGACGCACGCCGGAGTCGCCTCGATGCCATCGGCGCCGCGATCACCGCAGCCCTGACGACGTCGGCGACCGTCGTGGTCGTGCCACAGACGCCCGAGATGACGGGCGGCCTCGCCGCCCTGGCTCGCTGGTGACGCCCTGACGCGAGCGAGGGCCGGACCGGGTGTTCCCGGTCCGGCCCTCGGCGCGTCGTGGAGCCGACGTCAGTGGACGGCGGTCATCCGGCGCATCGCACGCCGTCGAGGGTGACGTCACCCGGAATCGTGGGCAGAGCGTCGCCGCGATGTCCGATGAACCCGAAGGTGACCGAATCGCCGGCCGCGATCACCCGGTTCCAGTGAGCGGGGGTCACGGTCACGTCGGACCCCGTCTGGTCCATCACCGCCGACCAGTTGGCCCGCACCTGCTCGTCACCGAGGAACGTCCAGCCCAGCTCCCAGCCGTCCCAGGCGATGTCGCCCGTGTTGACGAACTCGACGTTGGCGATGAACGCACCGTGCCAGGTCGCCGTGACGTCGTAGTCGAGCCGGCACGCAGCCGTCGGCTCGACCGGGATCACGACCTCGACCATGTTGTCGGTCGACGTCGACGCCGCCGTGGCGACGCCGTCGGCGTCGGTGGCAGCAGCAGCAGCGACCGTCACGGTGACGGCACCGGACGGCGCCGGCGCGTCGACGGCGGCCACGGTCGCCCGGTAGCGGAGGCCCGGCGTCAACTCGGTGATGGTGGTCGTCGTGGCGACCGGAGTCTCCACGACGACGTCGTCGGCCGAGAACCCGACGACGGGCTCGGCGAACACGACGTCGAACGCCACCGGCCAGGCTGCCGACGGGTCGGCCTGCGCTGCGGCCTGCTCGACCCGGACCGCGATCGGGGTCGGCTCGACCGGCTCGGGGGCCACAACCGTGACATCGATCGGCGAACCGTTCCGGAAGCCGATGTGGGCGGCAGGGCGATCGGTGATGACGCCGTCGACCGAGATCTCGGCCAACGCCTTCCAGGTCGCCGCGTCGTTGACGGTGTAGGGCATCACGGCCACCCCGATGTCGTGCATCTGGGTCACGAATTCGGGGTTGCCGAGGAGCCAGCCGGCCGACATGTTCCACGACGACAGCTCGAGGTCGCGTGCCAGCGCGACGGGGTCACCGCTCGGCGTGCTCAGGTAGGCGCGCGGGATCTCGGGGGCGGCATCGCGAGCCCAGGCGATGTAGGTCGCGTTGAAGCTCTGGATCAGGACCTGTTCTTCCATCCCGCGCTCGCGGATCTGGGCGACCGCCTCGGCCATCTCGTCGGGACCGCTGATGTTCTTGACCTCCCAGACGACGATCGAACCGCGACCGTTCGCGAGATCGAGCACGTCCTCGAAGAACGGCACCGCCTGACCGGCGTATGCCGGAGAGAACCACGAGCCGGCGTCGATCGAACGTAGGTACTCGTCGGTCACACCGGTGGTCGACCCGGTGCCGTCGGTCGTCCGGTCGAGGGTGCCGTCGTGCATCACGACGTTGCTGCCCTCGGCCGTGGTGTAGGTGTCGATCTCGAACATCTCCGCACCCGTGCGGATCGCCGACTCGAACGCGGCGAGCGAGTTCTCGGGGGTGACCGACGAGTTGCCGCGGTGCGCGATCGTCACCGGTCCCTCACCCGGCTCCCGGATGAACGAGATCGGCTCGTACGGCAACTCGGACACGACGAGATCGTCGATGCTGATGCGGGCACCGTCGGCGATGAAGCCGAGGCCTCCGTCGCCGGAACGAGCGATCGCGTTCGTCTCGAGCACGAGCTGGTCGTCGAAGTACCACTCGCCGCGCGAGCCACGGACGATGATCCGGACGTCGACGTCGGTGCCGACGCCGGCATTCGTCGGCGCAGCGGCACGATCGGTGACATTCCAGCCGTTGGAGGCGGTGCGGATCGCGAACTCGATGCCGTTGGTCGCCGTGGATGTCGACCGCATGACGGCGTGTGACCACGGCACGGACCCGTCGGCCGCGGCGTCGGTCATGATGCCGGCCCACCGCGACGAGTTGTTCACCGATTCGAAGCGCATCGTGGCCGACACCTCGAAGTCGTCGAGGTGCGGGCCGAAGGTGATGCGACCGATCGACGTCGGCGCGTCGAGATGGAGCCGACCGTCGTGCACCGACCAGTCGCCCGAGACCGGCGTGAATCCCTCGGGCAACGAGTCGCCGTCGAACGACTCCTCGAGTCGGAACAGCTCGGGTTCGGGCTCGGTCGGGAGCGGTTCGAGCTCGGTCACCACGATGTCGTCGTACGCGACCGTGCCGCCGGTCATCGCGAAGCCGAGCACGCCTGCGTCGCTGCGCGTCATGACGTCGGTCGTCAGGACGAGTTCGTCGTTCAGGAACCACTCACCCGAGTCACCGTGGACGTCGATACGAACCGAGACATCGTTGCCGACTCCCGGGGCGGGTGCGGTCGATGCGTTGGTGACGTTCCATCCGTTCGAGGCAGTCCGCTCGGCGAACTCGACGCTCGTGCCGTCGGCTCGGACGACCGCCTGCCACCACGGGGCCGACCCGGTCGGGGCGATGTCGGTGACCACGCCGGCCCATCGGTTCGCGATGTTGACGGCGTCGAATCGCATGTCGAACTCGATGCGGAAGTCATCGAGTGTCGGGTCGCCGAATGTCAGGATGGCGGGGGCGTAGCTGTCGCTCATGTGGCCGATCAGCTCGCCGTCTTCGACCGACCAGTCACCGGTTGCGGCCAAGAAACCGTCGGGAAGCGTTCCGTCGGCCGTCGAGTCGAAGTCTTCGGCGAACACGACGTCACCAGGGGCGGCGGACGACGAGCCGGCGCCGACGAGCGTCGCCGACGCCAGTGCGGCGCCGGCGAGTGACAGGGCGACGGCACGATGCCGTCGCCCGAGGGATGCGGGTTTCATGGGGGTGGAGGTCTCCTCTGTGGGGCGGACGAGCGGAACGTAGGAGTCGGTTCCGACGTGCGAGTGGCCGTGGGGTGTGACCGAGGTGAAGTCGCGGCGAAGTCCTCGGTCGGCCCGACCTGGTTGGACGTGGGTGACACCGGGTACTCCGTTCGCATGACGTCGTGGCTCCGCGATCACATCGGCATCGTCCGGCTGCGCCAGCTGGTCGAGGACGCCCGGCACCGTCTGGCGTTGGTCCCGCTGACCTTCCTGTTCGCCGGCGTCGTCCTGAGCCAGGTGACCCTCGTCATCGATCGTCAGCTCGACGGAGAATCGCTGCCGAACTTCTTCGAGACCACCGTCGACAGCGCTCGGGCGATCCTCGGCGCGATCGCCGGTGGTCTGATCACCGCCGTCACTTTGTTGGTGTCGATGGTGCTCGTTGCCGTCCAGCTGGCGAGCGGCCAGCTGTCGCCGCGAACACTGCGGAACTGGTTGGGCGACCGAATCCTCCAGCGGGCGGTCGGCGTCGTCCTCGGAACGACGGTCTTCTGCTTGCTCGGCCTTCGTTCGGCGCGGCAGCTCGGTGACGATCTGAGCATCGTGCCGAGTACGACCGTGCTCGTCGGCGTCGTCCTGGCGATCGTGTCGCTCGTCTACGTCGTTCGGGCGATCGATCAGGTCACGACGAACCTGCAGATCGGCACGATCGCTCAGCGCTTGACCGACGACACGATCTCGACGATTCGCGCCAACGGCGCGACTCGGGGCGCCGCGCCTCGACGAGCCCCGCTCGCTCACGACCGGCGCGACGATCCCGACGACATCCCCGGCGACGCGATCCCGGTCGAAGCCGACACCGCTGGCTGGGTCCAGCAGATCGACACCGCCCAGATCGTCGAGGTCAGTCCCGAGGGCACCACCGTGTGGGTCGTCGTCACGCACGGCGGCTACGCCATGAGCCGGAGTCCGCTCGCCTGGGTCAGCGGATTGCCCGACCGAAACAGCGACCGAAACAACGACCGAAACGACGATCGCGATCGCGACGAGATCGTCGACGACATCCGGAACTGCTTCGCCCTCGGCCCGTCGCGCACGATGCAGCAAGACGTCGGATTCGGCATGGCACAGCTGACCGACATCGCCGTGCGCGCACTCTCACCCGGCGTCAACGACCCGCAGACGGCACGCGACCTCACGATGCACCTCGGTGAGATCCTGCGCGAGGTCTGGACACACGAGCGAGCGACGGAGACGATCGACGAGGACGGTCGCATCGTCCATCGCACGGTCGCCACCCACGAGCAGCTGCTCCGAGCGGCGCTCGACCCGATCCGCCATCACGGACGACACGACCCCGACGTCATGCGCACGCTCGCAGGGATGCTCACCTCGCTCCGCTCCGAGATCGAACGTCTCGATCTGCCCGGTCCGGTCGAGCCGATCGACGAATGGCTGGCCGAGATGGACGAGATCGTCGACGAGACCGGATGGTCGACCCGAGCCCGCCACGAGCTGTCGACGACGCTGGCCGTCTGACGCTGCCCGCGTGATCAGCGACGCTTGCGGCGTGCGTCGACGGCGTCACCGATCGACGGCGACCCGGCTGCACCACGAGCAGCGCGGCGCTTCGCTCGGGCGGAGCGCTCGACGACCTCGCTGATCACCAGCACCACGGCGGCGGCGATCACGCCCCACAACCAGCCGGCGACGACGCCGAGCACGACGCCCACCACGACGATGGCGGCCAGCCAGATGAGGTTGCGCTTCGACATGCGACCCGATCGTACATAGGGTCGTCGCGCATGACGCCGCTTCACGTGATCGGTGGCTACCTCGGGAGCGGCAAGACCACCCTCGTCAATCGGCTGCTCGCGTCGGCTGACGGTCGGCGTGTCGCGGTGTTGGTGAACGACTTCGGCGACATCGACGTCGACGGCGCGTTGATCACGTCGGCCGACGACGATGTGATCAGCCTCGCGAACGGGTGCGTGTGCTGCAGCCTGGCCGACGGCCTGGTCGAGGCGTTCGCCGTCGTGCGCGAGCGCGCCGACGACCTCGACCGGGTCGTCGTCGAGGCGAGCGGGGTGGCCGATCCCGCCTCGATCGTCCGGTTCGGCGTGGCCGCGGGGTTCGCGGTGGGGCGGGTCGTCGTGGTCGTCGACGCCGAGACCGTTCGCCGTCGCGCCACCGACCGATACGTCGGCGACACCGTGCTGCGCCAACTCGAGGCGGCCGACGTCTGTGTCGTCAACAAGGTCGACCTCGTCGACGCCGCCGAGATCGTCCGGCTCCACGACTGGCTCGCCGAGACGGCGCCGGACGCCGACGTGATCGAAACAGTGCGATGCGACCTCGGTTGGGCGGTGCTCGACGGCGACGCGACCGAGCCTGGCGGGTCGGGCTTCGACCACCACGATGCTCACTCCACTCGCACGCTCGAGTACGACGCTCCGGTCGACCGGGCATGGCTGGTGGCCGAACTCGAGGGCTTGCCCGACACCGTGGTCAGGGTCAAAGGCGTCGTGGCGTTCACCGACGACCCGGACCGGGCGTGGTCGGTGCAACGGGTCGGGGGCGGCCTCGACCTCGAGCGGCTCGACATCCGACCACCCGAGCGGACCCGGATCGTCGTGATCGCCGCCGGACCGCAATGACGCCGCGCTGACACCCACGACGCCGCCCTGGGCCGGCTCAGCCGTCGAACTCGGGCGTGGTCAGCGTCTCGCTCGTGGAACCCGCGCTGGTCGCACCTGCGTAGCCCTGCTGGCGCCAGGCCTCGTAGACCACCACCGCCACGGCGTTGGCCAGGTTGAGGCTCCGGTTGCCGGGTCGCATCGGCAGCGCCAAGCGCGTCGCCGGGTCGAACGCGTCCTGCTGATCGTCGGTGAGTCCGGCCCGCTCGGCGCCGAACACGAACACGTCGCCGGGTCGGAACGCCACCTCGTCGAACCGGCTCGTCGCCTTCGACGAGAAGGTGAACCGACGCGACCCCGTTGCGTCCCGGCACGAGACGACGTCGTCGTGGACGGCCACGGTGGCGAGATCGTGGTAGTCGAGACCGGCCCGCTTGAGCGAGGAGTCGTCCATCGAGAAGCCGAGGGGGTGCACGAGGTGGAGCCGGGCGCCCGTGTTCGCACACAGGCGGATGATGTTGCCCGTGTTGGTGGCGATCTCGGGGGCGACGAGGACGACGTCGAACACGCCGCCGAGGCTATGCCGTCCGCGGAGACCCGATGGTCGGCGGCTTGCTACGTTCGCTCCGTCCGAGGACGACGAGGGGGATGCCGATGACGACCACGACCGACACCGACGCGACCGCGTTCACACCCGACCCGGCCGATGTCGCCGCGATGACGACGTCACGCCCCGCCGGGCACGGAGCCGTGCGGGCGTACGACTGGATCGCCCACCACCGCGACAACCGAGCCGGCAAGGAGGCGGTGCGCGACCTCGGGACCGGCCGCAGCTTCACCTACGGCGAACTCGACGCCCGAGTCGACGCCATGGCGTCGTACTTCGCATCGCTCGGCGTCGGGCGTGGCGACCGGGTCGCCGTGCTCGCCCACAACGGCGTCGAGTACTTCGACGTGCAGTTCGCCTGTGCTCGCACCGGTGCCATCTGTGTCCTGCTCAACTGGCGACTGACCGTGAACGAGCTCGAGTACATCCTGAACGACAGCTCACCGAAGCTGTTGGTGCACGACACCGAGTTCGTCGCCTCGGCAGGCGAACTCCAACGACGCTGCGGCATCGCGACCACCCTCGAGATCGCGGGCGGCACGCCCGAGAGCCCGTACGAACAGGCGCTCGCCGCAGCGGCCGGTGGGCCGATCGATCGGGCCACGCTCACCCACGACGACGTCCTGACCATCATGTACACCTCGGGCACGACCGGCCTGCCGAAGGGGGCGATGATCACCCACGGCATGAACTTCTGGAACTGTGTCAATCTCGGCATCCCCGCCGGGGTCGGGCTCGACACCGTGCATCTCAACGTGCTGCCGCTGTTCCACACCGGCGGACTCAACTGCTACAGCAACCCGGTCCTGCACGCCGGCGGCACCGTGGTGCTCGTCCGCCAGTTCGATCCCGGTGAGGCGCTGGCGTTGATCGGCGATCCCGACCAGGGCATCACCCACTTCTTCGCCGTTCCGGCGCCGTACCAGTTCATGATGCAGCACCCCGACTTCGCCACGACCGACCTGTCCCGTCTGCGGATCGCCGGTGTCGGCGGGGCACCGTGTGCGCTCACGATCATGGAGACGTGGATGGATCGTGGCGTGCTGTTGTCGCAAGGGTTCGGCATGACGGAAACGAGCCCGGCCGCCATCTTCCTCGACCCGGGTGACGCGCTCCGAAAGATCGGCTCGACCGGCAAGGCGCTGATGCACACCGAGTTCCGCATCGTGAACGACGACGGCGGCGACTGCGGACCCGACGAGGTCGGCGAGCTCTGGGTCGCCGGGCCCCACATCACACCCGGCTACTGGAACAAGCCCGAGGCGACCGAGAGCGCGTTCGAGGGCCGATGGCTCAAGACGGGCGATGCCGCCCGGATGGACGACGAGGGGTTCGTGTTCATCGTCGACCGGTGGAAGGACATGTACATCTCCGGCGGGGAGAACGTGTACCCGGCCGAGGTCGAGAACGTGCTCTACCAGATCGCCGGCGTGGCCGAGGCGGCCGTGATCGGCGTGCCGAACGATCGGTGGGGCGAGGTCGGCCTGGCGGTGCTGGCGCTGCAGCCGGGTGCCGAGGTCGACCGTCAACAGGTGCAGGAGCACTGCGCCGAGCGGCTCGCCAAGTTCAAGGTGCCCGCCGACATCGCCATCGTCGAGGCACTCCCCCGCAACGCCACGGGCAAGGTGCTCAAGCGCGAGCTCCGCACCCAGTTCGTGAGCGACGACGCGCCGAAGATCAGCTGACCGTCACCACCAGCCGCGGACCTCGCTCGAGCAACGCCCTCAGTTCGGCGAGCTGTCGTCGGACCGTGTCCGGATCCTCGAAGCGATCGACCGGGACCGCGTCGACATCACCGTTCGTCACCGCCGGCACGAGCACCGCCAGGTCGTTCTGCTCGAGCACGGTGACCAGTTGGCCGAGGAGCTCCGTCAGGCGCGCCCGCTCGGCGGCCGTGAGCGGGTCGTACACCACGAGCGCGCCGTCGACGTCACCGGTCGGGTCGGTCGGCGCGAGCGAGACGACGGTCACCGTCGCCGAAACGGCGTCGCCGGCGCGATCGGGGAGCAGGAACTCGTGCCCGGTCCCTGGCACCACCCCGACCCCTCGCCGGTCGAGCGCCTCGACCAGGCCGCCGAACAGGTCGACGCCCTGGAAGTCGTCGGGGGCCGAGACCTCGAGCGCGACCGTCGGGTTGCTGCGTCCGTCGGCCCAACGCTCGATGTCGGTGACGACGGACTCGACGGCGTCGACATCGCCGTCGGCAGCCTGGTCGACCCACGGACCGTCGGCGGCGACCCAGGCGACGAGTGGCAACGAGAGCAGCGACACCGCGAGCATCCACGCCGGCGGGGCCGACACCAGGCGAGCGGCTACCTCCGCCGCGACGATCGACCAGCCGATGGTAGCGAGGACCGGGAGGACGCCGAGCAGGTAGGCGTGCAACGGACCCCGGATGCCGGCGATGCCGACGAACGCGCCGAGCGAGACCGCGAGTTGGATCAGGGCCAGCCGTCGGAGCGACGCCGAGGCGCCGTACCGGGCGACCAACGCGACAAGGACGAGCACGGCCCCCGGCAACCACCCGACCGACTGGCCGGACACGACGAAACCGAAGAACTGCTCGTAGCCGGGATCGACCACGAACTCCGGCGAGGTGGACCGCAGGATCAGCCGCAGCGCATCCACCGCGCCGACACGTTCGAGGTCGTCGGAGAACGCCGACTCGACGAGACGCCAGGCGTTCCCTGGCCAGTCGGTCACCGTGTCGAACACGATCGGCGCCACCGCGAGCCCGGCCACCACCAGGGCCGCGACCGGCACGCCGCCGTCGTCGGGGCGGTGCCGGAACCATCCGACGCCGGCGATCACCATCGCCACCGCGACGGGCAGCGCCACGCCGACGTGTGTCTGTGCCGCCAGCGCACCGCATCCGATCACGACGGCCAGCGCGGCACCGTCTCCCGTCCAGGCGACCGCCGCGGCGACGACGGCCACCAGCATCGGCGCGATCGCCATCGCCGGGTTCCACGCCTCGTGGATCACGAGCGTGCCGTTCACGATCAGGACGGCGGTCGCGACGGTGAAGACGGCCGTCACCGCCGCGCTCCGCCGCGCCGCGACCCACCCGCCGAGTCCGAGGACCGCGGCGTTGACCGTCGCCGCAGCCACCGCCAGTGCCGTGCCGTCGCCGCCGAGCACCCGGAAGGGCACCGCCTGCAGGTAGAACGACCACGGTCCGGGATGGCTCCAGCCGAACCTCGAGTAGGCGCCGACCACGGGGATCGACGAGCTGAACACGTCGCGGGTCCGCATCGCGAGGAGTGCCCGGTCGCCGAGCAGGGTCGACTCGACCGAGAGGGCTCCGACGACGCCGACGAGCACGACGACGAGCCCGGTGACCGCACCGATCGCGGTCGCCACGCCACCGGGCACCGATCCCCACCGGTCGCCACCGTCGACCGCGACGTCCCACCCCACCGACGACCGGTCCGAGGTCGACGGATCGGCCGGTTCCGGGTCGGACGACGCCGTCCCGTCAGCCGGACGCGTGCTGCTCACCCCACCAGTCTGCTCCACCGACCTCGAGCAATGCGTGCACAGTGTGCGCACCCGGTGCGCACACTGTTCATGCGTTCGTGGGTTGGGTGGCGCGGGTGCGGCCGGCGTCGATCTCCTTCATGAGATCCTTGACGTAGGTGGCGAAGTCGACCTGCATGCGGTGACGGGGACTGTCGTAGAAGTGCCCCAGGTGTTCGCGCTCGTCGGCGTCGATCACCTCGGTCATCTCCGACTCGGGCGGGAACGCGTAGGTACCCTCGATCGCCTCGACCACGAGCTTGCTCTGCTGCTCCGCGAAGTTGACGAGGGTCGGCAGCGGCTGGGCGAGGCCGAGGAAGAACAGGTTCTCCCAGCCCGGCTTCACCATCCGCTTGTACAGCGGGAACCGGTTGTCGTCCGGGCGCAACTCGGCCTGCTGGAGGAACGGGAACGTGACGTTGTAGCCGGTCGCCCAGACGATCGCGTCGAAGTGTTCGCGCGACCCGTCGGCGAACACGACGCCGTCGCCGTCGAGACGCTCCATCGCTCCCTTGGGCACGATGTCGCCACAACCGACGCGGGTCAGGAACTCGCCCGACACGGACGGGTGGGCGTCGAGCGGCTCGTGATCGGGCTTGGGCAGCCCGTAGTTCTCCATCTTGCCGATCGTCTTCTTGATCTTGGAACGGGCCAGCTTGCGGCCGACCTTGGCCGGCATCCACGACGGCAGCACGTTCTTGTCGGCCGGCTTGCCGTCGAAGTACTTCGGCAGCACCCACACCCCGTGCCGCATCGAGACGACGAGACGCTCGGCGATCGGGCGCTGCGACAGCTCCGACGAGATGTCCATCGCCGAGTTGCCGGCGCCCACGACCAGGACATGCTTGCCCCGGAAGTCGTACGGCTCGAACGGATCGCGGTAGTGGTGCGAGTGCACCTGGTACCCGTCGAACGTGCCCGGGTAGTCGGGGATGCGGGCGTCCCAGTGGTGGCCGTTCGCGACGACGAGGTTGTCGTACTCGCGGGTCTCGCCGGTGGAGAGCGACACCGACCAGCGGCCGTCGTCGAGGCGTTCGCAGTTGGTGACCGCCGTCTCGAAGGTGATGGTGTCACGCAGACCGAACTCGTCGACGTAGGACCGGAAGTAGTCGAGGATCTGGGAGTGGTGCGGGAAGTCGGGCCACTCACGCGGCACCGGGTGGTCTTCGAAGGCGAGCCGCCACTTGGAGGTGTCGATGTGCAGGCTCTGGTAGCACGACGACATGCCGTTCGGGTTGCCGTAGTACCAGTTGCCACCGATGTCGTCGGACATCTCGAAGCAGTCGTACGGCAACCCGTGGTCGCTGAGCCGCTTGGCCATCGTGAACCCGGAGCACCCGGCCCCGATGATGCACGTCGTCGGACGATCCCCATTCCCCATGCCGGCCGACCGTACTCACCGCCGAGCCCCACCATCGGGTCGGGTCACCGGGTCAGGTCACCGGGTCAGGTCACCGGGTCAGGTGCCAGAGGTGACGGGTGAGGCGCAGCCGAACCCGTGACCGGCGGTCACCTGACTCCGGGGTCCTGTGGTCTGGTCCGACGACTCGTTCCCGGGGGTTCGCGCACCGACCCCGGGTCAGGTGATCGCCGGTAACGGCTCGTTCCTCGCCGTCACCTCTGACACCTGACCCGAAGCACAACGAGTCGTCACCTCTGACACCTGACCCGATTGACCTCCGACACCCGGCTCGTCGGGAAGCTCGTTTAGGTTCCACGGGATGATCGATCTGTCGGGACAGGTGGCCGTGATCACGGGTGGGAACGGGGGGATCGGGCTCGGTTTCGCGGAGGGTGTCGCCGCCGCCGGCGCCTCGGTGGCGATCTGGGCGCGCAACGCCGACAAGTCGGCCGACGCCTGCGAACGGCTCCGCGCGCTCGGTGCCGAAGCGGTCGCGATCACGTGCGACGTCGGCGACGAGGCATCGGTCGCGGCCGCCACGGCGGCGACCGTCGATCAGCTGGGGCGGATCGACATCTGCGTCGCCAACGCCGGCACCTCCGGCGGTGCGGCGTTCACCGACCTGACACTCGAGGAGTGGCGGCGCGTCATGTCGATCAACCTCGACGGTGCCTTCCTCACGATGCGCGACTGCGCCCGCCGGATGATCGAGCAGGGCAACGGCGGGGCGATGGTGGCGATCTCGTCGACGTCGGCGGTCCATGGCGCGCCGATGACCGCCCACTACGGCGCGTCGAAGACGGCCCTCCTCGGTCTCGTCCGGGCGACGGCGGTCGGTCTCGCCCGGCACGGCATCCGCGTCAACGCCGTCCTGCCGGGCTGGACCCGTACCGAGATGGCCGAGGGCGGCTACCAGAACGACACGTTCCGTGACGTCACGACCAAGCGCACGCCGGTGCGACGCTGGGCGACCGGTGACGACTACCGCGAGCTCGCCGCCTATCTGTGCGATCGCACCCAGATCTGGCACACGGGCGACCAGGTCGTGGCCGACGGCGGTTACACGATCTTCTGACCGGCCTGGCCGGCGTCAGGCGGCTGCCGACGGCAGGACGGTGCCGTAGCGCCGGGCCTCGCCGAGGTCGTCGGCAGGCGTTCCGCCCGACCATGCGACGTTGCCGTTGACCATCACGGCTCGCACCGTGTCGTCGTTGCGACGGACCAGTCGCCGCAGATCGCCGAAGCCGGGCATCTCGGCCTCGTGGATCTCCTCGATCGAGTCGTCGAGACGTTCGGGGTCGATCACGACGAGGTCGGCTCGGGCGCCCACGTGCAACCGCCCGGCGTCGATGCGATGGAAGTCGGCGATGTCGGCGGTCAGCTTGTGCACCGCCTGCTCGATCGGCATGAACGGACGGCCGGCGAGCTCGGCGTCACGGACCCGCTTCAGCATGCGGAGCGGGAAGTTGTAGAACGCCATGTTCCGCAGGTGGGCGCCGGCGTCGGAGAAGCCGATCATCGCCGCCGGGTGCGCCATGATCTGCTCGACGACCTCCGGGTTGCCGTTGGCCACGACGCTGTACCAGCGCAGGTCGTTGCCGTACTCGACCTGCAGATCGAGGAAGGTGTCGAGCGGGTCCTGACCTCGTTCCTCGGCGATCTCGGCGAAGGTCCGGCCGGCGAGGCCCGGGTCGGGGCACGACACCACACGCGCCTCGTGCAGCCGCCGGTGGTAGGCGCGTGGGGCGATCTTGTTGCTCCACTGCTTGCGGAACATCTCGCGGTACACGGGGGCCGCCATGAGCTGTGAACGGGCGTCGGCGTCTTCCAGATGGAGCGCCTGCGTGCCGGCGCCGAACTCCTCGAACACCGGGTTCTCGATCCCGTCGGTGTAGAGGTCGAACGGTGTGGGCAACGCCTGGAACCGGACGTGGGCGCCGAGCCGGTCGTTGTACAGGTTGGTCGCCGCGCCGACGGCCTTCCACACGCCCTTGGCGACCGGCGAGTCCATCAGGGTGAGCAACGACGTGCGCAGCGGTCGGCCCTGACGTGATCGGCCGAGGTCGAGCAGGGGTGCGATCGACCAACGGCTCTGCAAGTCGGGGATCGCCTGGAACACGGCGTCGCGCCGTCGGCAGACCTCGGCCAGGGCCCGGTATTCGGCGAACTTGGCGAACACCGACGGGGTCGGTCGGCTGCGGTAGCGATCGCCGCCCATCTTGTCCCAGGGCAGCAGGTTGACCGACAGCCCGAGCAGTCCGGCGTCGATCGACTCGTCGAGGAGGCGACACATCTCACCCATCTCGGTCTCGGTCGGCTTCACGTCGGCGTCGAGCGACCGGCCGAGTCCCATGACGTGGCTGCGGGCGGTCGAGTGGCCGAGCATCCCGACGACGTTGGGGCCGAGCGGCAACGACCGCAGGTGATCGACGTATTCCCCCGGGGTCGTCCAGTCGACGACCTGCTCGAGCAGTGGCAGGACCGTGTCGCGCGGGATCCCCTCGACCCGGCAGAACGTGTCGGCCAGATCTTCGGGGTCGCCGACGACGAGCGACAGACCGCACGATCCGATCAGCGTGGTGGTGACGCCGTGGCGCAGCGACTCCGACAGCTGTGGGTGCAGCTCGAGCTCGGCGTCGTAGTGGGTGTGGATGTCGATGAAGCCCGGTGTGACCCAGCAGCCTTCGGCGTCGACGACCTCGACGTCGGCTTCGGCGTCGGCACCGGCACCCGGGCCGATCTCGACGATCGTGCCGTCGTCGCCGACGACGACGTCGGCGCGCACCGGTGCGCTCCCCGTCCCGTCGTAGACGGTGCCGTTGCGAATGATGGTCGTCATCTCGATCCCTCCGTGGATGCCGGGGCCATCATCCCGTTCCGCACGCGCGTGATGCGAGTCGGGCGCGACGGCCGGGTCGTCTAGTGTCACGGCTTCACCACAGCAGCACTTCGGGGATGGGGGTTTCCAGTGAGTCTCGACAGCATCGCGTCGATCATTCGGCAGCATCGTGAGGAGCGACCCGACGCGGTCGCGATCGTGGAGGGTGGCTCCGAGCACACCTGGCGCTCGATCGACGAGGCGAGCAGCAGGCTCGCCAACGCGATGGCCGCAGCCGGTGTGGGCCGCGGCGACCGGGTCGCCCGCATCGAGAAGAACGGCGTCGACTACTTCGTGACCGTCTTCGCGGCGTCGAAGATCGGGGCGACGCTCGTCGACGTCAACTGGCGCCTCGCACCGCCCGAGAAGCAGCACATCGCCAACGACGCCGGGGCGAAGCTCCTGTTCGTCGGCAACGACTTCGTGGGCGAACTCGGCCTGATCGAACCCGGGCTCGACACGGTCACGGCGACGATCATGGTCGGCGAAGGTGGCGACGGTCGTCCCTCGCTCGAGGAGTTCATGGCCGACCACCCGGCCACCGATCCGGGCGTCGAGGCCGCTCCCGACGACATCGCGTTGCAGCTCTACACGTCGGGCACCACCGGGCTGCCGAAGGGCGTCATGTTGTCGAACACGAACTTGTTCGCCCTCATCGACGAGGTGCCGGAGAAGTGGCAGATCCACGCCGAGTCGGTGTCGCACGTGGTCATGCCCACGTTCCACATCGCCGGATCGGGCTGGGGCATCGTCAGCATGGCGATCGGCGCCAAGGTCGTCCTCGACCGCGACGTCGACCCGTCCGCCATCCTGCGTGAGATCGAGGAGTACAAGATCACGACGGCGATCTACGTGCCGGCCGTGTTGGCCTTCCTTCAGATCGTTCCGAACGCCAACGATCACGACCTGTCGTCGATGGAGCTCATCGTCTACGGCGCGTCGCCCATCACCGAGGACGTGCTGCGCGGCGCCATGAAGCAGTTCTCCGGTACCGACTTCGTGCAGGTGTACGGCCTTACCGAGACGACCGGTGCCGTCGTCGAGTTGCCGCCCGAGGATCACGATCCGGAGAACCGACCCGAGCTGCTGCGTGCTGCCGGCAAGCCGTATCCGTGGATCGAGATGAAGATCGTCGGCGACGACGGCAACGAGGTCGCCGACGGCGAGATCGGCGAGGTGTGGCTCAAGGGCACCCAGATCATGGTCGGCTACTGGAACAAGCCCGACGAGACGGCCAAGGCGCTGAACGACGAGGGTTGGTTCCGGTCGGGCGACGCCGGCTACGTGAAGGACGGCTACCTGTTCCTCCACGACCGGGTCAAGGACATGATCGTGTCGGGCGGCGAGAACGTGTATCCGGCCGAGGTCGAGAACGCGATCATGGGTTGCCCGGGCGTCGCCGACGCCGCGGTGATCGGCGTGCCGGACGAGAAGTGGGGCGAGGCGGTCAAGGCGATCGTCGTGAAGGCACCCGACACCGACGTCACACCGGAGGCGATCATCGCCTGGGCCCGCGAGCGGATCGCCGGGTTCAAGGTGCCCAAGAGCGTCGACTTCGTCGACGAGCTGCCGCGCAACCCCTCGGGCAAGATCCTGAAGAAGGACCTCCGCGCCCCCTACTGGGCCGACCGAGACCGCCAGATCGGCTGACGCCGGTCGATGGTCGGTTGATGTCAGACATCATCCGACCATCCACGACCGTTGCGCACCGTGCACCCGTCGGTTGATGTCTGACATCAACCGACCATCCGTCAGCCGGCGCCGTAGTCGACGGTGAGCCAGCGTTCGGGGGTGATCCTGGCGATCACCGTGCCCTCCCAGGACGGGTTGGCGGCTGCGTACTGGGCGCCGGCCTCGTCGCCGAGGTAGCGCTTGGCGACCGCTTCGATGTCGTACGCGTCGACGTCGTCGTACGCCTCGATCGAGACGGGCCCTTCGACCGACACGTAGCGGTACGGCGGCCGTTCGTCCTGCACGGTCATCGTGGCCCGGCCGGCACGGCGGAGGAGCGTGGTCTTGGCCGAGTCGGCCGCCATCGAGATCAGCACGTCGCCGTCGGCGTAGGCGTACCAGATCGGCACGGCGAGCGGCCCCTTGCCGTCACGCTCGATCGCCAGCACACCCACGTGCAGATCGGCGAGGAAGGCCTCGCGTTGTTCGGTCCCCATCTCGAAGTCGGCCATCCGGCGAGTCTGACACGGTTGGTGCATCATGGTGGCGTGTTGGAGAACCTGCCTCGACCGATCGGGTACGTGCTGGGCGGAGGCGGCAGCCTCGGCGCCATGCAGGTCGGCATGCTGCAGGCGCTCGCCGAGCACGACGCCCGGCCCGACCTCGTCGTCGGCACGTCGGTGGGGTCGCTCAACGGTGCCGTGCTCGCGCTCGACCCGGCCGGGGCGGCGACCCGCCTCTCCCACCTCTGGACGCGAGTGCGCAAGGAGCAGATCTTCCCGGGCGGGTGGTTCAGCCAGGTCCGGAACCTGCAACGGTCGAAGACCTACCTCTACGGCAACACGGCGCTCGCCGGGCTGATCGAGGACTTCCTCGGCCCGATCCGATCGTTCGACGACCTGGCACTGCCGTTCGGCGCGGTGTCGACCGACGTGTCGACGGCCCTGCCGGTCACCATCCGGGAGGGTGATCTCGAACCGGCCCTGTTGGCGAGCGCCGCGATCCCCGGCATCTTCCCGCTGGTCGAGCACGGCGGTCGTCGGCTATACGACGGCGGCGTCGTGGCGAACGTCCCCATGACGCAGGCGGTGCAGATGGGTGCCAAGTCGCTCGTCGTGCTCGACTGCACGTTCCCGGGCCAGCTGTCGGAGTCGCTCGACACGATGACCGACATCTTGCTGGTCACGGCGATCGTGCGAATGCGGTCGCAGGCGGCGATGGAGGCGCCGATCATCGCCTCGGAGGTGCCGGTCGTCTACCTGCCCGGGCCCGCCGCGCAGCTGATCTCGCCGCTCGACTTCGAGCACACTGCCGAGTTGATGGAGCAGTCGTACGCCTCAGCCCGCCGCTTCCTGCAGCAGGTCGAGGTCGACGGCCCCGGCCTGTACGGCTCGCCCGGCAGCTGAACCGGGACGGCGCACGTCCTACGCTGCGGGGCGTGACTCCTCCGGCGATCGATCTGTACGAAGCGATGAGCACCTTGCGGGCGGTGAGGAAGTTGAAGCCCGACCCGATCCCGAGCGAGGTGCTCGAACGAGTCCTGCAGGCGGCGTGCTGGGCACCGACCGGCGGCAACCAGCAGCCGTGGAAGGTGATCGTGGTGACCGACCCGGCGAGGAAGGCCGGGTTGCAGGAGATCTACCGACCCGAGTGGCAGCGATACGTGGCCGGCTTCATGAAGCGGCTCGAGGGCCAGCCCGACGAGGTCGTCGATCCATGGCGCCGCGTCGCTGCGGCGGGCGATCACCTCGCCGACCACCTGCACGAGGCGCCGGCGATCCTGGTGTTCTGTGCGAACCCGGCGGCGATGGCGATCACCGATGCGAAGCTCGACCGGGTGAGCATCGTCGGCGGCGGTTCGGTGTATCCGGCCGTGCAGAACGCGATGTTGGCCTGCGTCGCCGAAGGGCTCGGGTGTACCCTCACGACCCTCCACTGCCTGCGGGAGGACGAGGTGAAAGCGCTCCTCGACATCCCCGACTCGTGGGGCACCGCTGCGCTCGTGCCGATCGGGTACCCGGTCGGCCGGGGACACGGCCCGATCACCCGCAAGGGTCCCGGCGACATGGCCGCCAGCGACACCTTCGACCAACCCTGGCACTGACCGGTCGCCGCACCCCGGGCCCCATGCCCGATTCTTCTCTCATCAGGCGGGATCGGTTTTCGTCCTGGCAAGGCAGACGAACCCCGAGCAGCCTCCGGGCTGCGAGCGGGTGATGTCAACGCAGCCAGGGCGGAAACCGGACCGCCTGATCAGAGGACGATGATCTGGTCGCCCGGGGCGAGGCCGGACTCGACGACGGTTCGGGTGCCGACCGACGCTCCGGTCGAGACGACGCGGCGGTCGAGCGAGCCGTCGTCGTCCACGACGTCGACGACGTAAGTGCCGTCGTCCAACCGCAGCAGACCGCTGCTCGGAATGGTGACGACGTCGGCGGCGATCGTGACGTCCCACGACACGTCGACGTCGAGTGTGTCCCGTTCGGGCAGCTCGATCGTCGCGTCGACGGCGGCGGTCACCGACCACGTGTCGGCGCCCTCGTCGATCGACTCGACGATCGCGGTGGTGTCGCCGCCGTCGGGCAACGACACCGCAACCGCAGTGCCGACGTCGAGATGAACGGCATCCGCAGGTGCGGCGTCGAACGTGACGACACGCTCGTCGGTCCCGACCGACAGGAGGACGCCGTCGGCGGCGTCACCCACCGCGACCGACGTCGAGGCGATGCGGGTGTTGCCCGCCGCGAACACGACCGTGCCGAGCTCGACGTCGCCGGTCGGTTCGACACCGATCGACTCCTGCCAGGCCTCGACCATCTGCGAGGTCGCCCACGTGTACTCCTCGTCGACGGTGACGTCGAAGTCGTCGAACCCGAGCGCTACCAGCGCGGTCTCGAGCTGTTCGACGTCGGTGCCTTCGTCGCCGATCGTCAGCGAGCGCCAGGCGGGGAGCTCGCCGTCGAGCCAGACGACGGCGGTGTCGTCGACTCTGGCGATGACGTCGCCCGGGGAGGGCAGGTCCCCGGGCGACGCGATCTGGAGCACGGTGCCCGAGACGGGCGACGACACGTCGACCGCCGCCTGGTACACCAGTGAGCCTTCGGCGTCGTACGACTCGTCGAGCGTGCGGACCGATGCCTCCGAGATTGACGGAGCTTCCTCGTCGACGGCGACCTCGGCGTCGTCGTCGCGGGCTGACTCCCTCCAGCGGAGGAAACCGACGACGCCGGCGACGACGACGACCGCTGCGAGGATGAGTCCGAGCGAGCGGCCGATCCAGCGGGTGATGCTTCGATGCTGCATGGTCACGACCTCAGTGCTTCGGTGGGGGCGAGGCGGGCGGCCCGCATCGCCGGGTACAGACCGGCCAGTGCGCCGATGGCGACGGCGGCGGCGAAGCCACCGATCAGCGCAATCGGGGGGATCACGACCTCCCAGCCTTCGATGTCGGCGTAGAGCGCGGTCACCGCGGCGCCGAGCCCGACGCCGGCGGCCCCGCCGAGGCTCGACAGGAGGAGCGCCTCGACCAGGAACTGGCGGCGGATGTGGGCACGGGTGGCGCCGAGCGCTCGGCGCAGGCCGATCTCGTTCCGGCGCTCGATCACGGCGATCACCATGACGTTGGCGATACCGATGCCCCCGACGAGCAGGGCGACGGCGCCCAGTCCGAGGAACAGCGAGGTGAACGCGCTGTCGGCGGCCTCCTGCGCCTCGAGCGCATCGGTCGGGCGGGAAATCGACACCTCGTCGGGGCTCTGCGGATCGGCGGTGGCGGCGGCGACCGCACGCACGTCGTCGACCGACTCGGGGTCGGTGCGCACGTAGATCACGCTCGGATTCAACTCGGACTCGAACACGTCGGCGGCGACGTCACGGCCGATGAACACCGACCGGTCGAGGTTCTCCGACATGGGGAACTCGTCGAGGATGCCGATCACGGTGAACCACTCGTCGCCGATCGTGATCATCGCACCGTCGTCGACGTCATCGATCGCGAGCCGCTCGGCGGCCACCGACCCGAGCACGACCGTCGGGACGGTCGACGTCGTGTCGTCGAGCCAGCGGCCGACGGCCACCTCGGCCCGGAGGGTGTCGAGCAGGTCGGTGTCGGCGGCCACGGCGCTGAGACCCTTGGTCTCGTTGTCGCTCATGACGTCGTTGCGCAGCGGCAACTCGTCGAGCGTCACCACGTCGGCGACGACCTCGACGGGACCGATGACACCGAGCTTGGCGGCGGCGTCGTCGGGCAGGCTGGCATCGCCGGCACCGAGTCCGGTGGTGGCCTCGACCGTGAGCAGGTTGGTGCCCAGTTCCTCGATCTGGTTGCTGAGGTCGGCGCGGCTCGATTCGGACAGGCCGAGAACGGCGACCATCGCCGCGATGCCGATCGTGATACCGACGGCGGACAGGACGGTGCGGACCTTGCGATGGGTGAGGCCGTCGGTGGCGACGCCGATCACGTCGGCGGGCCGGAACCGGCTCGGCGGCACCGATGCACGCTTCGGGTGTTCGATCGTGGCGGTCACGATGCCCCCACCGGTTCGAGATCGGCATCGTCGAGTTCGGAGAGGTGGCCGTCGCGCATCTCCACACGGCGCGGGAGCGATCGTGCGATCTCGCGGTCGTGGGTGATCACGACGATGGTGCGGCCCTCGTCGTGAAGGCTGTGGAGCAACTCCATCACCGCTGCGCTCGAACGGCTGTCGAGGTTGCCGGTCGGCTCGTCGGCGAGGACGATCGTCGGATCCTGCACGAGCGAGCGTGCGACGGCGACGCGCTGACGCTCGCCGCCCGACAACTCGTTCGGCACGTGGTGCAGTCGGTGGGCGAGCCCCACGCGAGCCAGTGACTCGGCCGCACGCTGGCGCCGCATCCGACGGGGAACACCGCTGTACAGGAGGCCGTTGGCGACGTTGTCGAGCGCGCTGGCCCCCGGGAGGAGGAAGAACTGCTGGAAGACGAAGCCGATCTCGTGAGACCGGACCGCGCTGAGCTTCCGGTCGGACAACCGGGCGGTCTCGATGCCCCCGATCCGCACCGACCCCGAGGTGGGCCGATCCAGGGTGCCCATCACGTGGAGCATGGTCGACTTACCCGACCCCGACGGACCGACGATGGCGAGCATGTCGCCATGCGGAACGGCGAGCGACACGTGGTCGAGCGCCACGACCGGCGGGGTGCCCGCGTACGACTTCACGACGTCGACCAGTTCGAGTGCGTGTGCGCTCATGCAGGCACCACCAGATCGTCGCCCTCGTTCAGGTCGGCCGTGCTCGACACGACCTCGACGAGGCCGTCGTCGAAGGTGCCGATCTCGACGCCGATCAGTTCGGTCGACCCGTCGGCGAGTTGCCGCTCGACGGCGTAGCCGCCTTCGCGGAGTGCGATCAGTGCCCGTGTCGGCACGACCGTTGCTCCGTCGATCCGGGACGACTCGGTGACGATCAGGACCGATCCACTCACGAACTCGTCCGGCTCGCTGACCACCTCGAACTCGACGGCGATCGTGGGGCCGGCGTCGGCGCCGCCCGGTGTCGCGATGTCGGCGATGCTGATCACGGCAGCGTCGAACGTCGACTCGTCGAGTTGCTCGACCGTGACCAGGTCGCCGACGGCGAACTCGTCGATCGAGCCGACGGCGATATCGGCGGTGACGGTGAGTGTCGGGGTTGCGAGGGCGAGGACGATCTCGCTGTCGTCGAGTTCGTCGCCGACCTCGAGATACTGCTCGCTGACGGAGTAGGCGGCGTCGCCGATGCCGTCAAGCACGACGTAGTCGGCGGGATCGATCGATCCGGTGGCGGGCAGGCCGGCGTCGGTCTGCCATGCCTGGATCGCGGCCGTGGTGCCCTCGTCGACCTCGCCGTCGACCACCAGGGTGCCGGTGGTGTCGTAGCCCATGAACGCAAGAACGGCTTCCAGTTCTTCGAGATCGTCGTCGTTCAGTGCGGCCAGCACCGTCTCGGTCTCGGGAGAAACCTCGACGACCGCGATCACCTCGCTGCCGTCGACGGTCATCAGGACCGATCCGTGTTCGATGCGGGTACCGACCTCGGCGAGCGAATCGATGATGCCGGCGTCGTCGTCGGCGTCGGGCCGCCCGGCCACCACGTCGACGCGCACGGCGGGCGCTTCGAGTTGGACGATGGTTTCGCCGCTGGTCGACGCTCCGACGGCCGGCACCGACACGACGTCGGACGGTCCGGGGAGCACGACGAGGTCGCTCGCCGCGACGACGCCGGTTTCCTCTCGGCCGACGTCTTCCTGCCAGGCCTCGACCATCGTCTCGGTGTCGCTGTCGAACTCGGTGTCGATGACGACGTCGTCGTCGAGGTCGTAGCCGAGCCGGACGAGGTTGGCTTCGAGTTGGCGAACGTCCTCACCCTCGTCTCCCTCGGCGAGGTCGCGCCACATCGGGATGTCGCCGTAGAACGCGACGACCGGGAGATCGTCGACCCAGGCGACGACGTCGCCCCGTTCGATCGTGTCGCCGACCTCGGGCACACCGGTGATGGTGCCGCCGGCGGATTCGGCACCGGCCTGGTCGGTCGATGTGCTCGACGAGGCGAAGGCGGCATCGATCGTCTCGCCGGCGGCGAGTTCGCCGTCCCACTCGACTTCTTCGACCAGGTCGGTCACCTGGACCGATGCGGTCGTGAGGGCGGTGGGCTCGGCGACGACGACCTCGCCGTCGCTCTCACCGTTCAGGAGCGGTTCGGCGACGAGCACGCCGCCGGCACCGACCGCCAGGCCGGCCACGAGCCACGGCCAGCGGCGTTTCGGACGGGCCTCGACGACGAGTGGAGCTGTGCCTTGGCCACCGTCACCGTTGCGGCGCTCGTGGAGCGAGCGTTCGAGCTCGTCGGCCGTCGTGATGTCGAAATCGGTCGTCATCGGTCAGCCCTCCTCGGCGGCTTGACCACCGCCGGCTCCGCCGAAGCCGCCGAGTGCATCGTCGAGGATGGGCATGCATTCGTCGAGCGCCGCGATCACCTCGGGGTCGTCGGGGTCGAGTTCGAGCTGGGTGGCGATCTGCGACGTCCGATCGCCGAACTCGCCCTGCCCGCGTCCCTGGCCGGGCTCGGGGGCTTCACCGTCGGCGGGCGGCTCGGGGGCTTCACCGTCTGCGCCGGGCCGTCCGCCGGGCGCCTGGAACGTCAGGTCGGGAATGTCCTCGAAGCCTTCGGCACGGATGCACTCCGTGAGTTCGAGGAAGGCGTCGGCGATGGCCGAGTCGTCACGGGCACCGCCCGCTCCGCCGCCGAAGGCCACGCCTTCGAGGATCTCGCCGCAGACCTCCATCGCCTCACGGAAACCGTCCTGGCCGGGTCCGGCCTCGGCGAAGGCGTCACGCAGGTTGATGTTGCCGTCGGCGTCGACGCCGATGTCGGGCACGTCGAGCCCTTCACCTCGCAGACATTCGGAGAACTCGAGGGCCGCCTCGTCGATGTCGATGTCGGCGGTGCCGCCGGTGTCGGAGCCGTCGGTGACGGTCTGGTCGGTGTCGTCGACGAGGGACGCGATCTCGTCGCTGCCCGTGTCGGCCGCCTCGCTCGACCCGCCACAGGCGGATGTGAGACCGACGAGCCCGATGGTCGCCGCACCTGCGGCCCAGTTCCGGAGTGGTGAACGCTGCATGCGGCCACGTTCGGGGTCGTGGGTGAGAGCACTGTTAGACCGACCGTAAGGGACAGTCAGAACTGGCGGGTCGGCACGGTCGGGCCGGCACTGTTGGATCGGGTTGGGCGGGTCAGGACACCCGGTCGGCGGCGACGGTGAAGCCGACCACGACGCCCGGTCCGTCCTGGCGTCTCGCCGCGTCGGCGGTACCGCCGTGGTCGGTGGCGACCTGGGCGACGATCGACAGGCCCAGCCCGGAGCCCCGCATCCCACGCGCCTCGTCGGACCGGTGGAACCGTTCGAAGACCTGTTCGAGTTCGTCGGTGCCGATCCCCATCCCGCTGTCGAGCACCTCGACGCGGTCACCGACCAGCCGGATCTCGATCGGCGTGGCGTCGGGCGAGAACTTCAGGGCGTTGTCGACGAGGTTCCACACCGCTCGGTCGATGCGGCCGGGTTGGCACCGCCATCGCACCGGTTCGGGAGCCGTCACCTCGACTGTCCGCCCGGTCCGAGCCGTCGCCCGGTCGGCGACCGCCTCGACCACGGCAACGGCGTCGACGACGGCCTCGGACTCGGCTCGGCGATGGTCGCTCGCGAGCTCGACCAACTCGTCGGTGAGGTCGGATAACTCGTCGACCTCGGCGACGATCAACCCGAGGGCGCGGCGACGGTGGTCGGGCGTCAGCCGGTCGGAGGCGGCGAGTTCGGCGTTGGTCCGCAACACCGTCAGTGGCGTGCGGAGTTCGTGGCTGGCGTCGGCGACCAGCCGCCGCTGCCGATCGCTCGACGCGGCGAGCGCGTCGAGCATCGAGGTGAAGCTCGAACGCAACCGTTCCACCTCGGCGATCGTCGGCCCGTCGGGCAGTGTTGCCGAACGGCGGTCGATCTCACCTCGCTCGGCGACGCCATCGGCCGTCTCCGCGAGGCGCACGATCGGCCGGGCGATGCGGCGTGACCACCACCACCCGATGCCGAACGCGATCGCCGTCGCGACCACCCCGGCGGCGAGCAACCACCGCCTGATCGACGCGACCGTGGTGTCGGCCTCGTCGAGGTTCCGACCGATCTGGACCTCGGCGCCCCACTCGGTCGTGGTCGTGATCACCCGGTACCGGTCGCCGTCGACGGTCACGGTTCGGAGTTCGCCGTCGGTCGAATCGGCGGGCGGGTCGGGCAGCTGGACGCCGTCGGTCGGGGTCAGCAGCTCACCATCGTCCGACACGATCCTGATCGCGATGTCGTCGGTCACCCGGGACGTGAAGGCCCGGATCACGCCTTCGTCACCCTCCGGGATCTCGGTCGGTCGTTCGTCGTCGGGAGGCGGCAACGGCCGGTCGGTGCTGGCGACCAGGAAGTCGTCGACTGCCCCGTACTGCTCGGCCCGGACGACGCGGTCGGTGAGGAGACCGCCGATCAGCATCGCCACGGCGACCGTGGCGCCGATGGCGACCGCAACGACCCGGGAGAGCGGCGCCGTGCGACGGCCCATCACGGCTCCTGCCGCATGACGAACCCGACCCCTCGCACGGTCTGGATCAGGCGAGCTTCTCCCCCGGCCTCGAGTTTGGATCGGAGGTAGCTGACGTAGACGTCGAGCGACCGTGAGCCGGTGTCGAAGTCGTACCCCCAGATGCGTTCGTAGATCTCGCTCCGGGTCAGGACCTTGCCCCGCTGCTCGGTGAGGAAGGCGAGCAGATCGAACTCGGTCTTCGTCAGATCGACCGATCGACCGCCGACCGTGGCGCGTCGGGCGACCGTGTCGACGACGAGGGCGCCGACGCGGACGGTTCCGCCCTCGATCGGCGCCGAACGGCGCAGCAACGCACGGACGCGGGCGAACAGTTCGTCGAGCGCGAACGGTTTCACCACGTAGTCGTCGGCGCCCGCGTCGAGTCCGTCGACGCGGTCGTTCGTGGCGCCACGTGCGGTGAGGAGGAGGACGGGGGTCCGGTCACCGCCGTGGCGAAGGGTCCGACAGACGCTCAACCCGTCGACGTTCGGGAGGCCGATGTCGAGCACGACGAGGTCGAACGCCGTGGACGAGAGCGCGTCGAGGGCGGCGGCGCCGTCGCGGGCGGTCGTGATGCGGTAGCCCTCGTAGCCGAGCGCAGTGTCGAGCGAGTCTCGGAGTGCGGCGTCGTCGTCGACGACGAGGAGGTGGGCCGCCGCATCGGTCATCCGGCCAGTGTGCGGGCCAGGGCTTCCCGTCGTCGGTGGCCGAGCGGATTCTTACCCAGTTCTGACCCGGCGGCGCCGCAGGGCTGACGGGCGGTGGTGGGGCGAAAACGGCGATGAGCCGGGCTGTTCGCCCGGCTCATCGCTCCCGCGGAGAGGGTGGGATTTGAACCCACGGACCCCGAAAAGAGGTCAAGTCCTTAGCAGGGACTCCCATTCGGCCGCTCTGGCACCTCTCCAGGACGGTGGGAGTCTACGGGAAGGTGGGGCGGATCGAAATTCGACCGCACGATCCGTCCGTCTCCGGTCAGGCGGCGGGCGGCTCCGACTCGGTCGACTCGGCGGCGTCGGCGGCGATGACATCGCCGGCGGCCGGTGCGGCCCACGTGCCGGCGGGCGCCGGATCGATCAGCCACCACAGCAGCAGGTAGGCGACGAGCGACCAGCCGCCGAACACCAGCAGGGCGACGAAGACGACACGGACGAGGGTCGTGTCGAGGTCGAAGTATCGGGCGAGACCGGAGCAGACGCCGGCGATCTTCTGATCGCTGGTGTCTCGGTACAGGGGGTTGTCTCGGCGGGGCATGGCCGCTCCTTTCGTGCAGGGGATTCGATCTGGTTCGATCGTCGCGCCGCGTGCCCTCGGGGTCCATGGGGCTAACCCGAATGTCCGCGTTCGGGCTGGTCGGAGGCCGACCCTTCGATAGATTCGACGACGGAACGGTGGCAGAGTGGACGATTGCACCCGCCTTGAAAGCGGACGAGCCGCAAGGCTCCGAGGGTTCGAATCCCTCCCGTTCCGCCAGGCTCAGGCCTCTGTCGGCGCTGATCGACACGGACCTCGTCGGGTCTCGTCGGCCGTCGAGTGGCGGTGATCAAAACGCAGGGGCGCGCCGCCGCCCGGCCGAGGGCCGGGGTCGATCGGTCGGTTCTCGATTCGATGGACTCGGGGTCGGGCGGCGCGCGTCACGCTGCGGGTTGTCGCTCCCGCACCCGTTCCGGTGCCGGTTCCTGTTCGTCGACCGTTCGCCGTCGGCGCCGCTGTGGCGGCACATCCGGTTCGCTGACCGTGAACACCTGGCCGTCGGGTTGCCGGACCGTGAGCGTTCGATCGTCGGTGAGTTCGAGTGTCCAGCCGCCTTCGTGGACAACGTGGTGATGTCGTGAGCAGAGCGGGATCAGGTTGTCGAGATCGGTACTCCCACCGTGTTCCCAGGGGACGATGTGATGCATCTCGCACCGATCGAATGCCACGTCGCAGTCTCCGAACCCACAGGTGCGATACATCGCCCGCAGTGCTCGCCGTTGGGCCCGGTTCGCGTGACGCACCGTCCGCCCAGCCGCGAGTGGGACCCGATCGGCGTCGACCAGGATCGGGGTGACCTGCCCGTTGCAGATCATCCGCGACACCGCAGCCGGTGGGACCGCGTTGCCGTCACCGGTTTCGCACACGGTGTCGTCGGAGATCTCGCCGGTCACCAACGCCGTGGCGTCGGCAATCACGGTCACATCGCCGGTGCCGGGATGCAGGTGCTGGTTCCCCGACGCGACCAGCTCACCGAGCGCTTCGGCTGCCAGCCGGTTCCGATCGACGCTGCGGTCGACACACTCCGGATCACCAGCAGCCGCACCTTCCTTGATCAGCGTCGACACGTGTCGGTCGACGGGACCGAACACCTTCGACGCCAACTCCGGGTGGAACGCGAATCGTCCTTCGACTAGCTCGGTGGCGGTATTCGTCTTGCGGGACAGAAACGTGCTCTTGCGCTGCCTCGTCGCACGCTCGATCCCGTTGTCACGCTCGATCACCCGAGCCAGATCACGCACCGACCGACCGAACTCCTCCGGCGACAGACGCATCGCATCATCCAACAAATCGGCTTCACGGTCGAGGAGCTGATTCTTGACGTCATCGTCGAGCTTCGCCGTCGCGTTCGCGAGGGCGTCGACGTGCTCGGCGCCGATCTCACCGGCACCCAACGCGTCTTCGAACGACGGCGCCTCATCCAACGTCTTCGACCGACGCTCCTTCCGCTTCCCCTCCGCCGACGACACACCACCGGTCTGCGCGTGCACATCGGCAGCCGGTGCTGCGCCTTGTTGTTCGTGCAACTCGATCATCCGGCGGGTCACACCCGCTTCGACCTGATCGATGAACCCCCGCAGGCGACGAGTCGCACCCAACACCGTCGCGCAACCAGTCGGGTCGGCCGCAGCGACATCGACCGCGAAGATCGCCGCCAACTCGGCTGCGGGGTCGGGAGAACTCATACACCCCATCATGACGAAGGGGTGTGACAGGGTTTCCCGATTCCAGGCCTTCCCGGCGAAGAAATCCCAGAAAGTCCTCGAGCGAAGCGGGGCGAACGGGCGACCTCGGTCGAGGCCGCAGTCGATGGAGCTAGATCGGTGCACGTCCGGCCGGGGAGAACGTTCGATGACGCACGTGCGCTGTCGTAGTCTCTCCGGCGGCGGGAGGACGGAGGAACGGTGATGGGTAAATGGGGACCGCTGATCGTGTTGTCGTTGGCGCAGTTCTTGATGGTGATCGACCAGGCGGTGATGAACGTCTCGATCAGCCAGCTGGTCGATGACTTCGACACCACCGTCACCACGATCCAGGGCGTCATCACCTTCTACGCCCTCACGATGGCGATGCTGATGATCACCGGCGGCAAGATCGGCGACATCCTCGGTCGGCGCCGGGCGTTCGCCATCGGCCACATCATCTACGCCTCCGGTTCTGCCCTGACCGCTGCGTCGTGGAGCGTCGGCTCGCTGCTCGTCGGCTGGTCGATCCTCGAAGGTGTCGGCGCTGCACTGGTGCTGCCGGCACTCGTCGCGCTCGTCGCCTCCAACTACACCGACACCAAGGATCGTGTCGCGGCGTTCGGCGTCATCGGCGGTGTGGCCGGTGCCGGCATCGCGGTCGGCCCGATCATTGGCGGCTACTTCACCGCCGAGCTGTCGTGGCGTTGGGTCTTCGTCGGCGAGGTCATCATCGCCATCGTCATCGTGTCGATGATCGGCCTGATCAGCGACGCTCCGGTCGCCAAGAAGCCCAAGCTCGACATCCTCGGTGCGATCCTCACGGCGCTCGGCCTCGGCATGATCGTCGTCGCCGCGCTGCAGTCGAGCGACTGGGGCTGGATCCGGCCGAAGAACTCGCCCGTCACCCCGTTCGGGTTCTCGATCACCCCGTTCCTCCTCGTCGGTGGCCTCATCGTCCTGTGGGCGTTCGCCCGCTGGCAGGAGCACCGAGAACGCAGCGGCAACGACCCGCTCGTCAAGCTCGAACTGCTCGAGATCCTCCCGCTCCGTTCCGGACTCGGCTCGTTCCTGGCCCAGAGCGTGATCCTGCTCGGCATCTTCTTCACCCTGCCGCTCTACTTCCAGATCGTGCTCGGCTTCGACGCTCTCGAGACCGGTATCCGCATGCTGCCGATCTCGATCGCGATGCTGATCACCTCGATGAGCGGCCCGGCACTCGCCAAGCGTTTCCCACCGCGCCGCATCGTGCAGGCCGGGTTCGTCACGCTCGTTTTGGCGGCGTTCCTGCTGCTCGGCCGCATCAACCCCGAACTCGACGACGTCGGTGTGTCGGTCGCGCTCGTGGTACTCGGCATCGGGATGGGGCTGATCGCCTCGCAGCTCGGCAACGTGATCCAGTCGTCGGTCGAGGTCGCCGACCGCGGTGAGGCCGGCGGGCTCCAGTACACGGCGCAGCAGCTCGGTTCGGCCCTCGGCACCGCCCTCATCGGCGCGATCGTCATCGGGGCGCTCGTCGTGGCCTTCGTCGACAACATCGAGAGCAACGAGGCGGTGCCCGCCGAGATCACCGACGCGGTCGAAATCTCGGTCAACGAGCAGGCCAGCTTCGTGGCATCGGAGCTCGTCGAGACGGGTCTCCGGGACGCCGGTGTCGACGCAGCGACCACCGACGAGATCGTGGCCGGCTACGAACAGGCGCAGCTCGACGCCCTCAAGGTCGGTCTGCTCGTCGCCGCGATGATCGCACTCGGCGCCCTCTTCATGACCCGCAACCTGCCCGCAGAGCGGCTGCGGGACGAACCGGCACCGACGACGACCTGACGGCCGAACCGGCCGCCGGCACACCACGCCGGCACACCTCGCCGGGTCAGAGGACGATGACGGTGGTGCCGACGTCGGCGAACTGGTACATGAACTGGGCGTCGAGCAGCGCCTGGCGGGTGCATCCGCCGGACAACTTCTGACCGAGTTCGTCCTCGGTCTGCAACGCCTCGCCCGTGTCGTTCCACGACGGGATCGCGTGGAAGCCGATGTGGCCCCGTTCGGTCTGGGTGTACCGCACCATGTAGGGCAGATCGGCCTGCAGGTCCCACCCGAGCGCCATCTCCGACTTCGAGTACACGGTGTGGATGCCCGGCACCTCGTTGCGGAACTGGCTGCCCGACACGAGGTAGCTACGCACGATGCGCTCCTCGTCGTCGATCGCCCACACCCGCTGACCGGCACGGTCGTAGACCACCCGCTTGCCCGACGCCACCGAAGCACCGTCGGGCAATGGTGGTGCGTCGTCGCCGGCCGACGCCACCGACGACAGCGGCATGCCGATCAGGTCGACCGCCCCCTCGGGCGGTGCCGGCGTGCGCACGATGAACGAATCGGCGCCCGGCCAGATGCCGAGCTCGGTCGCCGTGTTCTTCCCGATGATGCCGTCGACGTACAGACCGACCTCGGCCTGGAACGACCGCGTCGCAGCCTGTGTGACCGAGTCGAACGTGCCGGTCACCTCCGAATCCATCACGCCGGCGGCTCGCAACGCCCGCTGTGCGCACTCGACGTCGGTGCCGGTGTCGCCGACCGCCACCTCGGGCACCTCGAGCATGCACGCGGCCGGCTCGATCTGCTCGGCGGCCACCGTGGTCGGTGGGGCCGTCTCGACCGGGAGCGGCGCCGCGGTCGGAGTCGGGGCCGCCTCCGAGGAGCCGCCCCGAACCTGCTGCACGGCGACGATGCCGAGCACCAGGACGGCGATCAGCCCGGCAGCGACGGTGAGCCGTCGACGCCGATACACATCGGCCGCCACCGGCTGGGGCGCGCGCGTCATTTTGTGGCGGCGACGAGGCCGCTCGCCCGTCGGTTCCGGGCCGCGAGGGGGTGCCGTCAGGTTCATTGCTGTCGGGTCATGGTAGTCCGGATCGACCGGACCGGCTCCCGGGCGGCCGGCAGCGTCAGCCGATGTCGGGCCGCGCCTCGGGTGGCGCGTCGTTCGCCACCGCCTGGTCGGCCAACGCAGCCTCCTCGTCGTCGACGACCTGCTGATGCTGCGGGTCGTCGGACGGGTCCGGCAGATCGTCGCGACGACGCTGTTCCTCCATCACCTCGTCGACAGTTGGCGGGTTCGGCACCGCAGCATCCTCGACGGGAATCGCGCCCTGCTCACTCCAGTCGCTCATGACGTGCGCACCTTGGCGAACACGTCGACCATCGCCGACTCGAACGCCGGCAGGTCGTCGGGGTTGCGGCTGGACACGATCGTGTTCGGTCCGTCTTCGGACACCACGACCTCCTGGTCGACCCAGGTACCGCCTGCGTTCTCAATGTCGGTGCGGAGGCTCGGCCAGCTCGTGAGCGTTCGCCCGGCGACGACCTTCGCCTCGACGAGCGTCCACGGTCCGTGGCAGATGACGGCGATCGGTTTGCCCTGGTCGACGAACGATCGGATGAACGAGATCGCGTCTGCGTCGGTTCGGAGCTGATCGGGGTTGGCGACGCCGCCCGGCAGGACGAGTGCGTCGAAGTCGCCGGCGCTCGCGTTCTTGACGGCGGTGGTCGCTTCGAACACGTCCGCCTTGTCGAGGTGATCGAAGCCCTGCACGTCTCCCTTCTCCGGGGCGAGATGCACGGGTTCGCCACCGGCGTCCTGCACGGCCTTCCAGGGTGAGGTGAGTTCGATCTGCTCGACACCTTCGTTGGCGGTCAGAAAGGCGACGCGGCGCCCGTCGAGTGAACGTTCCATGGGTAGGTCCTCCAGTGAGGTCGAGGGGTGGACACCGCGGTGACTACCCGCGCCGCGACCGACCCAATCCACTCCCCGGATCGACGTGGCCGATCGACGTCGTCGGTTTGACGCGCACGCGCACGGGTACTCGCCACTCATGCAGCAGCAGATGCAGCCCCAGGAGCCGATCATCCGGTTCGACGACAACGAGGTCGACGTGGCAGCCCAGCTTGTCCCGCAGCTCGGCTACGAAGAAGCCGAGCGCATCTTCGAGATGTCGGTTCGCACGAACCGCCCCCTCGAGCGGATCATCGCCGAAGCCGCCTGAACCCGGATGGGGTCGGGCCCATCTGTCACATCCGTCAGGTGCTGATGTCGATCCCGAAGCGCCGACCGAACTCGACGATGTACTCGTCGAGCGTCTCGATCCGACCCATCGCCACCCACTCCTCGTCGGTCATCGCAGCCCGACCGCTGGTGATCCCGACTCCGCCCCAACTCACCGGGTAGCGCAGCTTCGGCTCGTCGGTGTGGATCGCGTGGTGGATCACCTCGGCGACCTCGGTCGCGTCGGAGGCATGCAGGTAGCCGGCGGCGTACATCTGCAGCATGCGGGCGTACTGCTCTTCATACGCGCCGGTCTCGTTCGGCGCGTCGGTGTTCTTGCCGAAGATCGACGACTTCGTGACGCCGGGCTCGATGATCGCGACCCGCACCCCGAACGGTGCGACCTCGATCGCCAACTGCTCACTCAGTCCTTCGAGCGCCCACTTCGCCGCCACGTACGGTCCTTGCGCGATGGCGCCGATGCGCCCGGCGACCGACGTCACGTTCACGATCGTCCCGTTCCCCCGCTCGCGCATCTGGGGCAAGACGGCCTGCGTGCACCGGATCGCCCCCATCACGTCGATGTTGACGACATCGAGCAGCCGCTCACTTGACATCTCCTCGACCGCTGCGTTGCCACCGACACCCGCATTGTTGACGAGGTGGTCGACGTGGCCCGCCCGCTGCAGCACCTCGGCGAAGCCATCACGCACCGACCGGTCGTCGGCGATGTCGAGCTCGACCAGCTCGACACCGACGCCACGTTCCTCTGCGGCGTCGAGCAACTTCCCCGCCCGCGCACTCGAACGGACGGTGCCGTACACGACGTGACCCTGCTCGGCGAGGTGGAGGGCGGTCGCCCGCCCGATCCCCGAGTTGGCACCGGTGACGACGGAAACAGGAGCAGCGGTCATCCCGCCATCGTGTCAGACCCGACGGGGGTCAGCCGATGTCGTGGCGGATGCCCTCGAGCCAGGCATCGGCTCGCTGCCAGCGTTCGCCGCTCTCGGCGACCGCCGCCTCCACGTCGGCGTCGGCGCGGGGCCAGGACCCGAAGAACTTGACCGCACCCTGCTTCGCGTGCAGCGACCGCATCGCGTCGGCCAACAGGCCGTCGGCGACGTGACCCTCGGCGATCACGATGAAGCAGTAGTCACCGAGCCCACCGTCCTTCGTCGGACGCGAGATCAGGTTCGACAGGTTGATGCGGCGGGCGGCGAACTCCTGCAGGATCGAGATCAGGCTGCCCGGCTCATCGGCACGCTGGTACACGACGAGGCCGGTGCGATCGTGTCCGGTCGGTGCCGGCACGCCCTGCTTGGCGACCACGACGAAGCGGGTCTGGTTGCCCTCGTGGTCCTCGATGTTCTCGGCGAGCACCTCGAGCCCGTACCGATCGGCTGCCACCCGCGGGGCGATCGCCGCCCGGTTCGGCGTCGGCTCGTCGGCGATCATCTTGGCGGCGCCCGCCGTCGAGACGGCCGACACGATCTCGGCCTCGCCGAGATGCTCCCGCAGGAACCGGTGGCACTGCGCGGTCGCCACCGGGATCGACAAGATCTCGGTCACGTCGGCCAACTGCACGCCGGGCTGCGCCGCCAGACACATGTGGATGTCGAGCACGACCTCACGCTGGATCACCAGGTCGTGATCGAACGCAAGGGCGTCGATCGTGAAGTTGACCATGCCCTCGATCGAGTTCTCGATCGGCACGAAGCCGAAGTCGACCTCGCCGGCCGAGACGGCGTCGAGCACGTCGGGAACCGTCCGGAGCGCCACCTGCTCGCCGGTGCACAGGTCGGCCTGGGTGCGGAGCGCCTGCTCGGTGAACGTGCCGAACGGCCCGAAGAACGCGACCTTCGGGGAGGTCGACGTTGACGAGGGCTCGGCTGCGGCGTTCACGGCACGCCAGGCTAGGCGTCACCCGCCCGTTCTCCGGCCCCGGTTGCCCTCACCGACCGACCCCACCCCGGACGCACAGGCGATTGAATCCACCAGGAGTCCACCGGTGGACCCCAAGGCGATTAAATCCACTACGAGTCCGGACCGAACCGACACCCCCGGACGCACAGGCGATTGAATCCACTAGGAGTCCGCCGGGGAGCGGCGGGGCGTGGGCGTTGGTCGGTCAGCTCAGGCCGAGGTACGTGTCGATGGCGCTGAGGAAGTCGGCACCTTCGCGACCGCCCGACCAGCGGGCGGCGACGTTGCCGTCCTCGTCGATCAGGGTGACGAACGGGAAGCCGCTCACGCCATACGCATCAGCGGCGATGAAGGTGCCCGACTCCGTGTCGACACCATCGGCGATGACCGGCCACTGCCAGTCCTTCTCCTCGAGCCACTCGCCGGGCGGGAAGTTGCTGCCGTCGGTACGGGGCGCCGTGCTGACACCGACGATGTTCAGATCCGCCGGGAACGCGCCCTCGTAGCGCAACTCGTTCAACACCGGGATCTCGTCGTTGCAGTGCGGGCACCAGTGCGCCACGAACACGACCATCGTGGGGCCCTCTTCGGCTGCGTCGATCCGAACCGGGTTGCCCTCGAAGTCGAGTCCGACCACGACCGGGGCCGGCTGCCCCACGGCGGGGTCGTCCTCGATCACATCGGTCTCGAGGTACGGCAGCGGATCGCCGATGACCTCGACCGGACCGACCGCGCCCTCGTACTCCTCGGGGAGGTCGGCGGGGATCGTCGCGTCGGGCGAACCCGGCACCGTGTCGTCGGGGTCGAACGGCGCCACGGTCTGATCGGGGTCGGCGACCGGCTCGTCCTCACCGCCGCAGGCGGTCAAGAGCAAGGCGGTGGCCACACCGGCCACCACGAGCGATCGGCGGACGAAGGGGGAACGGTTCACGAAGGGTCCTCCAGGGAGTCGGCGCCCGACGGAGCGGGCACCAGGTTGATGACGGCGATGGCGACGAAGCCGCACAGCGCCATGAACGCGAGCGTCACGAAGCCGAACTCCGTGAACCAGACCTCGGAGCAGGCCGGGCCGAAGAGCGAGCAAGAATCGGAGTCGGGCAACACGCCCTGCTCGATGAGGAAGTGATAGAGCGACACGCCGGCGCCGATCACGGCGAGCGGCACGACGGACCAGCGCGCCTGACGGTCACGACGGATCAGCGCAACGATGGCGATCAACGCCAACGGATACATGAAGATCCGCTGGAACCAGCACAACCGGCACGGAACGAAGTCGGCGATCTCCGAGAAGTAGAGGCTGCCGAGTGTGGCGACACCGGCGATGGCCAGCGTCATCTCGTTGCGGCGGCGATCGGCCCAGCCGACGATCGGTTGGGCGAAGGCGAGCCGATCACCGAGGAGCACCGCGACGACCAGCGCAACCGCGCCGAGGCCGGCGACCAACGCCAGCACCGCCGTCACGAGTTCAATCGTCTCGAGCACCCCACCAGTATGGGTGACCACGCTCCGCGAACGGCAGAGACCTTCGGCCTACCGCTGAACCCCTGCTGAAAGGCGGACGAGGCCGGTCGGGGCGGGTGCGGGCGACGTCACCGCAGGGCCTGCGCTGAGTGAGTAGGGTTCGCCGCATGCAGGAGTTCTCCTCGATCAGCGTGTCGACCTACGACCCCGACGCCCTCGTCGGCCAACTGAACGACAAGGC
This sequence comes from Ilumatobacter fluminis, assembly GCF_004364865.1. NCBI lineage: Bacteria > Bacillati > Actinomycetota > Acidimicrobiia > Acidimicrobiales > Ilumatobacteraceae > Ilumatobacter > Ilumatobacter fluminis. The sequence goes on from NZ_SOAU01000001.1 coordinate 4,057,271, forward strand.
CGCCGATGGCTGGGATGTCGTCAGCATCGTCCCCACCGGCTCCACGATCACCGCGTACCTGGCGCGTGAGGCGACCGGGGAGTCGACCGACAGCGGCACCGCCGGCGCTGTCGCTGCCCCCGAGCCCGCCACCGAGCCGGCACCCGAACCCGCCCCGGCCGAGGCGCCGGCGGGTGAACCGGGTCTGCCCGAAGCGGGTGCCGTCGCTGCGGCGGCCGCCGCAGCTCAGCCCGAACCCGCCGCCGAGCCCGCTCCCGCCGACGAACCGGCCGGCGAGCCCGGTCTGCCCGAGATGGGCGCCGTCGGCGCTGCCGCCGCTGCCACGGCCGAACCGGCACCGGAACCCGCCGCCGAACCGGCACCCGAACCGGCCCCTGCTGCGCAGCCGGCGGCCGAGCCCGCCGCACAGGCTGCCGCCCAGCCGGCCGCCGCCTCGAACGCGGCCCCCGCCGGTTGGTACGCCGACCCGTCGGGCCGCTTCGAACTGCGGTACTGGGACGGTGGCACCTGGACCGAGCACGTCTCGCGCGCCGGCCAGCAGTACACCGACCCGCCCGTCGCCTGATCGTTCGAAGGGGGTCGGAGTCATCTCGTCGGTCGCAACGAGATGAGTCCGGCCCCCTTCGTCGCGTTCGGGCATCGGTGACACTGGTCCCTGGGGGCCGGGCCGGGCGCTCGGTACCCTTCCGGGACATATGCGTGCGACATCGATCGGCCATGCCGGGATCCTGATCGAGACCGAGGCCGGCTCGATCGTCTGCGACCCGTGGTTCGTCCCGGCCTTCTTCGGCTCGTGGTTCGTGTTCCCCCGGAACGACCAACTCTCCGACGATCTTCGTGAGCGCATCGAGAACGCCGACTACCTCTACATCACGCACCTCCACGCCGATCACCACGACGAGCCGTTCCTGCGCGAGCACTTCCGTCGCGACATCCCGATCCTGCTCCCCGGCTACCCGACGCGGGAACAGCAGCGCACCCTCGCCAAACTCGGCTTCACCAACTTCATCCGGACCGAGGACAAGGTCGAGATGGAGCTCGCGCCAGGGTTGACGATCGCCATCCACACCGAGGTCTCGATCACCGACGGCCCCGGCGGCGACTCCGCGATGGTCGTCTCCGACGGCAAGACGCGCATCGTCAACCAGAACGACTGCCGCACCACCGACCTGGCGGCACTCGGCGCCCACGGCCCGGTCGACCTGCACTGGATCCAGTACTCGGGCGCCATCTGGTACCCGATGGTCTACGAGTACCCCGACGACATGATGCGCACCCTCGTCGACAACAAGGTCGAGAGCCAGTTCACGCGGGCGATGCGCTACGTCGACACGCTGAACCCGCGGTACGTCGTGCCGAGCGCCGGCCCGCCCGCGTTCCTCGACGACGATCTGTGGCACCTCAACGTGATCGAGGGCGACGAGTTGTCGATCTTCCCCGATCAGCGCTCGTTCATGAAGCGCCTCGCCGACGGCGGACACCACGGCATCCTGGCGATCCCGGGCACCGAGATCGAGATCACCCCCGACGACGTGACGGTCACGCATCCGATGCCCGACGACGACGTCGAACGGATCTTCTCCGAGAAGGAGCAGTACCTCCGGCAGTACCAGGCCGACTGGAAACCGTGGCTCGACGACCTCAAGGCGAGCTGGAATCCGCCGTCGACCGACCTGATCGCCACCCTGAAGGCGTGGTGGGAACCGCTGCTCCGCATGGCGCCCACCTTGCGCGGCGCCGTGGGGGCGAACTGTCTGATCCGCACCGGCGACCTCGAGATCCTGATCGATTTCCCGAACGGCGAGGTCCGCCCGTTCGACGGCGAGGAGTACGAGTTCCGGTTCACGATCCCCCGCGCCCTCGTCGAGACGGTGGCGGCGCAGAAGGCGGTCGACTGGTCGAACTCGCTGCTGCTGTCGGCACGGTTCTCGGCCTGGCGCGCCGGCGACTTCAACGAATACCTCTACAACTTCTTCAAGTCGCTGTCGGTCGAGCGGATGCGCCGCACCGAGGCCGAGGCGATCCGCAAGCTGAACCCGCCGACCGAGACCGAACCGGAGATCGAGCTCGGCGACTACGTGGTGCAGCGTCGCTGCCCGCATCGCAACGCCGACCTGGCGGTGTTCGGCGAGATCGAGTCGAGCGACGACGGCGACGTGCTCGTGTGCACGCTGCACGGCTGGAAGTTCGACTGCGACACCGGCCGTTGCCTCACCAGCACCGACCACCCGCTCCGCATCCGGCGCCGCTGATCGGCTCCGTCCTCGCCGTCACGGCACCGTCGTCGGTGTCGTCGACGACGTCGTGGGCACCGTCGTCGGTGTCGTCGACGTCGTGCTCGGGGGCACGGTGGTCGTCGTGGTCGGCGGCACCGTGGTGGTGGTCGTCGTCGTGGTCGTCGTGGTCGTCGTCGGCGGCGGGCCGATGGTGAGGGTGATGGTGCCGGTGTCGGTGACACCGCGGTTGTCGGTGACGGTGTAGGTGAGCGTCCGGGTCGTGCCCTCGGCCCCTGGTGCGACGACCTCGAGATCGAGGCCGGTCAGGGTGACGGTGAACGGCGCCGTCGGCTCGTTGCCGAGCACAGCCGTGAGCGGCCCACCCTCCGGGTCGGTCGCTGCCAGGCGAACCGTGCTGGTCGTGCCGGCGGGCACGGTGACCGACATGTCGTCGGCGACAGGCGGCGCGTTGACCGTGACGGCGATGGTCGCCGGCTGCGACGTGGCGCCGAGGGCGTCGACGATCGTGTACTGGAACGTCGCCCGGCCGTAGCCCGCCTTCGGGTCGATCCGAAGCTGACCGTTCCCGAGCCGCTCGATCGTGCCGGCGCCACCGTTCGGGAAGGTGATCGTCGTCGGCACGTCGCCCAGTCCGATCGCGTCCCCGTCGGGGTCGACGTCGTTCGCGAGGGGCGCCAGCGTGGTCGGTCCCGTGACGACACCGGTGTCGTCGGCGACGGCGGTCGGTGCCAGGTTGATCAGGTCGATACCGATCGGCACCCGGGCCTGCAGACCACCGGGGTCGGCGACGACGGCGACCATGTCGAGACGTCCCGACTGGCCCGCCGGTTGGATACGGATCGCCCGCTGCTCGTCGATCAGGGCGACCCACGTCGGCGCCCCCTCGAGCGCGACGATGCGGAGCGGCTCGGCGTCCGTGGCGAGCGAGCTCACGAGGATGGTCGCCGGTTCGATCCGGCCGATGTCGGCCTCGTACGCCGCCGCGACCGGGTCCTGGTTGACGTCGATCACGACGACGCCGGTGGCCTGGAGGCGACACGAGTTGCGCACCGTGTAGTTGAACGAGATGTTGCCGTTCTCCCCGGCGGGCGGCGTGTACACGCCCGATGCCGCGCCGAGCGGAGCGCCGACCTCGACGATCTCACCGTTCCGGGCGTACGCGTTCAGGTCGATCGCGATCGGCTGCTGGTAGCCGGTCCGGAACGACACGTTCGGGGCTTCGGGTGGCGCCACCGAACACGGCAGCACATTCACCCGCACCGTCGCCTCCGACGAGTCCTCGCCGTCGTCGAGCCGATACGTCATCGTCGCCGTGCCGTTGGCACCCGGCACGGCCGTGAACGACAGCGTCCCGGACCCCACCGTCGCCGTGCCGAGCGAGCCGTCGGGAGGCTGGACGAGTGAGTAGGTGAGCACGTCGTCGTCGGGATCGACATCGTTGAACGCGATGTCGATCGTGACCGTGCCACCGTTGACGACCTCGGCGCTGTCGTCGTTCGCGACCGGCGGCGTGTTCGGCGGTTCGACGACGTTCAGGGTCACTCGCGCCGACGCCGGCAGCCCGTCCGGGTCGACGATCGAGTACGTCGCGACGAGGTCGCCGACGAAGTCCGGGGCGGGCGACATCGTCACGACGCCCACACCTCGTGTCGCCGTGCCTCGCCCGCTCACGACCTCGACCGCCGTGATGCGGAGCGCCGCGTCGTCCCCGTCGGGATCGTCGTCGTTCTCGAGCACGTCGATCGTGACCGGTACCCCGGGGCCGACGATGCTGCGGCGGTCGTCGAGCGCGGTCGGGCCGACCGGGTCGGGCTCGCGGACCATGATCGTCAAGGTGCCCTGCGCCTCGCCGCCGTCCGGATCGCCGACCCGATAGTTGATGACGACGGGTCCGGGCACGTTGCTCGCGGTGTAGGTGATGGTGCTGCCGTCGCGGACGGCCGTGCCGAGGAACGGCCGCGTCGACGACAGCACGGTCAGTCCCTCGTTGTCGCCGGTGTCGGGATCGATGTCGTTCTCGAGCACGTCCGTGCTGACCCGTTCGCCGAACACGGCGTCGATGGTGTCGGGGCGGGCGAGCGGCTTCTGGTTGGTGACCGGCGGCTCGATCACGCTGATGACGATCGTGGCCGTCGCTTGGAGACCCTGGGAGTTCTCGACGGTGTAGGTGCAGCTGAAGACGCCCGACCGTCCGAGCGGCGGCGTGTACGTCACCTTCGAACTCTCGGTCACCGTTGCCACGCCGACGCCGGCGCAGCCCGGTGTGCCACGCAGCACCGGCGGCTCACCGGACGGGTCGCCGTCGTTGCGGAGCACGTCGAGTGTGACCGGCACGTCGACCTCGGTCGTCGCCGCGTCGTCCTGGGCGAACGGTGGTTCGGCCAGGAGCTCGGGCAGGACGCGCACGGTGACCTCGCCGTCGGCCGTGTGGCCGTTGCCGTCACTGATCGTGTAGCTGAAGCGGTCGAGCCGGACGTCCTCGTCGCCGGTGTCGCTCGGGGTGGTGTACCTCACCCGGTCGCCCTGTACCGCGACGGTGGCGCCGGTCTCGGACCGCACCTCGACGATCGTCAGCGGGTCGTTGTCCGGGTCGGAGTCGTTGGCCAACACGTCGATGAGCTGTGTCGTCCCCACCACCGCCGACGCTGCGTCGGCGTTGGCGATCGGGGGACGGTTCGGCTCGACCTCGGCGATCACGGCGACGAGCACCGAGCCGACCACCTCGTGACCGTTGCCGTCGTCGACCCGATACGTGAACGGCACGAGCGACGCCGACCCGGCGTTCGCGGTGATGAGCAGATCGGCGCCGGAGACGGCGACGTCGAGGCCGGGCGGCAACGGACCGGGCACGGTCAGCAGCAGCCGGTCGCCGTCGGGGTCTCGGTCGTTCGCCAAGACCGACAAGGTGAACTCGGTACCTCGTCGCACGCGGATCGCATCGGGCCGGGTGATCGGGGGACGGTTCTCGTCGGTCGGCTGGGCGATGTCGACCGAGACCGTCACCGGCTCCCCTTCGGCGCCGAGCGAGTCGATCGGCCGATAGGTGAACGACACGGTGCCGCTCGACCGGCCGTCCGGCACGAACTCGAGGCCCTGGAGGCCGCTCGGAGCCGGCACCTCCTGCACCGTGCCGCCGACCTCGGGCGGGGTGAACGACCCGATCCGGAGCGCGTCGCGTTCGGGGTCGACGTCGTTCAACAGCACATCGACGATCACCGACGCACCCGGGCCTGTCTCGGCGGTGTCGGGCGTGCCGATGGGTGCCTGGTTCGGGGCGTCGATGGGGAGGAGGTCGATGATCACCTCGGCCGAATCCTCGGTGCCGTTGCCGTCGGCGATCGTGTACTCGAACCGCTCGCTCCCGACGAAGCCGCTGTCGGGCCGATACGCAACCGTGGTCGCGCTCACGATCTCGACGGTGCCGTTCGCCGCCTCCCCGACGCCCACCAGGGCGATCGCTTCACCGTCGGGGTCGTAGTCGTTCGCCGTGACCGGGATCTGGATCTGTGCGCCGGCTCGGGCCGTGACCGGGTCGTCGACGGCTCGGGGCGGGTCGTCGATCCCGTTGTCGTCGGGGGGCCGCTCGATCTCGTTGTCGCTGTCGGCGGCGCGGCCGCCGACCTCACTGCCGGTGCCCTCCTCGATGACCTCACCCGACTCACCGAGCAGCGGCGCATCGACACCGCTCTTCACCATCGAGTTGATGCCCCACGGATTGATCGCCCAGACGCGGTCCCCGTCGGTTTCGTCGACCCACACCAGGTCGGTCGACGCCGTCACGGCGAGATCATCGGCGGCGATCGATTCGGCGACGGTGTCGTCGAGCACGGCCCCGGCCCGCCAGTCGATCCGGACGATCTCGGCGGGAGCCCGACGCACCAGCGCCGCCGCATCGCCGGCGACCGCGAACTGATCGGCCCCGTCGGCGTCGAGGCCGGCGATGGTCCGCTCCACGTCGATGCCACCGGCGCCGATGCACCACAGATCGTCGTTCACGACGATCCATCCGCAGTCGGCTCGCGGGCCGGGGGTCTGGAGCACGACCTCGCTCGTGTCGGCGTCGGTCGGGAGTGCCGTCCAGTCGCCGTCGTCGAACCGGACCCGGCGACGGTCGGCGTCGAGCAGGAGGGGGCGGTTGCCGACCAGGGTGAAGCGCGCATCGGAGAGTCCCGAGGCGAGCACCTGCTCGCTGGCCGACGTGATGCGCGAGAACCGGCCCGCAGCGATGGTCCACACGGCGCCGTCGGCCGAGATCTGGGTCTGATCGCCGTCGCCGGCGGCGCCGACCTCGAACGGCAGTGCCTCACCGTTCGGTGGCACGACGACGGCGTCGGCCGTGGCACGGTCGACGGCGACGAGCCCGGCCTGACCGACGTTGATCACCGAGGTCGGCTCGCCGACCAAACCGACCGGCTGCGGCGGGCCGAGCCGGAGATTGACGGCGTCGACCGAACGAACGGAACCGGCGTTGCGATCGACGAGTACGACGGCACCAGCCGACTGCGCCAGCTCGAGGACGCCGCCGCCGGCCTCGGTCGCGAGTCGCGCCACCGATCTGCCGGCGAACCCGTCGATGAGCACGATCTCACCGGCGTTGCCGACGAACCAGCGGGTGGCGCGCGGCACGGTTGCATCGACCGCCTCGAAGCCGTCGGCACGCACGACGACCACGACGGTGGTCAACACCGCCGCGACAGCCGCCAGCACCGCCCAGGCTCGACGCCACGACACGCCGTGGTCCAGCACGGGATCAGTCTGCCAGCGCCACCGTCGGCCACGACGTCAGGTCGGATGCGCGTCGACACAAGCTTCGGTCAAGTGCTTCGCCACCGAGCGCGCGAGTGGGCTGCGCCGGCCAGGGTTCAGTCGTCGAAGATCTTCGGGCGTTCGCCGAACACGGCGACGGCCTGACGCAGCGGAACGAGGTCGCGTCGCTGACGGCGTTCGGCCTCGTCGACGGCGTGTCGGGCGGTCGCACGGGCCTGCTCCAGCTCACGTCGGAGGCGCTCGTTCTCGGCCTCGAGCTCCATCACACGCCGGATGCCTTCGAGGTTCATGCCCTGTTCGGCGAGGTCGGCGATGCGCTGGAGTCGTTCGATGTCTTCGTCGCTGTACCGGCGGTTGCCACCCTGGGTACGGGCCGGTTGCACCAGGCCGCGGCGTTCGTAGATGCGCAACGTCTGGGGGTGCATCCCGGCGAGCTCTGCAGCGACCGAGATGACGTAGACGGCTTGTGTGCGGGTTCGGGCACTCATGTCGTTCGGGTCTCCTCGTCAGCTCCTGGGGTTCACCGTAGTCGCCGCGGCGAGCTGCTCGATCGCTGCTCGCTCGTCGTCGGTGAGTTCGGTCGGGACGACGACGTCGACCGTCACGATCAGGTCGCCGGTCTGGGTGCCCGACTTCTTGCTGGTGGTGGTGATGCCCTTGCCCTTCACCCGGTGACGGGAGCCGGACTGCGTCCCGGGCTTGAGCTTGAGGTTCACCGGTGTTCCGTCGAGCGTCGGCACCTCGATCGTGCCGCCGAGTGCGGCCTCAGCGAAGGTGATCGGGACGTGCACCGTGAGGTTGTTGCCCGATCGGCCGAACCGTTCGTGGGCCTGCACGTTGATCTCGACGAGCAGGTCGCCCGCCGGGCCACCGCCGCGTCCGGGAGCGCCCCGGCCCTTGAGGCGGATCGTCTGCCCGTCGGACACGCCGGCGGGGATGCGGACCTTGACCTCGCGGGGTCGCCGTTCGACGCCCGACCCGTGACACGTCGGACACGGGTCGGGGATCACCGTGCCGCGACCTTGGCAGTTGCGGCACGGCGAGGAGAACGAGAACAAGCCCTGGTTGTCGTCGACGACGCCGCGTCCGCCGCACACCCCGCACGCAACCGGCTGGGTGCCGGGCTTGGCGCCCGAGCCCGAGCAGGTCGAGCACTGGGCATCGCTCGTGAGATAGAGCGTGGTCGTGAGACCGGTCGCTGCATCGTCGAAGTCGAGGCTGAGTTGTGCGGTCAGGTCGGCACCGCGTTGCGGGCCCGCCGCACCGTTGCGACCGCGGCCGCCGCGGGCCTGGCCGAACATCTGACCGAGCAGGTCGCCGATGTCGCCGCCACCCATGTCGCCGACGTTGAACGAGAACCCGCCCGGGCCACCGGAGGGGCCGCCCCCGCCGAATCCGCCCATGGGACCGAGTCGACGGACCTCGTCGTACTCCTTGCGCTTGGCTTCGTCGCCGAGCACGTCGTACGCCGCGGAGACGTCCTTGAACTTCTCCTCGGCCGCCGAGTCGCCCGGATTCTGATCAGGATGCAACTCCCGAGCCAGCTTCCGATACGCCTTCGTGATGTCCTTCTGCGAGGCGTCAACCGAGACACCCAGCACGTCGTAATAGTTTTTCTCGAACCACTCGCGTTGAGCTGTCACGGCCAATCACCTCCTAGGGGCCGTCATCATGAACGCTCCAAGCCTCGCTGCGCTCGGCGTCGCTGTCACAGAGACCTCGCACCCGATGCGAGGACTACAGCGTCCCCGACACCAGGTGGGTGGTCACCGTGTCTGTTCAATCCGTGGTGCGGACCATGGCTGGCCTGAGGGTTTTGCCTTGCCAGGTGTAGCCGGACCTCAGGACTTCGGCGACGATCGTCTCGCCGCCGTTGCCGGGCTGGTGGGCCACGGCTTCGGCCAATTCGGGGTCGAAGGGCTGGTCGGCGAGATCGAGCGGCTCGAGGCCGACCTTCTTCAACTCGCCGATCAGCTGGTTGAGCAGCGGGCCGATCTCGTCGGGATGCTGCACGTAGGCCGCCTCGGCCGCGTCGAGCACCGGCAGCAGCGCATTTGCCAGCTTGCCCGTGGCCCGTTCGACCTCGAGGTTCTGCTGGTTGGTGGCACGCTTGCGGAAGTTCTCGAAGTCGGCCTGCTGGCGCATCGCCAGCTGGCGGAGCCGGTCGACCTCGGCGAGGAGTTCGGCGCTGTCGGCCTCGACGGCCTCGGCGCTCCCCTCCTCGACGGCGGCATCGTCGTCGATGTCGGCGACATCGCCGTCGCCGAACCCGGTGGGGCCGTCACCGAGGAGCGCCGACGCGTCGTCGGGCACCTCGATGCGCGGCACCTCACCGGTGTAGTCGTCGACCTCGGACCCACGCTCGTCGTCGGGGTTCGTGGCGTCGTCGCTCACGAGTCGTCCTCGTCGACGATCTCGGCGTCGACGATGTCGTCGTCGTCGCCGCCCGTGGCGCCGGCACCGGCGTCCTGGCCGCTGGCCGACGAACCGGTCGCGTTGGCGTCACGCGACGCCTGCTCGTACAGCTTCTGGCTGAACGCCTGGCTGGCGGTCATCAGTGCTTCGGTCGCCGTCTTGATGGCCTCGGTGTCGTTGCCCTCGAGTGCGGTCTTCAGCTCGCCGAGGGGACCCTCGACGGCAGCCTTTTCGTCGGCCGACACGCTGTCGCCCTGCTCGCGAAGGACCTTCTCGGTCTGGTACACGAGCGAGTCGGCGTTGTTGCGAACCTCGGCCTCTTCGCGACGCTTCTTGTCTTCTTCGGCGTGCGCCTCGGCGTCTTTCACCATCTGGTCGATGGAGTCCTTATCGAGGGTCGACTGACCGGTGATGGTCATCGACTGTTCCTTGTTCGTCGCCCGGTCCTTGGCCGAGACGTGCACGATGCCGTTGGCGTCGATGTCGAACACGACCTCGATCTGGGGCACGCCACGCGGCGCCGGCGGCAGGTCGACGAGCTGGAACTTGCCCAGCGTCTTGTTGTAGCTGGCCATCTCGCGCTCGCCCTGGAGGACGTGGATCTCGACCGACGGCTGCATGTCTTCGGCGGTGGTGAACACCTCGCTGCGCTTGGTCGGGATCGTCGTGTTGCGCTCGATGAGCTTGGTCATCACGCCGCCCTTGGTCTCGATGCCGAGGCTGAGCGGGGTGACGTCGAGCAGGAGCACGTCCTTGACGTCACCCTTCAGGACGCCGGCCTGGACGGCGGCGCCGACGGCGACGACCTCGTCGGGGTTGACCGACTTGTTGGGCTCCTTGCCCGTCATCGACTGGACGAGCTCGGTCACGGCCGGCATGCGGGTCGAGCCGCCGACGAGGATGACGTGGTGCAGGTCGCCCTTACTGACGCCGGCGTCCTTGAGCGCCTGCTCGAAGGGGATGCGGCAGCGCTCGATGAGATCGCTCGTCATCTCCTGGAACTTGGCGCGCGTCAGGTTCTCGTCGAGGTGCAGCGGGCCGTCGGCGTTGGCCGTGATGAAGGGCAGGTTGATCTGGGTCGACTGGGTCTGGCTCAGCTCGATCTTGGCCTTCTCGGCCGCTTCCTTGAGGCGCTGCATCGCCATGCGATCGCTCGACAGGTCGACGCCCTGGGCGTTCTTGAACTGGCTGACGAGCCAGTCGATGATGCGCTGGTCCCAGTCGTCGCCACCGAGGACGGTGTCGCCGTGGGTCGACTTGACCTCGAACACGCCGTCGCCGATCTCGAGCACCGACACGTCGAACGTGCCGCCACCGAGGTCGAACACGAGGACGGTCTCGTCTTCGGAGCCCTTGTCGAGGCCGTACGCCAGCGCCGCGGCCGTGGGCTCGTTGATGATGCGGAGGACGTTGAGGCCGGCGATCGTGCCGGCTTCCTTGGTGGCCGTGCGCTGCGCGTCGTCGAAGTACGCGGGCACGGTGATGACGGCATCGGTGACGGTGTCGTTCAGGAACGCCTCGGCGTCGCGCTTCAGCTTCATGAGCGTGCGGGCGCTGATCTCCTGCGGCGTGTACGTCTTGCCGTCGATGTCGTCCGACTTCCAGTTCTCGCCCATGTGGCGCTTGATCGAACGGAAGGTGCGGTCGGGGTTGGTGATCGCCTGACGCTTGGCGACCTCGCCGACGAGCACTTCGCCGGCCTTGGAGAACGCCACGACCGACGGGGTGGTGCGGCCGCCTTCGGCGTTGGGGACGACGGTGGGTTCGCCGGCGTCGAGGACGGCGACGACGGAGTTGGTGGTACCGAGGTCGATACCGACTGCCTTGGCCATGTGGGGTTTCTCCTGTTGGGGTCGGGGGAAGAACTTGCGTGAACTGGACTCAACTCTATGAGCACCACTCCCCACCGCCAACCCCCCAGTCAGGAAAGTTGAGTCATCATGACTCAGGTTTCGTCCGGCGATTCAGCCCGACCTCAGGACACCCGACGAATGGTGTCGATTCGCTGCGTCGTCAGGACTGGTCGAGGTTCTCGGGGCCGAACGAGTCGGGCAGCAGGTCGGCCATCGAGTAGGTCGTGCGCACACCGTCGGGGCCGGCGGCGTGGATCACGGTGTCACCGGTGGCGAACTCGCGGATCTTCTGCCGGCAGCCGCCACAGGGCGTCGACAAGGCGTCACCCTCGCACACCGTCACGATCGTGACGATCTCACGTTCCCCCGCCGACGCCATCGCGGCGATCGCGCTGGCCTCGGCACACATGCCTTCCGGATACGCGGCATTCTCGACGTTCGCGCCGACGAACACGCGGCCCGACGGCGTGACGAGCGCGGCGCCGACGGGGAAGTGCGAGTACGGCACGTGGGCTCGTTGCTGCACCTGCACGGCGAGCGAAAGCAGTTCGTCAACGGACGTCGATCCTGCGGGCATACCGCGATCGTACGGTGCCGGGGTGGAATGATGTTGCACGTGCAGCCGTACTTCCGTGACGCCGTCCAGGGTGACCTCCCTGCGATCGCCACGATCATGCGCGGCGCTGCACCCCACGACCCGGCGCAGATGCGAGCCACTCCCGACACCTACCGGCGGGTGCTCGACCAAATCGACCGCCACGACGGCTGCTACCTCCTCGTGGGCGAGTACGACAACCAGATCGGCGCCGTGCTCGAGATGGTCGTGTTCCCCACCCTCTCGGGCTGCGGGCGCACTGCCGAGATCGTCGGCGTCTGGACCGCCGAGTCGTTCCGCACGTCGGGTCTCGACGGCATGCTGCTCGATCATGCGATCGAGCGGGCGAGCGACCTGGGCTGCACGCGGTTGCAGGTGATGTCGGGTGGCGGCAGACGGCACGAGCACGCGTTCTGGGAACGGGCGGGCTTCATCCACCTCGACGTCGGCTACGTCCGCACCACCGACCAGCGCCACCTCCGTCGCATCAGCTGACCGGCGGGTCGACGCCCTCGCCGAGCACCATCTCCGGATCTCGGAGACGCTTCGCCACCGCCATACCGAGCGCCAGCGCCGGTGCGGACAACATCGCTCCGAGCAGACCGGCAATGGCGACGCCGGTGACGCTGGAAACGATGCTCGACAGCGGGTGCAGCTTCAACCGATCACTCGTGAGCCGGTTACCGACCAGGGTCTGGATGATGTTCTGGGCGATGAGCACGACCGCCAACATGATCCAGACGTCCGCGGTCGACCCGGAGCCGAGCGCGATCAGCAGCACGAATCCACCCGACACGATCGCCCCGAGGTACGGCACGTAGCTCATCAGGAAGGTGACCACGACCGCCGACGCGACGAGCGGCAAACCGAGCAGCACCATCGCGCTGCCGATGACCGCGGTGATGATCACGCTCGTGACGGTGAGCGCGCCGAACCCACGACGGACGACGGACACGGCATCGTCGATGATGAGCACGCCCATCGGTTCCGACACGCCGAGGTGTCGAGCCAACCAGCCACGCACCGTCGTCCAGTCGACGAGGATGTAGTAGACCATGAACAGCGCGAGGAACGCGCCGATCCCGAACGCCACCGCACTCGAGAAGATCGTCGTCGCCCACGAGGCGGCACCGGCGAAGATCGGACGCCCCTGATCCTCGACCTCGTCGACGAGCGCACCGGCGTCGGAGGTGAACCCGCCGTCGGGCAGCCACGAGTCGATCTGGTCCACGCCGTCGGACATCACCGCCCGGATCTCGATCGCTTCGTCCACGACGCCGTTCACGGTCACGAAGAGCGCCACGAAGCCCAGCACCAACAGTGCGGCGATCAAGCCGAGCGCGGCCACCTGCCGAGGGACCCGGTGCCGCTCGAGTCGAGCAACGAGGGGCGCGCAGAGCGTGCCGACGACGGCAGCCAGCACGAGCGGGACGACCAGACCGCTGAAGGCGACGACCAGGGTGTAGGTCATCGACACGGCGAGCAGGATGCCGACGTACCGCCAGGCGGTCGATCCCCACTCCCGGACGCGTTCGCGGGTCGGGTGTTCGCGTGGCGGTATCGACGAGGCGGGTCGGTCGTCCGTCGTCACACCGAGCCACCCCGCGCCATCGCGGGATCATACGTCCGCCCACGGCCCGGCGTGCGCAGCACCGAGCGGCGCCTGGCGTGTCAGACGGACAGGAGGCCGGCGGTGACGAGGGCGCAGCTGACGGTGAGGGGGAAGCCGAGTCGGGTGAAGTCGGTGAACCGGTAGCCGCCGAGGCCGTACACCATGAGGTTCGTCTGGTAGCCGATCGGGGTCAGGAACGAGCACGACGCGCCGACGAGCACGGCGATCGCGAAATCGCGTGGGTCGCCGCCGACACCGGCGGCGGCCGCCATGCCGATCGGCACCATCAGCGCCGCAGCGCCACTGTTCGAGAGCACCTCGGTGAGCAGCTGTGTGGCGACGATCGTGACGAGCAGGAGTCCGAAGGTGCCCCACGACGAACCGAGCGAGACGAGCCGGTCGGCGATCTCGGCGGCGAGACCGGTGCTCGCCGCCGCGTTGCCGAGGCTGATCGACATGGCGATCGTGAGCACCACATTGAGGTCGACGGCGCGTCGGGCCTCCGAGGGGCCGAGGACCCGACCGAGCACCATCACGGCCGCTGCGAGCGCCGATGCCGCGAGCAGGGTGAGTACGCCCGTCGCCGCGAGCGCGAGCATGCCGACGAACGCGAGCGCAGCGACCCACGCCCGGGCCCGCCTCGGGGGTGGCGGTTCGTCGACCGACGAGACCAGCGCGAAGTCGCCGTGCTCGCGCCAACGACGACCGAAGTCGTCGCCCGCCAACACGAGCAACACGTCGCCGGCGTTGATCGGGATCGTCCCGAGCTTGCCGCGCAACTCCTCGTCGGCACGGTGTACGGCGAGCACGGCGGCGCCGTAGCGACCGCGGAAACCGGCGTCTTTCAGAGTGCGGCCCGACAGGTCGGACCGCGGCGCAACGACTGCTTCGTAGAGGCGACTGCCGGGGCCGGCTGCGTCGATCACGTGCGGCTGCTCGGCCGACTGAAGTCCGGCGACGTCCTGGAGATCGATCACTCGCGTGACGTCGCCGACGAAGTAGAGGCGATCGCCTCCCGTCACCTCGGTCTCGGGGCGGGCGGTGACGACGCCACCGGCACGCTCGATGGCCGCCAGGTACATCCCGTCGAGATGTCGCAACCCGGCGGTCGAGACCGTCTGCCCGTCGAGCGGCCCACCCGGAGCGACGACCATCTGCAGCTGGAAGTTGCGCGCCGTCGCTCGCATCGACTCACCGGCTGCGGTGCGGTTGCGGAGCAGGAAGGGCGTGGCGATCGCCAGGACGGCGACGCCGACGAGCGCCACCGGCAGTCCGACTCGGGTCACCTCGAACATGCCGAGTGGTTCGTCGCCGGCCGACCGGATTGCGTCGGACACGACGAGGTTCGTCGACGTACCGAGCAAGGTGATGACGCCGCCCAAGATGCTCGCGAACGACAGCGGCATCAGCAGGGCCGACGCCGATCGGCCGTTCGATCGCGACCACCGGATCGCACGCGGTGCTGCGAGCGCGACGAGCGGCGTGTTCGGGACGAAGGCGGACATGGCGGCGGTCGTGCCGGCGAGACGGGCGATCGTGTTGCGCTTGCCGAACAGCAGGCGGTCGATCACCAGCGACAGTGCGCCGGTGGCGGCGACACCGCCCGCAACGACGTACAGGAGCGCGATCGTCGCCGTCGCCGGGCTCGAGAGTCCGGACAGCGCGACGTCGTCCTCGATCGCTCCGGACACGAGGAGGAACGCGACGCTGGCGCCCATCGCGGCCACGGCCGGGACGCGATCGGTCGCCGCGATCGCCACGACGGCCAACACCGTCGCGAGCACGAGCCATGCATCGACACTCACAGCCCGGCATTCTACGTATTCTCCACCGTTTCGGTAGACAATTCTCCGAGACGCCGGCGAACCAGGTGGTCGGACGATGTCAGACATCATCCGACGCCGGGTCTCCGGGCGCCGCGAACAACCTGTCGGATGATGTCTGACATCGTCCGACGTTTTCGTCACTCGAGGGTGACGGTCACCGCGGCGCGGCCGGCCCTCGGATGGGCGGCGGTCGCTGTGAGTTGGGTGCCGGCGGGGGCGCTGACGACGAACGTGGCGAGCACCCGGTCGGGCGTGCCGTCGTGACCATTCCGGAAGCGCAACGCCGACCGGCCGTCGAGTTGGCCGAACTCACGACGAGCCGGGCCGTCGACCACCGCTCCCCCGCTCACCTCGACGGCGAGCGGCAGCACCAGGTTCTCCTTGGCGGCGAGCGCACTCACCTGCGTCGGGAGCCAGCCGGTGTTGGCGACACCCACGTCGACGCGCCACGCGTCGTCGCCGAGCGCGGTCACCCGCCGATGCACGATCTCGATCCGGGGCGAGCACAACGCCTGGTGCACGGCGAAGTCGGCGTGCGCGGTGACCTCGTCACGAAGCAGGTGCGCCGGCGGGTTCGTCCAGGTCGTGAGGTCGTTCCAGCCGCCGATCTCGACCGAGCCGAGCTGCGGGTGCTCGAACTCGTACCAGTCGACGTAGCCGTCGGGATGATGCTCGTCGCACCAGCGGAGCACGGCGAGCGCTTCGGCGTCGGTCGGGCCGGTGTACCAGAAGTGGGTCGACTGTTTCGTCCCCGTCGCGGCGTGCACGATGTCCCAGTACTCGGTGGTCCATCCGAACACCCCGAGGTGCTCGTACGCCCAGTCGTCGGAGGCGCCGCTCATCGTCTCCGACTTGTCCCACGTGAAGTCCTCGTAGACGGAGTGCACCGGGTACGAGGTGAGCACCTCGCCCCGTTCGCCCAGCTGCTTCCAGACCCAGACGTCGAACTGGTCGAGCGACGAGTCGGCGCGAGTCGACGACGGTCGGAGCAGCACGCCACCACTCGTGTGGTAGGCGTTGAACCCGCAGATGTTGGGTCGGGCGATCATCGCCCGCACGAGCGCGTCGATCTCCGGCTCACTGAGCGGATGGTCGCCGCTGCCGGGGATCTTGGTGCCCCAGCCCGCCGGATAGTTGCGGTTCATGTCGAGGCCCTCGGTCGGCCGAGGAGTCGGCACCGTGAAGCCGTCGTGGTCGGCGACCGTGCCCTCGTCCATGAGTCGGTACGTGGCCGTACCGGTCGGCGCGCCCTCCGCGGGAACCGGCACCATCAGGCGGGCGTCGTCGTGATGCGGCATCCATGCCCCGTGCGGGTCGACCACACGCATCTGGAGGACGCGACCGTTGCCGTCGACGTCACCGCCGCGATGCCCAATGGGCTGGTGACCGTCACGCCACGGCCAGGGACGCACGCTCGACCGACGGAAGGTCGGCACGTCGGCCATTGCCCACTCGGCGCCGTCGGGGTTGACGCGCGGCACCACGTAGAAGGTCCGGGTCTCCAGCGCCCGGGTGATCGTGTCGTCGTTGCCGTGCCCCGACACCAGTCGATGGATCAGGTGGCACGCAGCAACGCTCGCCGTCAGTTCGACCGAGTGGATGTTCGCGTCGACCCAGTGCGCCGGCTTGGTGTCGTGCGCGCCCGTGCGCTGGTCGGTGACAGTGACCAGCCACAGATCGCGGCCCTCGTGCGAGCGACCGTAGGTCTCCAGCGAGACCAACCCCGGGTGTGTCTCGGCCACCCCTTGGAGCCACGCGACCAGCTCGTCGTACCGGAGAAAGCGATCGAAGTCGTACTGCACGGCGTGATCGTACGCCCGCCGAACGACGTCCGGCTGATGTCGGTTGGGGTCAGACCTCGTCCGACACCCTGACCGCTTCCGCCGGCCAGCACCCGTCGGATGAGGTCTGACCCCAACCGACGGTCACGGACGAACGGCCCGGTGATTGTCCCCACAGGCGATGGGTACCATCGATGGTGATGTCCCTCCATCTCGATCGTCACCCCTCGTTCTCCGGGCGTCCTGGCCCCGTCCTCCTCGTCATCGCCGACGGCGTCGGTGTGGCACCGGAAGGGCCGAGCAACGCCGTCACCGTGGCCGACACGCCGCACCTCGACGAACTCACCGAGAGCGAGCTCGCCACCCAACTCGCCGCGCACGGTCCGGCCGTCGGCCTGCCGACCGACGACGACATGGGCAACAGCGAGGTCGGCCACAACGCCCTCGGCGCAGGTCGGGTGTTCGCCCAGGGCGCCAAGCTCGTCAACAAGGCGATCGAGTCGGGCGCGATCTTCGAATCGAAGGTGTGGAAGGGCGCCGTCGAACACGGCCGCAGTGCCACGATGCACTTCGTCGGGCTGCACTCCGACGGCAACGTGCACTCCCACAACGAACACCTCTACGCCATGCTGCGCCACGCCGCCGACGAGGGCGTCACCAGTGCTGCCGTCCACATCCTGCACGACGGCCGCGACGTGCCCTCGCAGTCGGCGCTCGAGTACATCGAGCGCACCGAGCAGGTGCTGGCCGAGATCAACGCGGCCGGCGGCCGCAACTTCCGCATCGCCTCGGGCGGCGGACGGATGTACATCACGATGGACCGCTACGAGGCCGACTGGCCCATGGTCGAGCGCGGCTATCGCGCCCACGTGTGGGGCGAGGGACGTCGCTTCTCGTCGGCGAAGCAAGCCGTCGAGACGATGTACGACGAGGCTCGCGCCGGCGGCAAGGAGCCGAGCGACCAGTACCTGCGCGAGTTCGTCGTCGCCGATGCAAACGGCCCGGTCGGCACCGTCGCCGACGGTGACGCGGTCATCGTCTACAACTTCCGCGGCGACCGGGCGATCGAGATCTCGCGAGCGTTCGAGGAGGACGACTTCGACGTGTTCTCCCGACAGGGCCCGAACGGTGAGAACGCACCGTCGGTGTACTTCGCCGGCATGTTGCAGTACGACGGCGACGCCCTCGTGCCGAAGCAGTACCTCGTCGCTCCCCCGTCGATCGACCGGACGATGAGCCACTACCTCTGTGCCGAAGGCGTTCGGTCGTTCGCCGTGTCGGAGACGCAGAAGTACGGGCACGTCACCTACTTCTGGAACGGCAACCGCTCCGGCTACATCGACGAGACGCTCGAGACCTACGTCGAGATCCCGTCCGACAACGTCGAGTTCGACACCACACCGGCGATGAAGGTGCGGGAGATCACCGACGAGGTCATCGACCTGTTGCGGTCGGGCGAGTACGACTTCGGGCGACTCAACTTCCCGTCGGGCGACATGGTCGGCCACACCGGCAACCTCGACGCCACCGTCGAGGCCATGGCCGTCATCGACGAATGCATGGCCAAGCTCGTGGCGGTGATCGACGAACTCGACGGGGTGCTCGTGTACACCGCCGATCACGGCAACGCCGACGTCATGTACACCGAGAAGGACGGTGTGCGGTCGCCGAAGACGTCGCACACCCTCAGCCCGGTCCCGTTCGCGATCCACGACCCGAACTACGACGGCGAGTACCACGTCGCTCCCCCGGCGCACCCGGGTCTCGCGAACGTCGCGGCGACCCTGCTGAACCTGATGGGGTTCGAGGCGCCCGACGACTACGAGCCGAGCATCATCCAGTTCTGACACCCGACTCGCAGTCGCCGCAGACGAAGGACGCACGGCCCTACAGACCACGTTCCGTGGGCGCTACTGTGCGCACCATGGCGTCCAAGTCGGAGAAGATCGAGCACCTGAGCAACCTGCCGCTGCTGGCGGGATGCAGCAAGAAGGAACTCGACCAGATCGCCCGAGCCGGCGACGAGATCGAGGTGCCTGCCGGCACCCTGCTCGTCGATCAGGGTCAGACGGGTCGTGAGGCGTTCGTGATCATGGCGGGCGACGTCACGATCAAGCGCAACGGCCGCAAGGTCGCCACGGCCGGGCCGGGCGACATCGTCGGCGAGATGTCGCTGCTCGATCACGGGCCTCGCACGGCGTCGGCGTTCTGCGATTCCGATTGCTCCCTGTTCGTGCTCGACCAGCGCCACTTCCGTGCGGTGCTCGAACAGCACCCGTCGATCGCCCTCAAGATGCTCGGCGTGCTCGCCGGTCGGGTCCGCGACCTCGACCGCCAGTCGTTCGGCTGATCTCACCGCCGACCCGTCCAGCCCGTCCGAGGGCGCTCGACGCCCTCGACGATGTCCGGCTGCATGTGAGTCCTGGCGGTACTGGCGAGTAGCTTGTTGGTCGCCATGAGCACGCACGACGCTTCCAACGACCAGCAGGCCGACAAGCGCATCCGGCCGTACCAGCTCGCCATTGCGCTGGGCTGCGGCATCGCCCTGTTCACGGTGATCTCCGGCATCGTGCCGATGATCACCGGCTGGCACAACGACAACGAATGGCACCGCGAGGTGTTCGGCAACATCCCCGGCCCGATCAAGGTGGCGTTCTACACCGTGATCCCGCTGGTGCTGGTGTGGGGTTCGTTCGAGTTCGCCAAGCGGATCAAGAACTGGGAGCGCGGTGCGCCCGCCCAGCGCCGCACCACCAAGAAGAACGCCAAGAAGCGCGCCGAGGACTACCGCGCCGGTGTGTACATGCAGACGCTCCTGCGCGACTCGGCTGCCGGGCTCATGCACTCGATGATCTACTTCGGCTTCCTGGTGCTGCTCGGCGTCACCACCACGCTCGAGATCGACCACCAGCTCCCCGAGGATCTCAAGTTCCTGCACGGTCGCACCTATCAGGCCTACGCCTTCGTGGGCGACGCCGCCGGCCTCGTCTTCACGGTCGGCGTGACCTGGGCGATCCTGCGCCGCTACATCCAGAAGCCGTACCGAATCCGGATCAAGTCGAAGATGGACCACGTCCTCGGTCTGGGCAGCCTGTTCGTGATCGGTGTCAGCGGGTTCGGCGCCGAGATGTTCCGCATCGCCCTCGGCACCGCCCAGGGCGAGGACATGGAGTTCGAGCAGTGGAGCTTCATCGGCTACCCGCTCAGCCAGACCGTCGACGGCATGAGCGTCGGCTCGCTCGAGACGTGGCACCAGGCGTGGTGGATCCTCCACGTCGTCGCGTTCATCGTCTTCCTGGCGATCCTGCCGCTCACCATGCTGCGCCACATGTTCACGTCGCCGCTCAACATGTACCTGCGCGACAAGGACCGCCCGAAGGGCGCCATGAAGCCGATGCCGAACCTGATGGAGACCGAACTGGAGTCGTTCGGTGCCTCGGTCGTCGAGGACTTCACGTGGAAGCAGCTGCTCGACACCGACGCCTGCACCATGTGCGGACGCTGCACCAGCGTCTGCCCGGCGCACGCCACCGGCAAGCCGCTCGACCCGCGCGAGATCGTCCTCAAGACCGGTGAGGTCATGGCGGCGTCGGCCGACGCCAACGTCACCCCGCCGCTCAACACCGACAGCGAGATCACGATCAGCTCGAACAGCCTGTTCGACCGCATCACGCCCGAAGAGGTGTGGAGCTGCACCACGTGCAAGGCGTGCGACGAGGTCTGCCCGGTCAACATCGAGATCCTCGACAAGATCCTCGACATGCGGCGCTACCTGTCGCTGATGGAGTCGAACTTCCCCACCGAGCTGGGCAACGCCTACCGCTCGATGGAGAACCAGATGAACCCGTGGGGCATGAACCAGGGCGAGCGTGCCGACTGGGCCGACGACCTCGGTCACGTGAAGGTTGTCGACCCGGGCGAGCCGTTCGAGGCCGAGTACCTGTACTGGGTCGGCTGCGCCGGCAGCTTCGACGACAAGAACAAGAAGGTCACCCAGTCGATGGCCAAGCTGCTCACCCGTGCGGGCATCGAGGTCGCCATCCTCGGCCCGTCCGAGATGTGCACCGGCGACTCGGCCCGTCGCTCCGGCAACGAGTACCTGTTCCAGATGCTCGCCATGCCGAACATCGAGATGCTCAACGGCATGGGCGTGAAGAAGATCATCACCCAGTGCCCGCACTGCTTCAACACGCTCCTCAACGAGTACCCGCAGCTCGGCGGCAACTACGAGGTCGTCCACCACACCTCGCTGCTCGAGCAGTTGATCGACGAGGGCAAGCTCGACGTGTCGAGCGCCACCCTCGAGGAGCGCATCACGTACCACGACTCGTGCTACCTCGGACGCCACAACGACATCTACATGTCGCCTCGCAAGGTCGTCGGCTCGATCAAGGGCATCGAGGTCGTCGAGATGGGTCGCAACGGCACCAAGGGCATGTGCTGTGGCGCCGGCGGCGCCCGCATGTGGATGGAGGAGTCGATCGGCACGAAGGTCAACGACGAGCGTGCGCTCGAGGCGATCAGCACCGGAGCGACCCGTGTCGCCACCGCCTGCCCGTTCTGCTACATCATGCTCGACGACGGTGTGAAGGCGGCGGGCAAGGACGACGACGAGGTCAAGGTCGCCGACCTGGCGATCCACGTGCTCGACGCGATCGAAGAGGGTGAGCGGATGGCCGCCAAGCAGGAGGCGCACCTGAACAAGCCGTTCACCGAGCCGGTGCGCGGCATCGCCGCCCACGGCGTCGGCTCCCCCGCCCCCGCCGACGAGGTCGGCGAAACCCCCATCGAAGTACGCGACACCTGACCGTCAACTCCTGACCGCGAGGGGTCGGATACGTTTCGTCGGTTCCGACGAAACGTATCCGACCCCTTGTGTGCGTTGGGTACCGTGGGGGTGTGGTTCCCAATGTGCTCTCGATGGTGTTGGCCGGGGGTGAAGGCAAGCGCCTCGCCCCACTCACTCGGGACCGGGCGAAACCCGCCGTGCCGTTCGGCGGGCACTACCGACTGATCGACTTCGTCCTCTCGAACCTCGTCAACGGCGGGTTCCGACGGATCGTCGTCCTCACCCAGTACAAGAGCCACAGCCTCGACGTGCACCTGTCCCGCACGTGGACGCTCGCCCACCTGCTCGGCAACTACGTGGTCGGCATCCCGGCGCAGATGCGTCGTGGACCCCACTGGTACTCCGGTTCGGCCGATGCGATCTTCCAGAACCTCAACCTGCTCGACGACGAGCGGCCGACGCACGTGCTCGTGTTCGGCGCCGACCACATCTACCGAATGGACCCGCGTCAGATGCTCGAGCAGCATCTCGACACCGGCGCCGGTCTGACGGTCGCCGCGCTCCGAGTGCCGCGCAGCGAGGCCGACCAGTTCGGGGTGATCGACGTCGGCGAGGGCACCAAGATCAAGCAGTTCCTGGAGAAGCCGTCCGATCCGCCCGGTCTGCCCGACGCTCCCGATCAGACGCTGGCGTCGATGGGCAACTATCTGTTCGACGCCGACCTGCTGCGCGAACTCGTGAGCAGCGACGCCACCAGCGAGTCGAGTCGGCACGACATGGGCGGCGACATCGTGCCGGCCGTGGTCGCAGCCGGTGACGCCCACGTGTACGACTTCTCGACGAACGAGGTCCCCGGGGCGATGGAGGAGAACCGCGGCTACTGGCGCGACGTCGGCACGTTGCAGGCGTACTTCGACGCCCACATGGATCTGGTCGCCCCCGACCCGAGCTTCAGCCTCTACAACTACCAGTGGCCCATCCACACGAGCGGGCGGCTGTTCCCGCCGATGAAGGTGACCGAGGCGAGTCGACAGCCCTCGACACTCGCGAACACGATGATGTGCAGCGGATCGATCGTGTCGGGCTCGTCGGTGCAGGAGGCGGTGCTGTCGCCCGGCGTCCGTGTGCACGACCGGTGCGAGATCGAGAAGGCGATCCTGCTCGACGGGGTCGAGGTCGGCGCCGGCGCTCAGCTCCGGAACGTGATCCTCGACAAGGGTGTCAGGGTGCCGGCCGGCTACCAGATCGGCCTCGACCCGGCGCTCGACCGCGAGCGGTTCGCCGACCGCAAGGGCTGCGTCGTGACCGACGAAGGCCTGGTCGTGGTCGGCAAAGCCGAGAAACTCCCCGACTGACCCGCGCCGGTCGGTCGATGTCGGTTGATGTCAGACATCAACCGACAGGACTGCGGAGCGTCGCATCTCGAATGGTCGGTTGATGTCTGACATCAACCGACGGGATCAGGATGTTCGGGGGCGGCGGAGGACGACGACGGCTCGGTCGGCGACCTCGAGTTGGAAGATGTCGACCGGGGCCGCTTCGGGGGCACGCTTGCGATCGCCGTGGGTCGCCGTGTCGAACTCGACGACCCAGCCGCCGGCGACCGGCGTCGGGATCGTGAACGTGATCGGCTCCTCGCCGGCGTTGAACAACACGAGGAAGTCGTCGTCGGTGATCGCCTCACCCTGCTGGTCCTTCGACGGGATCGCGTTGCCGTTCAGCCACACCGCCAACGAGCGGGCGAAGCCGGCGTTCCAGTCGTCGTCGGTCATCACGTCGCCCGCGGGCGTGAACCAGCCGATGTCGGCCTCGGTGCTGCCACCACGGATCGACGCACCCTGGAACCAGCGGCGACGACGGAACACCGGGTGGTCGCGCCGCAGTGCGATCATCCGTTGCGTGAAGGCGAGCAGGTCGTCGTCGGCCGACTCCCAGTCGACCCACGACACCTCGTTGTCCTGTGCGTAGGCGTTGTTGTTGCCGCCCTGGGTGCGTCCGATCTCGTCGCCCATCGTGAGCATCGGCACGCCTTGCGACAGCAGGAGCGTGGCGAGGAAGCTGCGGACCCGTCGAGCGCGCAGCGCGCAGATCTCGGGGTCGTCGGTGGGTCCTTCGGCGCCGCTGTTCCACGAGATGTTGTGGCTCTCGCCGTCGCGGTTCTCCTCACCGTTGGCGATGTTGTGCTTCTCGTTGTACGACACGAGGTCGTGCAGGGTGAAGCCGTCGTGGGCGGTGATGAAGTTGATGCTGGCGTTCGGACGGCGCCCGTTGGATTCGTAGAGGTCGCTGCTGCCGGTGAAGCGGTTGGCGAACTCGCCGAGCGACTGCTCGTCGCCGCGCCAGAAGCCGCGCACGTTGTCGCGGTAGCGGCCGTTCCACTCCGACCACAGGGTCGGGAAGTTGCCGACCTGGTAGCCGCCCTCGCCGATGTCCCACGGCTCGGCGATCAGCTTCACCTGCGAGATGATCGGGTCCTGCTGGATGATGTCGAAGAACGCCGACAGCCGGTCGACGTCGTGCAGTTCGCGGGCGAGCGCCGCCGCCAGGTCGAACCGGAACCCGTCGACGTGCATGTCGAGGATCCAGTAGCGCAGGCTGTCCATGATGAGCCGGAGCACGTGCGGGCTGCGCACGTTGAGGCTGTTGCCGGTGCCGGTGTAGTCGACGTACTTTTCCGGGTCGTTCGGGTCGAGCCGGTAGTAGACCGCGTTGTCGACGCCGCGCATCGCCAGCGACGGACCGAGGTGGTTGCCTTCACCGGTGTGGTTGTAGACGACGTCGAGGATGACCTCGATCCCGGCGTCGTGCAGGGTGGCCACCATGTGCTTGAACTCCTGCACCTGCTGGCCCTCGGTACCCCACGCGGCGTAGCCGTGGTGCGGGGCGAGGTAGTTGATCGACTGGTAGCCCCAGTAGTTGCGGAGCCCCTGACGCACGAGGAACTCGTCGTGGATGAACTCGTGGGTCGGCATCAGCTCGACCGCCGTGACGCCGAGCTCCTTGAGGTACTCGATGACGGGTTCCGTGGCCAGGCCGGCGTAGGTGCCACGGAGCTCGGGCGCCACGTCGGGGTGGTTCATCGTGAGGCCGCGGACGTGGGCCTCGTAGATGACGGTGTCGGGGAGGCGGGTGTTGGGTGACTTGTCGTCGCGCCAGTCGAAGTACGGGTTGATGACGACCGACCGCGGCATGTTCGCCGCCGAGTCGAGTTCGCTCATGACCGAGCGGTCGTCGAAGTCGTAGTCGTAGACCTCGGGACCCCACTCGATCTCACCGTCGACGGCCTTGCCGTACGGGTCAAGGAGGAGCTTGTTCGGGTTGAAGCGGCTGCCCTTGTTCGGGGCCCACGGCCCGTGCACGCGATAGCCGTACTTCTGGCCGGGGCCGACGCCGGGCAGGTACACGTGGTGGTTGAACGCGTGCACTTCGGTCATCTCGACGCGTGTCTCGTTGCCGTCGCGGTCGAACAGGCAGAGTTCGACCGTTTCGGCGTCCTCGCTGTACAGCGAGAAGTTGGTACCGCGGCCGTCGTAGGTGGCGCCTTGGGGGAACGGCGTGCCCGGCCAGGTGGTCGGGGCGTGGGCCGCACGTTCGTCGGTTTGCTGCTTGGGCATGGTGTCGTGTTCCCGGGGTGGAGGGATCGGGAAACGGTACACCCGCTGCAACCGCTTTCGGGCAACGGCGGCGGCCGCCGACCACGCTCCGTGACCGACTTCAGCCGAGCTGTCATCCCGCCGATGAAGAGGCATGCTGCGACCTGCGACGACGGATGCCCTCGACCGCTTGATCGCGTCGGCCTTCGACGTCGATCGGGAGCTCGACATGGCGCTCGTCCAGCTCGGCGTGTTGCCGCCGCTCGACCTGTCGGTGATCCGCTCCTGGCTCACCCTCGACGGGGTCGGCGTGCGTGCCCGCTGCAACAGTGACGGTCACCGCATCATCGACGTGCTCGTCGAGCGACGGATCGTCGCCAGCATCGGCCACGACGGTGCCGTCGAGTTGCCCTTCGCCGCCTCAGCCTGAGATCGCGGCATAGTGCCGCCGTCGCTCGGTGGCGTCACACGCCGGTTCGACGACCGTGCCGGTACCGAGACGCCACCGGTCGGTGACCGTATCGATCTCGTCGCCGCTCACGACGGCGGCTGCCTGCACGGCGCTGCCTGCGGCGACCGTTTCGTCGGTCGACGGAACGGTCACCGGACGACCGAGCAGGTCGGCGCAACGCTGACGGTACGCGACCGACCGTGATCCTCCGCCGACGAGGAAGGTGCGTCCGTCGATGGTCGCACCGACCGAACGGATCGCCTCCACGCCGTACAGCACGCTGCACAACACGCCGTCGTGCGCGGCGAGTGCGAGCTGTTCTCGGGTGGTCGCGTTGGTGAGGCCGTGGAACGTACCCGTGGCATCGGGCAGGTTCGGGGTGCGCTCGCCGTCGAAGTACGGCACGAGCATCGTCGGGCCGGGGTCGTCGACCGCGTCCATGGCGAGTGCGCCCAACCCGGGTGCGTCGGTGCCGAGCCAGCGTGCGACCGTGTCGGTGACCTTGGTTGCGTTGAGGGTGCAGACGAGCGGGAGGAACGCTCCCGTCGCCGAGGCGAACCCCGCCACGGCACCGGACGGGTCGTGGGTGGGGTTGGAGGAGACGGCGAACACGACGCCCGACGTGCCGAGCGAGACCGCGACGTCGCCGG
The DNA here is from genome assembly GCF_004364865.1 of Ilumatobacter fluminis. Lineage (NCBI taxonomy): Bacteria > Bacillati > Actinomycetota > Acidimicrobiia > Acidimicrobiales > Ilumatobacteraceae > Ilumatobacter > Ilumatobacter fluminis. Next base: position 4,083,840 of record NZ_SOAU01000001.1, read on the forward strand.
CCCGCAGCCCGAGACCCAGTGCGGCGCCCATGTTGTCACCGGTGCCGGGCCCGACGATCACGCCGTCGGGTAGCTCGAGTTCGGCGGCCGCCTCCGCGGTGATCCGACCAGCCGCCTCGGTCGGCCCCAGCACGGTCGGCAGCGCGCCGGGCCAGTCGCCGACCGCTGCGGCGAGGAACTCGTCGACGGTCCGGTCGGACACCGGGTCGTACCAGCCGCTGCCCGATGCGTCGCCGCGGTCGGTCACGTGCTCGCCCGTGAGCCGCCAGGTGAGGTAGTCGTGCGGCAGCATCACCCGCGTCGCACGCTGCAGGGCCTCCGGCTCGTGCGCGGCAACCCAGGCCAGCTTGGAGATGGTGAACGAGGCGACCGGCACCGAGCCGGTTCGACGAGCCCACGTGTCGGCGCCGAACCGTTCGACCAGGGCGGCGGCGTCGGGTGCCGATGTCGTGTCGTTCCACAGCTTTGCGGCGCGCACCGGGTCGCCTCGTTCGTCGAGGATCACACAGCCGTGTTGCTGCCCGGCGACCGACACGGCGACGACATCGCGTCGCACCTCGCCGAGCGATCGGGTGGCCGCGACGAGCGCGTCCCACCACGCACGCGGGTCTTGCTCGGAGACCGGTGGCGTGGTGACCGGATGGCGGGCGGTGCCGGACGCGACCACCTCACCGGTGTCGAGCCGACGCGCCTCGACCTTGACCGACTGGGTCGACGAGTCGATCCCCAGGACGATGGCGGTCATCCGCTGCCGCCGGAGAAGTCGACATCGGCGGCTGCGACCGTGCCTGCCTCGCGCCCCGGCGCGCTCTGGAACTTCCAGTAGAGGTTGGTGTGGGCGATGACCTGTTCGGGCGCCGGCGCACCCCACTCCGACAGGTCTTCGGTGGTGTGGGCGTCGCCGACCAGGAGCGCGTCGTACCCCCGGGCGAGCGCTCCGTGCAGGGTGGAACGCACGCACATGTCGGTCTGTGCGCCGGTGACGATGAGCCTGCCGACGCCGAGATCGGCGAGCCGTTCCTCGAAGTCGGTGGCTTCGAACGAATCGCCGTACTGCTTGTACACGATCGGCTCGTCCGGAGCGGGTGCGAGTTCGGGCACGATCTGCCACTCGTCGGAGTCGCGGGCGAGTTCGTCGTCGTCGTGCTGGACCCAGACGACGGGTACCGACGCGTCGCGCGCCCGGTCGACGAGGTCGCCGATCGCCGCCACGACCTCGTCGCGGCGGACGGCTCCGCCGACGACGCCGGTCTGGACGTCGATCACGACGAGTGCGGAGTTGGGGCGATCGGTCAGTGTCGTCATGACGTCACCGTACATCCGTTCGACCGCCCGGTCGAGAGGCGCTGCACGATCAGCTGGCGGTGTCGATGTGGCGGGCGACGAGCCGCTCGAGCAGTTCCTGGCGGCCCGACACCGGCTGCGGTTCGTGGCCCGAGGCGACCAAGTCGTCGTGGATCTCCTGCAGGCTGATCTTGCCGTCGAGGATCTCGCGTGCCTCCGGTGTGTCCCAGCCCGCGTACCGCTCGGCACGGCGGCGATCGAGTTCGCCCTCGTCGATGATCGACTGGGCGACGAGCAACGACTTGGCGAGGGTGTCCATCGCGCCGATGTGGGCGATGAACAGATCGTCGCGGCTGATCGACTGACGCCGGATCTTGCAGTCGAACATCATGCCGCCGGTCGTGAAGCCACCGCCGCGCATGATCTCCAACATGCCGAGCGACATGTCCTCGACCGAGGTCGGGAACAGGTCGAGATCCCAGCCGAGCCGGTCGTCGCCTGCGTTCGCGTCGACCGATCCGAAGATGCCGGCGCCCACGGCCGTCGCGACCTCGTGGTGGAAGTCGTGTCCCGACAGGGTGGCGTGGTTGACCTCGATGTTGACCTTGATCTCGTCTTCGAGCCCGTACTTCTGCAGGAATGCGAACACCGTCGCGACGTCGTAGTCGTACTGGTGCTTCGTGGGCTCCATCGGCTTCGGCTCGATCAGCAGCGTGCCCTCGAATCCGATGTCGTACTTGTGCTGCACGACCATGTTCATGAACCGACCCATCTGATCGAGCTCACGCGACATGTCGGTGTTCAGCAGCGTCTCGTAGCCCTCACGACCACCCCACAGCACATAGTTCGCACCGCCCAACTCGTGCGTCTTCTGCATGCAGTGCGCCACCTGTGCCGCTGCGTAGCGGAACAGGTCGGGGTCGGGATTCGTCGACGCTCCCGACATGAACCGTGGATGCGAGAACGCGTTGGTCGTGCCCCACAGCAGTTCGACGCCGGTGTCGGCCATCTTCTGACCGGCGTAGTCGACCATCTCGTCGAAGTACCGACACGTCTCCGCGAACGTCGCGCCCGCCGGAGCGATGTCGATGTCGTGGAACGAGAAGTACGGCGTGCCGAGCTTGGCGAAGAACTCGAACGCGGCGTCCATCTTCATGCGCGCCGCCTCCATCGGGTCGAGACCGGGTGCCACGGACGGGTGCCACGGACGGTCGAGCGTGCCGGCACCGAAGATGTCGAAGCCGTCCCACGCGAACGAATGCCAGTAGCAGACACCGAACCGCAGGTGCTCGGCCATCGTTCGGTCACCCACCACCCGATCCGGCTGATACCACCGGAACGCCAATGGGTCAGCCGACGCCGGCCCCCCGAACGGAATCGAATCGACAGTGTCGAAGAACTCGGTCATGGCTACTCCTCGATGGGATGGGCGGCGTCGGGCGACGCCGGGGTCGGTCGGTGTGGTGTCGGGTCGTCGACGAAGAGAATGTCATGACGAACCGTAGAGGAAACTCGGATCGGGCGTGTCGCCTCGGACGATGGCGGCGACCGCGGTCGCCGGCCCGAGGCAGAGGCGTCGATAGGTCGTGTCGGTGAGCGCGGCGACATGCGGCGTGACGAGCACGTCGGCGCGTGTCAGCAGCGGCTCGGCTCGGGGCGGTTCCGGATCCCAGACGTCGGCGGCGTATCCAGCAGGACGGCCGGCGTCGAGCGCATTCTCGAGCGCCGTGTGGTCGACGATGGGGCCGCGTGCGGTGTTCACCAGGAGCGACCCCGGCCGCATCGTGGCCAGGCGTTCGGCGTCGAGGAGACCGCGGGTCTCGGGCGTGAGTGCCGTGCAGATCTGCACGACGTCGCTCGTCGCCAGCACCTGGTCGAGCGGGAGCGTCGGAACGGCGGCGTCGCCGCGACCCGACCACGCGACCACATCCATCTCGAATGCGGCGGCGAGCTGTGCGACACGCTTCCCGATACGGCCCAGTCCGAGCACGCCGAGACGTCGGCCGGCGAGCTCGGTCCCGACGTAGCCGTCACGGATCGCCCACTCATCGGTCGCAGTTGCCGCCGACAGCTGATGCACACGCCGAGCGAGGGCGAGCATCAACATGATCGCGTGCTCGGCGACCGCCGTGGTCGTGACGCCAGGGGCATGGACGACGTCGACGCCTCGTTCCTCGGCGGCCGCCAGGTCGATGTTGTCGAGGCCGGCACCGCACCGGGCGACGACCCGCACGGACGGCAACGACTCGAACAGCTGTCGGTCGACACGCCCGAGACCGCGCGTCAGCACGGCCACGACTGCGGCCCGGTCGACGTCGGGGAACGTCGTCGGGGTGTCGGCAAGGACGACGTCGGCGACGGCGCGCAGCGCAGCCTCGGCATCGGGGTGCAGCGTTTCGAGCAGGACGATCACGACGGCTCAGGTGTTCGGAGTTGCGTAGGGACGGTCGAAGAAGTCGGCGGCGATCGGCTGGTCGGCGTCGCACGCGATCTCGATCAGGTTGCCGGCGGGGTCACGCACGAACAGCTGCATCACGCCGGTCGGCAACCGACGCGCCGGGCCCCATGTCGCCGTGTCGATGACCCCGGCTCGCTCGGCCCGGGCGACCACACCGTCGAAGTCGTCGACACGGAGACAGAAGTGAGCCCGTTCCGGGCGCCGATCGAGCAGCTCGTTGACGTGGAGTTCCTGGCCGTCGGCGAACCCGAAGAACTGGGCGGGAAAACCGAGATCGGGGGTGGCGATCAGCGGCAGGCCGAGCACGTCGCGGTAGAAGGTCGTGGCAGCGGCGAGGTCGTCGACCATCAGGTTGACGTGTTGGATCGAGGTCATGTTGCTCCGATCAGAACGGTGAACGCGTCGAGTGCGTCCGGGTCGGGGTCGACGCCGAAGCCGGGGCGGGTCGGCGGTCTCATCGCGCCGTCGACCGGCGCCGGCACACCGTCGCCGAGTTCGTGAAGGAAGGGGTTCGCGCCGAGCGAGTACTCGATCACCCGGGCGCTCGGGCTCGAGAAGGCGAGCGTCACGCCGGCGACGAACGACAACGCCGATCCCCAACAATGGGGTGCCAGTTCGAGTTGGTGGGTCTCGACGAGCGCCGCGATCCGGCGCCCTTCGGTGGGTCCACCGCAGATCGCCAGGTCGGGCTGGAGGACGTCGACCGTGTCGCGGTCGATCAGCTCGGCGAAGTCGAACCTCGTGAACTCGCTCTCGCCGGCGGCGATCGGGACCAGCCCAGCGGCACGGACGCGGGCGGCACCGTCGCGGTCGTCGGGCGACACGGGCTCCTCGAACCACCGGACGCGATACGGCTCGACGGCGCGGGCGAAGGCGAGTGCATCAGTGGCGGTGAACGTGCCGTGGGCATCGACCATCAGATCGACGTCGTCGCCGAGCCCGTCGCGGGCAGCGGCGACCCGGGCGACGCTGGTCGCCACGTCGCCGTCCATCACCCCGACCCTCATCTTGACGGCGCCGAAGCCGCGCTTCGTGTAGCCGGCGAGCTGTGCCCCGATCCCGTCGGCGTCGGCCCACCCTCCGCTCGCGTACGCGGGCAGGTCGGCCCGACGCGGTCCACCCCACAGGGTCAGGACGGGCACGCCGAGCGATCGACCTGCGATGTCCCACAGCGCCATGTCGATACCGCTGATCGCGCTGATATGGGTGCCGCGCCTGGCGAGCACCGGCATCGTGCGACCGGTGTCGGCGGCATGGTGGTCGCGCACACCGTGATACAGCGATTCCCAGATGGCCGTGATGTGCCGGGCGTCGCGCCCGATGATCGCCGGACCGAGCTCGTGCTCGATCGCTGCGACGAGCGCAGCGCACGAGCCGGCGCTCCCGACTGCCGCCTTGGCCTCACCCCACCCGACCGTTCCGTCGTCGGTCTCGATCTCGACGAGTGCCGTGTCGAAGCTCGCGACCCGACCGAAGTCGGACACGTGCTGACGTTCGGTCGGAATCGGGGCGTGGAGCCAGCGGGCGCTCACCCGCACGATCTTCATGGCGTCACGAGATGAGCGGCAGGATCGTGGTCGCACACTTCTCGACGAGCATGTCGTAGAACGACTCCGAGAGCAGGCTGCTGCCATGGTCGATGATGAACTGCATCTCCTCCGGGCTGATGTCGACCGGTTCGGTCTCGACCGCCTCGGGGAACGGGTTGGCCGGCGTGCGATCGATCGGCGCGACGAACTCGACCGTGAGCGCGCCGTCGTAGCGGATCTCCTGCAGCGCGCCGATGATGCTGGGCCAGTCGAAGGCGCCCATGCCCGCCGCCATCCGGTTGTTGTCGGCGACGTGGAAGTCGTAGAGCCGTGAGCCGGCCGCGCGGATCGCGCCGAGGAAGTCGACCTCCTCGATGTTCATGTGGAACGCGTCGAGGCAGATGCCGACATCGGGTCCGATCTCGTCGGCGAGGGCGAGCGCCTGCGCGCCGCGATTGACGAAGTGGGTCTCGAATCGGTTGAGACCCTCGATCGCCATCCGCACGCCGAGCCGGTTGGCGTGCTCGTGGATCTCTTGAAGGCTCTCGACGGCCCACGCCCACTCCTCCTCCGGCGTGCCGTCGGGCACGATCTTGCCGACCGTGCTCGGCACGATGGTGATCTCCTCGCCGTCGAGCTCGTGCACCATCGTGACGCAGTCCTTGACGTATTGGACGCTCATGGCGCGCTGGTCCGGATTCTTCGCGCACAGGTTGCGCTCGCCGAGCGTGAGCGTGACGGCACCCCAGCACCGCAGGCCGTAGTGGTCGAGCTGGCCCCGAACGGTCTTGGTGTCGTACTGATCGGGCTCGCCCTTGATCTCGATGCTCTCGTAACCACATCGCTTGAGTCGCGCGAGCGTGACCTCGAGCGGCTCGGATCGCATCCAGTTGTGCATCGACATGTGCATGTCGTTCCCCCTCCTCAGGTGGTGATCGGCCGCCCCCACGACGGCCGTCGGATCAGGTCGGGCGTAGTGACGCCCACGGTTCTTCGGTCGAGCAGTCGACCGCCTCGTAGCCGTTCGGGCCGAAGCTGGGCCCGAGAACGACGAACAGTCGGACGGGTTCGCGGGCGTCGGTGGGCACGAAGCTCGCGTGTACCTGTCCCATCGGGATGAACGCGGAGTCGCCGGCGGTCAGGAACTTGCGCTCGCGGCCGATCCATTGTTCGACGGTGCCGCTGCGGACCAGGATGATCTCCTCCTGGTTCGGGTGGGTGTGGAAGTCGTGTCCCTTCCCGATGTCGAGCTTGACGTCGAGGACGCACATCTTCGACGCGTCGGCAACGTTCTGGGGACGCACGACCCAACCGGTCGACCCCCAGTCGAGTTGCTCCCACTCGACGTCGTCCACACACATGAAACACATTCGTTCGTCCTCGATCCTTCCGCTCGTCTCGTCCGGTCCGTCTCAGCTCCGGTATGCCTCGCGCCCGACGCCCTGCACGGGAATGCCTTGCGAGGCGAGCACGTCGTGCTGCAGCGAGTACATCGCCGCCGCCGCCTCGTCGATGTGGCGCGTGAAGGCCATCGATCCCTGGAGGATCGGCTTCAGGAGCTCCTTCTCCTGCACACGTGCGAGTGGGTACTCGTGCTCGACGATCAGCGGGGTGGTGCTGATGTCGAGGTCGAGCAACTCGCGGACGGCGAGCTGGTGGTCGAGCCAGTCGACGGTGCGGTTCTGGAGGTAGGCGAGCGGGTCGTGCCGGGCGGTGCCCGGCAACTCGTGCTCGCACAGGACGGTCTGGATCTTCCACGAGTTCGCCTGGTCGGCGGGGTTCTCCGAGACGTGGCCGTCGACCCAGTCGCCGCGCTCCATCGTCTGGCCGCCGTACCCCCAGGCGCTGACGCCGCGAGCGTCGACGACCTGGCCCTTGACGTGCAGCCCGGCGACGAGGAAGTCGTACCCCTCGTCCTTCAGGTACTGGAACATCGACCGGGTGTCCTGGCCCATCAGCACCGAGTGGGACGGGTCGTAGTGGACCCGGAACTGATCGCCGACACCGTTGCGCTCGCAGATCCGGTGGAGGGCGATCCACGCCGCCGGCGTGTAGCCGATGTTGTTGTGGAAGTGGTCGGACGGCGTCCAGCCCGGCATCGGGCACTGTTCGACGCGGTACTGGAGCCCACGGTCCTTGGCCGCCTGCAGCAACGGCACGAACGTCTGCTCGAACTCGATCAGGTTCTGATCCATCGACTTCGACTGGTCACGCCCGACGAAGCCGCACACGGCCGGCACCCCGAGCAGCACCGCCGTATCCATCACCCGGAGCATGAAGTCGACCTTGCTCTGCCGGATCGACGCGTCCTCGTGGAGGAGATTGTCGAAGTAGGCGATGTCGGCGATGGTCACGCCGGTCTCGTCGATGGCGGCCTGCACCCGCTTGGCTCGGGTCTCGTCGAACGGGTCGCGTAGGTCGAGCGTGTTGGCGACCGGGTCGAGCATGGCCTCGGGGGGCACGTCGGCGAGCGATGGGTGCACCGCAGCGGAGAGTTCGATGCAGTCGGCGCCGAGTTCGGCGGCGAACTCCAGCCATTCCTCGATCGCCAGATCGGGATCGGGGTCGCGTCGCTCGCGTGGGGTCAGCTCCTGGAGTGCGGCGGTGAGCACACCGACCGGCATGGTCTCCGGGGCGAAGGGTCGTGGTTCGGGCATGTGGTTCTCCTTCTCGGGGTCAGCGGCTGAGGTCGACGGGGCGGTGTTCACGGGCGGAGACGATCGCTGCGTCGAGCACACGCTGGGTGTTGAGGGCGTCGGCGAAGTCGGGCATCGGCACGAGCGGCTCCTTCCCGGCGAGCATCGCCACGATGTCGGCGGCCTGGTTGACGAATCCGTGCTCGTACCCGAGGCCGTGACTGTCGGGCCACCAGGCATCGGCGTACGGGTGGCCGTCGCCGCCACGCGTGACGTCGATCGTGCGCCAGCCCGCCGTGGCGCCGTCCTCGTTGTCGTAGAACCCGAGCTCGTTCATGCGCTCGAAGTCGAAGCGCAGCGCGCCCCGCTCACCGTGGATCTCGAACCGGTTGGCGTTGTGATAGCCGGTCGCGAGGCGCGACGCCTCGAACGAGGCCAGTCCTCCGCCGCTCAGGCGACCGAGGAACATGACGGCGTCGTCGACCGTGCTCGTGCCGGTCGCCGCCCCGCTCCCGGCACCGGCTCCGGCGATCTCACCGCCGGTGCTCTCGGCCAGGGCGCGTTCGGTGATGAAGGTGTGTTCGATCGCGCCGTCGACCGAGACGATCTCCTCGCCCGTGACGAAGCGAACGGCGTCGATGATGTGGGCGTTCAGGTCGCCGTGGGCGCCCGATCCGGCGATGTCGCCCTGGAAGCGCCACACGAGTGGTGTGTCCGGCCCGCCCCAACTCTGGAGATAGCACGCTCGGGCGTGGTAGATCCGTCCCAGGCCACCGGATGCCACGATGCGGTGCGCCAGAGCGACGGCCGGGACGCGGCGGTAGTTGTACCAGACGAACGTCTTGGCCGATGATGCTGCGGCTGCGGCGACCATCGCCTCGGCGTCGGCCAGGGTGCCGGCGAGCGGCTTCTCGCAGACGACGTGCTTGCCGGCCTCGAGCGCGGCGATCGCCTGCTCGGCGTGCACGTGGTTCGGAGTCGCGATGTCGATCAGGTCGACGTCGGCATCGGCGACGGCGGTTCGCCAGTCGGTGGTCGTGTTGGCCCACCCCCACCGCTCGGCGAACTCGCGGAGCTCGACCTCGTTGCGGCCGGCGACGGTGTGCATGACCGGGTTCCGTGCGACATCGAAGAACCGACCGACGTTGAGCCAGGCGTTCGAGTGGGCACGGCCCATGAACTTCGACCCGATGAGGGCGATGTTGAGCTGGTCGGTCACGAGTGGTTCCTCCTGGGAGTCGTGGGCGCTGCGATCGGGGTCATGCGTCGACTCCGAGGTAGCGGCGTTGCAGTTCCGGATCGGCGCGCAGTTCGGTGGCGGTGGTCTCGGCGTCGAGTCGTCCGGAGACCATGACGAGTTGCCGTTCCGCGATCTCGGTCGCGGCGCGAAGGTTCTGTTCGACGACGAGTACGGCGACGCCCTCGTCGACGAGACGGTGAACGGCGTCGATCAGCGAGTCGACGATCGTGGGGGCGAGCCCCTCGGACGGCTCGTCCATCACGACGATGCGTCCGTTCAGCAGCAGCGCCCGTCCCACCGCCAGCATCTGCTGCTCGCCGCCCGACAGTTCGGCACCGCCGTTGCGGCGACGTTGGGCAAGGCGCGGGAACAGTTCGTAGACGGCATCGGGCGTCCACCGCTTCCCGCGCGTCCCCTTGGCGAGCATCGCCAGGTGTTCGTCGACGGTGAGCGACGGGAACAACCGTCGGCCCTGCGGCACGTACGACATGCCGCGCTTGGCGATCTTCTCGGGAGTGGCACCGTCGAGGCGATCGTCGCCGAGGGTGACGGTTCCGGCCGTGGGGCGGAGCAGACCCGTGAGTGCGTTGCACAACGTCGTCTTGCCCATGCCGTTGCGGCCGATGATGCAGACCGACTCGACCCCCATCGAGAACGAGACGTGGTCGAGCACCTGGGAGGCGCCGTAGCCGGCGCAGAGCCCGTCGACGCTGAGCAGCGTGTCGGTCCCTGCAAGGGCGGCGTCGGAGCGAGCGCTGAGGTCGGTCATGAATCTCCCTCCCGACCGAGGTAGATCTCGTGGACGAGCGGGTCGTGCCGGATCTCGTCGGGGGTGCCGCCTGCGACGAGCACACCGTCCGCCATGACGACGACGCGGTCGGCGACCCGCAGGGCGACGTCCATGTCGTGTTCGATGAGGAGCAGCGTCAGCTCCGGCTCGAGCTGTTCGATGAGCTCGACGAGTCGTTCGCGTTCGCCGCGGGACAGCCCGGACGCCGGTTCGTCGAGCAGCATGATCTCGGGATCCGAGGCCAAGGCCATGCCGATCTCGAGCTGACGTCGCTGGCCGTGTGACAGGTCGGCGACCTTGGTGTCGACGAACGGTGCGAGCCAGACGCGACGTGCGATCGCACGAGCGCCGTCGCGCAGTTCGGCGTCGCGCCGGCCACGCCACCACGACAGGTGGCGTCGCTGCTTGCCGGTCTGCGACAGGTACAGGTTGTCTTCGACGGTGAGGTCGTTGAACAGCCGGGTCTTCTGGTAGGTGCGGGCGACGCCGAGCCCCGGCCGCATCCGCGACGGCGACATGGTGCAGTCACGGCCCTGCAGCACGACCGTGCCGCGTGTCGGGACGATGTCGCCGGCGATGACGTTGAACAGGGTCGTCTTGCCCGCACCGTTGGGGCCGAGCACGGCGAGTCGCTCGCCGTGCCCGACCTCCAGGTCGATCCCCTCGAGGGCGAGAAGACCACCGAAGGCGACGGCGATCGATCGCAGGCTGACGACCGGCTGGTCGTTCCTCGTCGGTCGATTCGTCGTGGTGTCGGTGGTCATCTCGCTCCTCTCGGGGTCGGTGGTGGGGGTAGGTCGAACGCCGTCAGGCGTTCACTCCTGGGGGACGCCGTCGACGACCGGGATGGAGTTGCCGGCCCACGGCAGGTCGCGGGTCTCGCACGACGGGTTGTCGCGGTCGGGCGGCGGCGTATCGGCGCTGAACGTGCCGCCGAAGCTCTGATCGACACCCGGGATGAGTGCGACCGTCTCGGCCACGACGTCGCCGGACTCGTCGTCGAGAACGAGCTGCTGCACGTAGGTGGTGATGATGCCCTGACGGTTCTCGTCGAGGGTGACGTCGCCGTACGGGGCCTCCAGGGTCATGCTCGACAGCTCGGCACGAAGCGCCGAGTGATTGTCGGACAGGTCGCCACCGACGGCTTCGAGGGCCTGGTTCAGTGCCTTGCCGGCGACGTAGTACCCGTAGCCGAACCCGAAGCTGAGGGCGACCGACGGCGGGCTGTCCTCACCACCGGCAGCACCGGCCGGGAAGCTCTCCCACGTCGCATCGGCGCTCTCGAGGTACGCCGTGATCTCCGGCGACTCGATGTCGGCCGGGTACGAGGCGAAGCCACCGACGTAGGCACCCGCGATATCTGGTCCCAGTGCCGACGCCAGGGCCGGGCTGAAGAACAGGTTGCCGGCGTGCTGGTCGCCCGTGAGGTCGCCCTTGGCGTTGACGAACGCCTCCAGCGATGCGTTGGTGCCGGTACCGCCGACCACCCAGAAGTAGCCGTCGACCTCGTCGGGGTCGGGTAACTGCTGGACGAAGGACGAGTAGTCGGTCGTGCCGAGCGGCGGGAAGACCCGTGAGACGACCTCGCCACCGACGCCGCAGAAGTCGGCGATGAAGCCGGCCGCGGACGTCCAGCCGAAGCTGTAGTCGTCGGCGATGACCGCAGCGGTCTCCCACCCGGCGACGTTGTGCAGGATGTCGCCGATGCCGGCGTTCCACTGGGCGCCGTCACCGTGGAAGCGGAAGTAGTTCGGCGCCTGGACCTGCAGGGTCGTCTCCTGTGCGCCGGCGATGCCGTCGATGAAGGTGACCTCGGGGTGGTCCTTCGCGTAGTTCGCGACGGCGATCGACTCGTCGCCCGACAGCGGTCCGATCACGACCTCAGCGCCCTCTTGTTCGACGAGGGTGCGCACCTCCTGGATGATCCGGTCGGCGGTGTCGTCACCACAGCCGATGCCGACGAGCTCGATGTCGAGTCCGGCGACGTTGGCGCCGGTGAACCCGTCGAGCGCCGTGGTCGTCGAGTTGGGCGTGGCGCCGCCGTCCTCGACGAACGCCAGCGTCGCACCGGCGACGACGTCTTCGTTGAAACCGCCGAAGGCGCCTTCGCACTCGGCGAGGATGCCGACCTTGAGCGTGCCTCCGGCACCCTCGTCGGCAGGCTCGTCGCCACCGTCGTCGGCGGGCTCGTCGCCACCGTCGTCGGCAGGCTCGTCGCCACCGTCGTCGGCAGGCTCGTCGTCACCGTCGTCGGCGGGTTCTTCGGCCTCTGCCGGCTCGTCGGCCGGTTCGGCGTCGTCGTCGTCGCCACCGCAAGCTGCAGCGACGAGCGACAGGGTCGCGGCGAGCGCTACGGCAATGCGCAGCGGACGCCTCCTGGTGTGGTTGGTCATCGGATACTCCCCTCCGTGTTGTGAGATGGGACGGCGGAGCGCCCCGTCGGACCGCCATCGGCGGTCGCGAGCTGTGCGTCGGGCGGCTGCGGTGCAGCGTCGTCCGAGCGGCGGAATCGGGCCATCCAGTCGCGGCAGCGGACGGCGATGCCGACGAGGCCGTCGGGCGACAGCAGCATCACCAGCAGGACGACGAGGCCGACGACGGTGTTGAAGCGGGCCTCGGTCAGCCCGATCGTGTCGGCGAACGGCAGATTCCTCATGTAGTTGTTGGCCATCACGAACACGAACGCGCCGAGCCAGGCGCCTTCGAGATGGGCGATGCCGCCGATCACCGCGATGATCAGCAGGTCGAGCGTGGGACCGATCGAGATCGACGTCGGGTCGATCTGGCCGTTCCACCAGATGTTCAGCACGCCGGCGACGCCGGCCACGAAGCCCGCCAGTGCGAACGCCAGGGTGCGGTGCAACGCGACGTTGAAGCCGAGCGACGACATGCGAACCGGATCGTCACGGACGCCTTGCAGCGCCATGCCGAACGGTGTCGTCGACACGTACCGCAGCCCGACGTAGGCGACGATCGACAACACGACCGCGGCGTAGTAGAGCCGGGTCGGGTGCCCGTCGAACAAACCGGGCGGGTCGATGCCGGTGATGCCACCGAACCCCGAGAACGTGGTCACCTGTCCGAAGAAGTAGAAACCGATGACGGCGTAGGTCATCGTCAGCATCAAGAAGTAGATGCCGCTCGTGCGGGCCGACAGTGCGCCGAGCAGCAGGGCGACGGCCGTGGTGACGACGAGCGCGAACACCACGGCGACCCACGGGTGCCAGCCGAGCTTCATGCCCTTCGAGCCGGCCTCGCCGACGGCATTGCCGACCATGAAGCCGGCGATCCCGAACATCAGCAGCTGGGCGAGCGAGACCATGCCGCCGTACGCCGACAAGAAGGCGATGGTCGACGCCGCGAGGCCGAGCATCACGGTGCGGGTCATCACGAACGACACGAAGAAGTCGGAGCCGAACAACGGCAGTGCGATCAGGACGATCGCGGTCAGTGCGACGGCGATGTCGCGCGGTGAGCGGCTCATGCTTCCCGTCCGAACAGTCCGTACGGCCGGACCGCCAGCACGAGGGCGAGCAGCACGAACGTGAAGATGATGGCGTAGAAGGTGTAGTCACTCGGCAGATACGCCGGGGCGAAGGCGATCACCATGCCGTAGAGCAGTGAGCCGGCGACGGCGCCCTTGATCGATCCGAGTCCGCCGACGATGACGACGATGAGTGAGTTGAGCAACCACTGACCGTCCGTGCCGGGCGCCACACCGGCGAACGAGGCACCCATGACGCCGCCCATCCCGGCGAGGAAGGCTCCGACGAAGAAGGTGACACCGAAGACGACGGTGATGTTGATGCCGAGCGCCCGGACCATCTCCTGGTCGTCGACACCGGCGCGGATGACCATGCCCATGCGGGTGTGGTTCAGCCAGAGCCAGAGGGCGATCCCGACGCAGAGGGCGAGGGCGAGCATGAACAGTCGGCTGAGTGCATAGCGCTCGCCGGCGATCTCGAAGAACTGGGTGACGGCGCCGGGCCACACCACCCGCTGCGCCAACCCGCCGAAGTGGGCCAACATCTGGTCGGCGAGGATGACGGAGACAGCAAGGGTGATGAGTGCCTGGCGCAGGTCTTGGCCCTGGTTCCAGCGCAGGAGCAGCTGCTGCATCACGATGCCGACGACGGCGACGACCATCGACCCGATCAGCAACGGGACGACCCATTGGAGGATGCCGACGTCGCCCGCTTCGATGTTGCGGTCCTTGCCGACCATCGACTGTTGGATCTCGATCGCCACGTAGGCCGACAGCAGGAACAGCGAACCGTGCGCCATGTTCACGGTGCGCATCAGGCCGAACACGAGCGTGAATCCCGACGCGACGACGAACAGCAGGCCTGCGAACGTCAACCCGTCGAGCAAGGTCACGATGAACTCACCGGGCTCGTCGACGGCGGCGCCGGCGGAGGTGCCGCGAGCGATGAACAGCACCCAGAGGGCCACGAAGACGCCGACCGCCCAGACGAACCACGTCGACAGTGGCCGCGATCGTGTCACACCCGATCGGCTCGCGATCGGTGGTTCGGTCACGTGCGTGATGTCGGTGGCGCCGCTGGAGCGCGCCGGTTCCGAGTCCACTGGAAGTTGTCCCCTCTCTCGCACGACCCCCGTGCGATGGCGACGACAGTACGGACGCCGTCGACGTGCTCGGAAGGGGCATCCGAGCGATTTCGGGGGGCCCGCTGGAGGGGGCGCGAACGGACTAGTTCGGGCGGTGCGTCAGGGTTCTCGGGGACGAGCGGGCGCGCGCGACCACGACCTGACGATGTCGGTGGTCTCGTCGGCGGTCGTGCCGAGGCGGTCAGTCGGCGACGGCCTCGGCCATCGCACCACGCCGGGCGGTGAGGATCATCGCAGCCGCCTCGGTCCGCGTCTGCGCGTGCAGCTTGCTCAAGATGTTGCTCACGTGATTCTTCACGGTGAAGATGCTCAGGCTCAGCTCGTTCGCGATCTCGGCATTGGTGCGCCCCTCGGCGACGAGGTCGGCGATCTCGGTCTCACGAGCGGTGAGCATGTCGAGCGCCCCGTCGGGTGTGGTCGGACGTTGAGCGAGCGCTCGTGTCACCTCGGGTGAGAAGGTGTCGTGTCCGAGCGAGACGTTGCGGACCGCATGGACGAGCGAGTCGGTGTCGACCGACTTCACGAGGTAGCCGTTCGCGCCGGCGTCGAGCGCCTCCTGGATGCGCGAACGCTCGAAGAAGCTCGTCAGGGCCACGATGCCGAGTCGGTCGTCGGCGGCGCGCAGACGACGGATCGCCTCGAGGCCGCCGATGCCGGGCATCACCATGTCGATCACGACGACGTCGGGTCGCAGGTCGGCGACGAGCTCGAGTGCTGCTTCGCCGGTGGACGCCTCGCCGACCACCTCGATCTCGGCCGTCGAGGCGAGGCAGGCGGTGACGCCTTCACGCAACAGGTCGTGGTCGTCGGCGATCACTACTCGGATCATGGAAGTCCCTCCGGACGTCGGTAGACGAGGCGTACGACGGTGCCACCGCCGACGCGGCTGTCGAGTGACAGACGGGCACCGATGGAGTCGGCGCGTTCGCGCATGATCGCGACGCCGAGATGACCGCTCGGCACCTGCTCGACGTCGAACCCACGCCCGTCGTCGACGACGCACAGCTCGACGACGGGGCCGTCGGTGAGGCGGACCTCGACCGATGTCGCCTCGGCGTGCTGGGTGACGTTGCGGAGCGCCTCTTGTGCCACGCGGTAGAAGGTGTGGTGCGCGTCCTGATCGAGTTGGACGTTGGCCAGGTCGACGCGCAGCTGCAACGTGCGGCGACACTCGAGCGCCGAGATCAGATAGTTGATGAGTTCGTCGAGACCGACCTCGGTCAGATCGTCGGGGCGCAGCTCGAGCAGCAGGGCACGCATCTCGGAGAGCGCGCCGCGCGACAGACGGTGGAGCCGGTCGACGCGCTCACGGATCGGGTCGTCGTCGCCGAGTTCGCGCAGCAACGACTCGGCGGTCAGCGCCGACGTCCACAAGGTCTGGTTCACGGCGTCGTGGAGTTCGTGCGCGAGCCGTTGCCGCTCCTCGGCCGCCGCGACCTCGGTGGCGGTGCGTGCCAGCCGGGCGTTGGAAACGGCGGCACCGGCCTGATCGGCGACCGCGCCGAGCCGCTCGGCGTGGCTCGCGGTGTAGAACCCGTGCACGGCGCTCTCGACGAACAGGAAACCCATCAACTGGTCGGCGACGCTGATCCGGGCACCGAGCGTCGAACGGGCGGCGCCGAGCGCATCCATCGGTTCGTCGATGATGATCGGACCTTCGTCGACACCGAGCCGGCGCAGGATCGACAGCTGGGAGTAGAGCCCCTCGAGCCGCTCGTGTCGGACCTCGCCATAACCGAAGCTCGCACGATGGTTCGCGTTGCGGATCTCACCGTCGGCGTCGACGAGCACGACCGCAATCAGGTCGGCCGACACGACCCGTTCGACGCCGGTGACGACCTGACGAAGCACTTCGTCGAGGTCGAGTGTCGACGTCATCGCCGCAGCGGTGTCGCGCAACGCCTCGGCGTACGCCCGCTGGAGTCGTTCCTCCGCTTGGAGCCGCACGCGGTCCTCGACCTCACGTCGGAGCGACTCGTTGGCCAGCACCAGCTGGGCGGTGCGCTGCTGCACTCGTTCGTCGAGTTCGTCGAGGGTTCGCTGGAGCTCCTCCTCGGCGCGGCGCCGGTTCGTGATGTCCTCGAACGTGCCGAGCACACCGATCACGCGACCGTCGAGGTCGCACAACGGAACCTTGTTCGTCTGGAGCCAACGTTCCTCGCCGGCGGCGCTGCGGAGTTGCTCGATGATGCCGAACGCCGGCTCGCCGGTTTCGATGACGTGCTTGTCCCAGTCGATGAACCAGTCGGCGCTGAACGCTTGACTGTCGGCCCACGGCATGTCGCGGTCGGACATGCCGACCAGCAGGTTCGGCTCGACGCCGGCGAACCGGGCGAACACCTTGTTGCATCCCATGTAGCACGAGTTCAGGTCTTTCCAGAACACGGCGTTCGCCATCGAGTCCATGAGGATCTGGAGCATCTGCTGGCTCGCGGCGAGCGCGTCGGTGCCGGACAGTTCGCCCTGCAACAGACGGGCGTACATGTCCCGGACCTGCGCAGCGCGCAGCTCCATCGAAGCGCTGGTTCCCCCCGAACCCACGTCGTGCATCGTAGACCGAGCGCTCGCTCGTCCGGGAGGCCCGGCGACCGGGAAATGGGAACTAGTTCTTTCGCGCCCCCCGTTCGGACGACACCACATCCCTCCGACGGCCCTTCAGGCGCGTCTCGACCGTCGCTACGGTCACGACCATCGTGCCGCCGACGTTGCGGCCGGTCGTCGGACGCGACGGGGAACGTTCGACGACACCCGCCCGATCGTCCCCGATCAACCCGGCCGGGACTCGCCCACCTGGGCGACGACTGGGAGCACCGGGCCCATCGCCATGACCCCCAGTCACGGCGATGGGCCCGTCTCGCGCGACCCCGCCGGGCAGTTCGCCGAGCCGCTCCTCGAGCGCGTCGCCCAACCGGTCTAGCGCGTTGGGACCATGACCAAGGAGGGATTGCGTCCAGGCCGCGCCGGGTGCGACGTTGACGGCGGGGCATCACCGATGTCCGAGTCAGCGGGTCTGGGGGGTCCGACACCACGTGCGTCGACGACGCGCGTCGTCGTGCGCCGCACTCGGACCCAGGGGCGTCCCACCGTTCCGACGGATAACGAGAGGGGATCCCATGAACACGAGACGTCGTCTCGTCGCGATGGTCGCCGCACTGGCGACCACACTCGGCCTGTTGGTCGTGCCGGTGACACCGGCCGCGGCCCAAGAGGCAACCGACCATTCCATCCTGGTCTTTTCGAAGACCGCGGCGTTCCGCCACGGCTCGATCGAGACCGGGGTCCAAGCCATCGAGGACCTCGGTGCTGCGAACGGGGTCACGGTCGATGCGACCGAGGACGCCACCGCGTTCACCGAGGAGAACCTGAGCCAGTACTCGGCGGTCATCTGGATGTCGACGACCGGCGACGTCCTGAACGCCGACCAGCAGGCCGCGTTCGAGTCGTACATCCAGTCGGGTGGCGGCTACGTCGGCATCCACGCCGCATCCGACACCGAGTACAGCTGGCCATGGTACGCCGACCTGGTCGGCGCATACTTCGCCGGCCACCCGGCCGTCCAGGAGGCGACGGTCGTCACGGAGGATCACGTCCACCCGTCGACCGCCCACCTCGACACCGAGTGGGCCCGCACCGACGAGTGGTACAACTTCGATCGCAACCCGCGTGTCGACGTCCACGTGCTCCAGTCACTCGACGAGAGCACGTACAACGCCGGAGGATCGGCGATGGGTATCGACCATCCGATCACCTGGTGCCACGACTACGACGGCGGACGTTCCTGGTTCACCGGGCACGGCCACACCAACGCAACGTTCGCAGAGCCCGACTTCCTCGACCTCCTGTGGGGCGGCATCGAGTACGCCGCCGGCATCGCCGCCGGCGACTGCGGCGCCACCGACTGGGACAACTTCCAGAAGGTCACGCTGGACGACAACACGAGCAACCCGATGACGCTCGAGGTCGCACCCGACGGCCGGGTCTTCTACATCGACCGGAACGGGGCGGTGCGGATCATCCACACCGACGGCAGCATCACGCAGGCCGGCTCGGTCGACGTGTACACGGGCCAGGAGTTCGGCCTGATCGGGCTCGCGCTCGATCCCGACTTCGAGAACAACGGCTTCATCTACCTCACCTACTCGCCCGACGACGGCATACCGCACGACCAGGTGTCGCGCTTCACGATGGTCGGCGACACCTTCGACACCGCGACCGAGGTCGTCGTGCTCGACATCCCGACCCAGCGCGATCAGTGCTGCCACGCCGGCGGCGAGATCGAGTTCGACAGCCAGGGGAACCTCTACATCGCGACCGGTGACAACACGAACCCCTTCGCGTCGAGCGGCTACGCGCCGATCGACGAGCGCGACGGACGTTCGGCATGGGACGCCCAGGGCACCTCCGCGAACTCCAACGCCCTGATGGGCAAGGTGCTGCGCATCACCCCGCAACCCGACGGCAGCTACACGATCCCGGACGGGAACCTGTTCGACGAGGCACTCGACACCGACGACCTGACCCGTCCCGAGATCTACGCAATGGGCTTCCGGAATCCGTTCCGGATCGGCATCGACCCGCTGACCGACAAACTGCTCCTCGCCGACTACGGACCCGACGCCGGCAGCGCCAACGCGAACCGTGGCCCCGACGGCCGCGTCGAGTGGAACATCGTCGACCAGCCGGGCTTCTACGGATGGCCGTACTGCGTCGGTGACAACACGCCGTACATCGACTTCGACTTCGAGACGAGCACGTCCGGCAGCGCCTTCGACTGCACGAACGGTCCGGTCAACGACTCGCCGAACAACACCGGCATCAGCCAGCTCCCGGCTCCGATCGCGGCCGACCAGTGGTACGGCAAGTCGTCGACGGGCACGCCGGAGATCGGCACCGGCGGCGCGCCGATGGCCGGACCCGTCTACCGCTACGACCCGGCGAGCACGTCGGAGGTCAAGTGGCCCGAGTACTGGGACGGCAAGGCGATCTTCGGCGAGTGGAACCGGACGACGAACGGCATGTTCTCGTTCCAGGTCGACGACGACGTCGACGGCGTCGAGAAGATCAATCAGATGTTCCCCGGCGACACCTTCCGTCGACTGATGGCGTTCGACTTCGGACCCGACGGCGCCCTGTACTTCATCGAGTGGGGCTCCGGCTTCGGCGGCAACAACGCCGACTCCGGCATCTACCGCATGGAGTACGCCGGCAACGCCCGGACCCCGATCGCCCGACTCACCGCCGACGTCACCAACGGCCCCCTCCCGCTCGAGGTGAACTTCGCCTCGACCGGTTCGTACGACCCCGACGGCGGCCCGGTCACGACCGAGTGGGACTTCGACGGTGACGGCACGACCGACTCGACCGACCCGAACCCGACCCACACGTACACCGTCGCCGGCGACTACCAGGCTCGCCTGATCGTCACCGACGACGAAGGCGTGACGGCGTCGTCGACCGTCACGATCACCGCCGGCAACACCGCACCGGTGATCACCATCGACACCCCGCCCAACGGCGGCTTCATGTCGTTCGGCGACACGATCTCGTACAGCGTGACCGTCACCGACGCCGAGGACGGAACGATCGACTGCGATCGGGTGATCACCCAACCCGCACTCGGGCACGACGAACACGCCCACGGGTACGAGCAGTACGCCGGCTGCAGCGGCAGCTTCCCGATTCCGGGTGACACGGGCCACGTCGGCGCCAACATCTTCGGCATCGTCACGGTCACCTACACCGACGACGGCGGCGCCAACGGCGCCGGCAGCCTGACGACCCAGGAGATCGTCGAACTCCGGCTGCGCCACACCGAAGCCGAGTACTTCGCCGAGACCGGCAGGGTCGCCGGCGGCGTCGGCACCGACAACCCCGGTGTCCAGACCGAGGGCACGACCGACGTCGGTGGTGGCCAGAACATCGGCTTCATCCAGGACGGCGACTGGTGGTCGCTCGAACCGGCGAACCTGACCGGCATCGACACCGTCGACGTGCGAATCGCGTCGGCCCGCTCGGGTGGCGTCCTCGAGATCCGCACCGATGCACCGGACGGCCCGCTCGTCGGGTCGACGACGATCACCGGCACCGGTGGTTGGCAGTCGTGGCAGACCGTCACGATCGACCTCGACGACGACGTCACGAGCGACAGCGTGTACTTCGTCGCCGACGCACCGTCGGGCGACACGGGCTACCTGTTCAACGTCAACTGGATGGAGTTCCAGGGCGTCGGCGTGAGCGAGAACCGTGCTCCCGCGGTGTCGGTTTCGGCGACCCCCGTCGAGGGCACCGCCCCGCTGGAGGTGGCGTTCACGGCGACGGCCACCGACCCGGACGGGGACACCGACCTCTCCTACGACTGGACGTTCGGCGACGGAGCCGTCGGGACGGGCGAGAACCCGACCCACGTGTACGGCAGCCCGGGCGACTACACCGCCACGGTCACCGTGACCGACCCGAGCGGCGCCGCCGGCACCGCCTCGATCGATGTCTCGGTCACCCCGGGCGCGATCGACGAGTGCTTGGCGGGACGGTCGGACGACTTCCTCGGTTCGCTGCTCGACACCGATCGGTGGACCGTGGTCCGAGAGAGCCAGGAGCTGCGGGTCGAGGACTCGCATCTGGTGATCCCGCTGACGGCCACCGACATCTACGGCGCCAACAACACCGACACCCCGAACATCGTGCTGCAGCCGCTTCCGAGCGGCGCCGTGACGATCACCACGAAGGTGACCGGCCGGTTCTACGACGCGTACGAACAGGGCGGCCTGATCCTCTACCAGGACGACGACAACTACATGAAGTTCGTCTTCGAGGGTCGCACGACCAGTGGTGAGAACGCCGCCAACCGGGTGTTCCAGTTCGTGTCGGAGGCCGATGGTTCGCCGAACGAGACCAACTCGCCGGCCGTCGGCGCCGGGTTCCCCGACACGGCGTACCTCCAGCTGCGCATCGACGCCGCCGGCATCGTCGAGGGATTCCACTCCACCGACGGCGTCACCTGGACGAGCATGGGAGTGACCGGCGACGTGTCCGGCTACACCCACGCCCAGATGGGGTTGATGGCACTCGCCGGCAACAACCGGAACGAGGACGAGGAAGCGTCGTTCGACTGGTTCTCGGTGACGCCCGACGACACCGCCGGATCGGCCGGTCCGAACGACGAGTTCGACGGTACGACGCTCGACCTGTGTCGATGGAATCGCAGCGTCCGACTCGACGACACCGCCTACGCCGTCACCGACGGTGCGCTGGTGCTCGAGACGGGCAACGGTGACATCTACCAGGGCACGGCGACGGATCCGACCAACTTCATCCTGCAGGATCAGCCCGGCGACGAGTGGACGGTCGAGACCAAGCTCGACACGTCGCAGCTCGCCGAGCGGTACCAGCAGGCCGGTCTGATGGTCTACGTCGACGACGACCACTACGTGAAGTGGAACATGCTCGCCACGAACACGGCTGGCAACGCCGTGACGACCAACCTCGAGTTCCGGAACGAGATCGACGGCACCATCGCCGGCCCGAACTCGAACGTGAACGGGGTGGCACGTGGCGACCTGTGGCTGCGGTTGAGTCGGTCGGGTGACACGTTCTCGGCGTCGTACTCGCTCGACGGCACGACGTGGACGGACGCGGCGAACCCCGTGACGAACGCCCTCGTGGCGGCGAACGGCGCCGTCGGTGTGTTCACGATCGGCACCAACCAGTCGGCACCGGTGCCGGTGGCGTTTGACTACTTCCGGGTGGTCGAGGAGCCGGTGGACACCACGCCGCCGGCGATCTCGGCGAGCCTGCACGGCGCCTTCACGGGAACGATCCTTCCCGCCGTCGGTTCCGACCTCGCCGGCTCGGCCGAGATGATCGTCACCTCGACCCAGACGACGATGACGGCCGACCTCACCGGCCTCGAACCCGAAGGCGAGTTCTCTGCGCACCTCCACGTCGGCACCTGTGCCGCCGTCGAGGCGCACTACATGGACGACCCCGACGGTCCGATGGCACCACCCAACGAGTTGTGGCTGCGCGATCCGGGCCAGAACACGTTCGTCGCCGACAGCAGCGGCGCTGCATCGCCGAGCGGTGATGCGCCGTGGGCGGCGCGGTCGACGGCGCAGGCCGTGATGGTCCACGCCGGCGACACGGGACTGCCCCGTGGGTGCGCCACCCTCGACACCTCGTCGGGTGAGGTCCAGGTGGTGCTCGATGCCGCTGACGACCTGCCGGGCCAGGTGTACGTCGAGTACCGCGTCGGCGGCGGCGAGTGGAGCGAGTACACGACGGCCGTGACCGTCTCGGAGCCCGGCGACCACGTCGTCGAGTTCCGGGCGTCGGACACCGCCGGCAACGTCAGCGAGGTCGGGACGGCGACGTTCTCGATCCGCGCACCGCTCACCCTCGACGCGGTCACCGTCGACCCGGCGACGCCTGACGGCGCCGACGGCTGGTACGTCGGTCCGGTCACGGTCGCCGGTGTCGCGAGCGACCCGGCCGCCACGGTCGAGTTCTCGGTCGACGGCGCTCCGTTCGCCGCCGGCGACGACGGCTCGGTCGTCGTGGGCGGCGACGGTGCCCACACGGTCGCGGTGCGGGCGGTTCGTGGTGACGAGACGACCGATTCGACGACGGTCGAGTTCGCGATCGACGCCACGGCGCCGGTCGTCACGGTCGACGGTGTCGCCGACGGCGGAAGCGCCGGCAACGCGGGAGCCGTCGCCGTGTCGGCGGAGGACGCCACGAGCGGCGTCGCCTCGCTGACGGTGGCCCTCGACGGGGTCACCGTCGGGACCGAGTTCGGGCTCGACGGCCTGGCGCTCGGTCAGCACACGCTGACGGCCACCGCCGTCGACGTGGCCGGCAACGCAACGACATCGACCATCGTGTTCACAGTGGTGACGTCGTACGGCGACATCGACGCCCTCATCACCCGCTATGTCGACGAGGGCCGGCTCGACCCGGCCACCGCCGACAGCCTGCGAGGCGACCTCGACAAGTCGCTCGGCTTCGCCGAGCGCGGCAAGTCGAAGCAGGCCAAGCAGTGGGTGCAGCGGGCGATCGACACCGCCGTCGGCATCCCCGACGCCGGCGTGCGCGGCGTGCTCGTGAGCTCGCTCACCGACCTGTACCAGCAGGTGTAGCAAGTCCCCCCGCCTGGTCGCCCCCGCCCGTTCTTCTCCCGGCGGGGGCGACCCGAGCGGAGTACCGCCACGGAACGGGCCCCGGTCACACGACCGGGGCCCGTTCGCGCTCAGTCGAAGTTCTCGAAGTAGCGACTCGGGGTCGGGCCACGCTGACCCTGGTACTTCGAGCCCTGGGCGCCGCTGCCGTAGGGGTGGTCGGCCGGTGTGGTCATCTGCATGAAGCTGACCTGGCCGATCTTCATGCCCGCGTACAGCGTGATCGGCAGGCTGGCGACGTTCGCCAACTCGAGGGTGATGTGACCGTCGAAGCCCGAGTCGAGAAAACCCGCGGTGCTGTGAATGAGAAGACCGAGCCGCCCGAGCGACGACTTGCCCTCGACGCGCCCGACCAGATCGTCGGGGACCGCGATCCGTTCGAGTGTCGCCCCGAGGACGAACTCGCCCGGGTGCAGCATGAACGCCTCACTCCCGTCATCGGGGATCTCCACGAGTTCGGTCAGGTCGCGCTGGTCCTGCTTGACGTCGATCACGCCGGCCGTGTGGTTCCGGAACACGCGGAACAGGTTGGAGATCCGCACGTCGATCGACGACGGCTGGATCAGCGACGGGTCGAACGGGTCGATCACGATCCGTCCGGCGTCGATCTGTTCGCGCATGGTGCGGTCTGAGAGGATCACGAGCCCGCACGTTAGTGACTGTGGACGTCGGCACCGTCCGGTCGCAGCGCTGCCACCGCCGACATCCACGCCCAGAAGCGGGCACGGGTCGGCACCGACTGACATGTTGACACGGGGCACGAGTTTGTCGCAGCCTTGGAGAAACCCGTGTCTACCGCGGGTCGTCCGGCGGGCCAGGGCGTGCCGCCGGTGATCGTCGTCGCACATGAGCAACACCAACGCCACCGGGGCGAGAAGCGAATCGGTTCGCCTGATGAACCAGTCCGTCGTGCTGCGCGCCGTCCACCTGGCCGGTGAACAGAGCCGGTCGGCGCTGGTCCCTGCGACCGACCTGACGCGCGGCGCCGTCGGCACGATCGTCGGCGACCTGGTCGGCCTCGGTCTCCTCGAGGAAGAACGGGCGATGTCCGACGGCAGCCCGGGTCGGCCGTCGACCCTCGTCCGACCGAGCGGTCGAGCCGTCGTCATCGCCTTCGACCTCCGGGTCGAGACGATCGCAGTCGGCGTCTTCACGCTCGGCGGCAGGCGACTCGCCGGCACCAGGATCTCTCGCGACCACGATCGAGGACCGGAACACACGGTCGACGAACTCGCCGTCATCGCCCGTGGACTGCTCGAGCTCCTGCCGGCCGACACCGTCGTCCACGGGGTCGGGGCGGCGATCGCCGGCCTGGTTCGTCACGACGACCAACTCGTGGTGAGCGGCCCCAACCTCGGCTGGCGCGACGTCCCCCTCGGTGACTTGCTCCGCGATCGGCTGGGCCCCGACATCCATGTGGCGGTCGGCAACGACGCCGACCTCGGCGCGCTCGCGGAGAGCCGGCGCGGCGCGGCGGTCGGACTCGACGATCTGGTCTACATCTCCGGCGAGGTCGGCATCGGCGGCGGCATGATCGTCGGAGGACGCCCACTCATCGGATCGGCCGGTTGCTCGGGCGAGGTCGGCCACATTCCCGTCAATCCGATCGGGATCGACTGCAACTGCGGATCGATCGGCTGCTGGGAGACCGAAGCGGGCGACCACGCGCTGTTCCGTCGGGTCGGCCGTCCCGACGTCGTCGGGAGCGCCGCGATCGAGGCGATCGTGCGCGACGCGATCGCAGGCGACCGGAAGGTGCTGGCCGCGATCGACGAGCAGGCCCGGTGGATCGCCTTCGGACTCGCCGGGATCATCAACGTGTTCGACCCCGACATGGTGGTGCTCGGAGGATCGCTCGCTCGGCTCCACCCGCACATCGCAGCGACGCTCGACCGCGAACTCGACCGGCGGGTCTTCGACGTCATCCGCTCGCGGGTGCGCGTCGTGCCGAGCGCGCTCGGCATCGACTCGATGCTCATCGGGGCGGCCGAGTGGGCCTGGGACCGGGTCCTGACCGAACCCGCTCACGCCGCGAACGGCGTCGCCGTGCCGAAGATCGTCCGCCGTATCGCTTGACAAGAACAGGCGTTTTGTCAGAGGCTACGACAAACGTCAGCTGACTCGGCCGAGAGAGGGGTGGCCGAATCGTGCAGGCACGTCGGGGGACGGGTCTCGCACGGCGCCCCGGCTCGTTGCCGACGAGCCGACGAACGATCTGTCGGCCGAACGGTCGGCACGTCCAGAAGGGGGACACATGAGAAGCAGCCTGAAGAAGGGCGCCGTGCTCGTCGCGGCACTCTCGCTCGTCGCAGCAGCATGCGGCGACGACGATGACGGTGGCGACACCACCGACGCGCCGGACGATTCCGGCGACGACGCAGACGCCGGTGACGACGGCGACTCGGGCGACTCGGGCGACGACGGGGACTCCGGCGATGCGGCCGGCGGCAAGGTGGGGTTCATCTTGCCGGACTCGGCGTCGTCGGCTCGTTGGGAGGACTTCGATCGTCCGTTGATCGAAGCTGCGTGTGACGAGGCCGGGATCGAGTGCCTGATCCAGAACGCCGAAGGCGACAAGGACAACATGGCCACGATCGCCGACCAGATGATCGCCGACGGCATCGGCGTGCTCGCGATCGTGAACCTCGACTCCGAGTCCGGCGCCGCGATCCAGGAAAAGGCCGCCGCGGCCGGCGTGAAGAACATCGACTACGACCGTCTCACCCTCGGCGGCTCCGCCGACGTGTACGTCAGCTTCGACAACGTCGCCGTCGGAACCACCCAGGGCGAAGGCCTGATCGAATGCTTCGGTGGCGACACCGAAGGCAAGCGGATCATCCAGCTCCACGGTTCACCGACCGACAACAACGCGACCCTGTTCCGTGAGGGCTACCAGGCCGCCATCGAAGGCGCCGGGTTCGAAACCGTCGGCGAAGAAGCCGTGCCCGACTGGGACAACGCCCAGGGCGGCGTCATCTTCGAGCAGCTCCTGACCGCCGCCGGCGGCCAGGTCGACGGTGTCCTCGTCGCCAACGACGGCCTGTCGCTCGCCGCGCAGGCAGTGCTCGCCGACAACGGCCTCACCCTGCCGACCACGGGCCAGGACGCCACCGTCGACGGACTCCGCGCCATCCTCCAGGGCACCCAGTGCATGACCGTCTACAAGCCCGTCGTCGTCGAGGCCGAAGCCGCGGTCGCCGCCGCGGTCGCGCTCCTCAACGACGAAGCACCCGACACCGACGCCACCATCGACAACGAGAACGGCGAGATCCCGTTCGTCCAAGGCGAAGTCACCGGCATCTTCATCGACAACATCAACGTCCCCATCGACGACGGCTTCGTCAGCGCCGCCGACGTGTGTGCCGGTCTCGAGGACCTGTGCGCCGAGGCGGGCATCTCGACCGACGGTTCGTCGGGTGACGATGGCGACGAGGGTGCGTCGGCGGACGGCAAGGTGGGGTTCATCTTGCCGGACTCGGCGTCGTCGGCTCGTTGGGAGGACTTCGATCGTCCGTTGATCGAAGCTGCGTGTGACGAGGCCGGGATCGAGTGCCTGATCCAGAACGCCGAAGGCGACAAGGACAACATGGCCACGATCGCCGACCAGATGATCGCCGACGGCATCGGCGTGCTCGCGATCGTGAACCTCGACTCCGAGTCCGGCGCCGCGATCCAGGAAAAGGCCGCCGCGGCCGGCGTGAAGAACATCGACTACGACCGTCTCACCCTCGGCGGCTCCGCCGACGTGTACGTCAGCTTCGACAACGTCGCCGTCGGAACCACCCAGGGCGAAGGCCTGATCGAATGCTTCGGTGGCGACACCGAAGGCAAGCGGATCATCCAGCTCCACGGTTCACCGACCGACAACAACGCGACCCTGTTCCGTGAGGGCTACCAGGCCGCCATCGAAGGCGCCGGGTTCGAAACCGTCGGCGAAGAAGCCGTGCCCGACTGGGACAACGCCCAGGGCGGCGTCATCTTCGAGCAGCTCCTGACCGCCGCCGGCGGCCAGGTCGACGGTGTCCTCGTCGCCAACGACGGCCTGTCGCTCGCCGCGCAGGCGGTGCTGTCCGACAACGGCCTCACCCTGCCGACCACGGGCCAGGACGCCACCGTCGACGGACTCCGCGCCATCCTCCAGGGCACCCAGTGCATGACCGTCTACAAGCCCGTCGTCGTCGAGGCCGAAGCCGCGGTCGCCGCCGCGGTCGCGCTCCTCAACGACGAAGCACCCGACACCGGCGCCACCATCGACAACGAGAACGGCGAGATCCCGTTCGTCCAAGGCGAAGTCACCGGCATCTTCATCGACAACATCAACGTCCCCATCGACGACGGCTTCGTCAGCCGTGACGATGTGTGCGACGGCATCGAGGACGCCTGCGAGGCCGCAGGCCTCTAGGCGCCGACGCGTGCCGTGACACCCGGGGTGGTCGCCTCGCCCGAGGCGACCACCCCGACGTGTGTCCGGGCGCAGTCATCCGACGGATTTCGTCCGCTCGGTACGCTCGTGAGTCGGGGGCGTTCCGGGAAGATCGCCGACTCGTCTACTGAGGGGGACCCGCACCCATGAGTGCTGACACTCCGCTCCTCGAAGTGAGGGGCGTCAACAAGTCGTTCGGACCGGTACACGTCCTGCACGACGTCGACTTCACCGTGTACCCGGGCACCGTCACCGCGTTGATCGGCGACAACGGCGCCGGCAAGTCGACGCTGGTGAAGAGCATCACCGGCATCTACGGCTGCGACTCGGGCCGGTTCCGGTTCGAAGGGAACGACGTCGAGATCGACGGGCCTCGCGACGCCGCCGAGCTCGGGATCGAGGTCGTGTACCAGGACCTCGCGCTGTGCGAGAACCTCGACATCGTCCAGAACATGTTCCTCGGCCGCGAGCGGTTGTCGAAGGGCCTGCTCGACGAGCACTCGATGGAACAGGCCGCACGCGACACCCTCGCCGGGCTCGGCGTTCGCACGGTCAAGAGCGTCCGCCAGCTCGTGTCGTCGCTGTCGGGCGGTCAACGCCAGACGGTCGCCATTGCGAAGGCCGTGCTCTGGAACTCGAAGGTCGTGCTCCTCGACGAGCCGACCGCGGCGCTCGGCGTCGCCCAGACCCGCCAGGTGCTCGACCTGGTCCGCCGGCTCGCCGAGCAGGGCCTCGGCGTCGTGCTGATCTCGCACAACATGAACGAGGTCCTCGAGGTGTCCGACCGTGTCGCCTGCATGTATCTCGGCCGGGTCGTGGCCGACGTCGAGGTCGACGACGCGACCACCCGAGAGTTCCTCGTCGAACTGATCACGTCCGGCCGCTCGGGCGACGTCGGCCTGCACGAGGAGGCGACCGTCTGATGAGCGACGTCACGACCGCCACCACCCCCGGAGACGACGACGCCGGCAGCAGCGCGGCCGCCGACTCCCCCATCGCCACCCAGGCTGCGAGCGACTTCGCGCTCGACACCGCACCGCGCGACCTGCGCGGAGCGATCGACGACTCGATCGCCCGTCTCAAGGGCGGCCAGCTCGGCTCACTGCCTGCGATCCTCGCCATCATCGTGCTCGTCACGGTGTTCGGCGCCGTCAGCCCCGACAGCTTTCTGTCGAAGATCAACTTCGCGAACTTCCTCGAACAGTCGTCCGCGGTCATCGTGATCGCAATGGCGGTGACCTTCGTCCTGCTCCTCGGCGAGATCGACCTGGCCGCCGGATTCACCGCCGGTGTGTCGGCCGCCGTCCTCGCGACGCGACTCGAGGAATGGTCGCTGATACCGGCGTTGATCGCGTCGATGTTGGTGGCCATGCTGCTCGGGTCGTTCACCGGATTCATGGTCGCCCGCGTCGGCATCCCGTCGTTCGTGGTGACGCTCGCGAACTTCCTGCTCTTCCAGGGCATCCTGCTGCAGCTCGTCCGCCAGGGCGGCAGTGTGCGGATCGACAACCAGATCGTGAAAGACATGGTCGGCGGTTCGATGAGCCCGGCCGTCTCGTGGATCTTCACCGTCACCACGCTCGTGCTCTACGGCATCTCCCTCGTCCGCCGTCAGCGGATGTCGCACGGTGCGGTCCCCGTGTCGCTCATCGCGATCAAGTGGGGCCTCGCTGCCGTCGGCGCTGCCGTCGTCACCGTGATCCTCAACCAGAACCGTGCCTTCCCGAACGCCCCCGCACCGATCGAGGGCATGCCCTACGTCGTACCGCTCGTGCTCGTCCTGTTGCTCGTCCTCACGTTCATCCTGACCCGAACCCGCTATGGGCGACACCTCTATGCCGTCGGCGGCAACGCCGAGGCGGCGCGGCGTGCCGGCATCAACGTGACCCGTATTCGGCTGTCGGCCTTCACGGCAACGGGGCTGATCGCCGGCATCGGCGGCATGTTCCTCGCCTCGCGCGTCAACTCGGTCGACCCGAACACCGGTGCCAACGACACCTTGTTGCTGGCGGTCGGCGCCGCGGTGATCGGCGGCACGTCGTTGTTCGGCGGCCAGGGCCGGATGCTCAACGCCGTGCTCGGCGGCTTCGTGCTCGCGCTCATCCCGAACGGTCTGACACTCGTCGGCAAGCAGGACATCCCGGGTTTCGGCGAGGTCGACTTCGGCAGCTCCGGCATCAAGTTCATGTGCGCCGGGCTCGCCCTGCTGCTGGCATCGAGCGTCGACGCACTGAGCCGCAAGCGAGGTACCTGACCCGTTCGAGACGCGGTCCTGCACCGACGGTGGCGAGCGCTACCGTCGGCGACGTGTACGAACCACAGGCCTTCCGGGAGCATCGGGACGATGTCGTCCTCGACCTCGTTCGCACCGCAGGCTTCGGCCACCTCGTCGTCACCCACGACGGTGCCCTCACGTCGACGCCGGTGCCGTTCGTGGCCGACGACGAACTCACAACAGTGCGAGCCCACCTCGCCCGCCCGAACAGTGTCTGGCGAGCGGCGCCGTGCGACGCCCTGCTGATCGTGCCGGTCACCGACGCCTACGTGTCACCGGGCTGGTATCCGAGCAAGGCCGAGCACGGCCGGGTCGTCCCGACGTGGAACTACGAGGTCGTCCACCTCCACGGTCGGCTGGTCGCCCACGACGACGCCGAGTGGGTGCGCCGTCAGATCACCGCCCTCACCGACACGAACGAGGCAGCCTTCCCCTCCCCGTGGGCCGTCACCGACGCGCCGGACGACCACATCACCAAGCTCGTCCGGGCCATCGTCGGCGTCGAACTGACGGTCGACCGGGTCGATGCGAAGCGCAAGCTGAGCCAGAACCGCGGCGACGACGATCGGGCCGGCGTTCGGCGCGGGCTGGGCGAACGAGACGATCGTTCCCGAGCAGTAGCGTCGGCGATGGAGGAGCACGAGGAGGACCAGTGATGGAGACCGGGATCGAGCCGATCGGGTACGTCGTCGGCAGCCGAGCGCAGCGCCAGGACGACAACTGGGACGCCGAGGTGTCGGTCATCCGTCTCGCGGTCCGCTTCGGTCGCGACACCACCGCCGGCCTCGCCGACTTCTCCCACGTCGAGGTGGTGTTCCGCTTCCACGGCGTCTCCGACGACGAGGTGACCGTCGACGCCCGACATCCACGTAACAACGAGGCCTGGCCGAAAGTCGGCATCTTCGCCCAACGAGCCAGCAAGCGCCCGAACCGGATCGGCGTGACGATGTGCCGCCTCGTGCAGGTCGACGGCACCCACGTGCACGTGCGTGGACTCGACGCGATCGACGGGACGCCGGTGCTCGATATCAAGCCGGTGATGGCCGAGTTCCTCCCACGTGGGGAGGTTCGTCAACCCGAGTGGTCGCACGAGCTGATGCGCAGCTACTGGTCGACCGACTGACGGCCGAACCGTTACTGCAGTTCGCCGAGGGTGTCGGCCTTCACGGCGCCCCGCTCGCCCATCGGCTGATCGCCACCGACAGTCGTGTCGTGGGCGGTCTGGTGCTCCATCTCCGCGTTGATCTCGGCACCGAGCAGGATCACGACCGCAGTGAGCCAGAGCCAGAACAAGGCGATGATCACGCCGGCGAGCGAGCCGTACGTCTCGTTGTACGACCCGAACTGGCCGACATAGAAGCGGAACCCGAGCGTCACGGCGATCCAGGCGACCACAGCGAAGACCGAACCGACCGACACCCACCGCCAGCGTGCGGCACTGCGATCCGGGCCGAGGCGGTAGAGCACCGCCAGGGCGAGCATGAAGCTGATCGCGAGACCGGGCCAGATGAGGATGTTCAGGATCCGGCGGGTGCCGATACCGAGCGCCGACGCATCGATGATCTGTGGCAACGCCACCACCATGAAGACGGCGAAGGCGACGTAGAGGATCGCGCCGAACGTCAGCACGAGGGAAGCACCCTTGCGGGCGAACCAGCTGCGTGTCTCTTCTTCGTCGTAGGCGATGTTGATCGTGTTGACCAGCTGTCCGATCGCTCCGGAGGCAGACCAGATCGACAAGACGACACCGACCACGAGACCGAACGACAGCGAGCCCGAGGACGATTCGCTGATCGTGGCGAGCTGATCCGACAGCAGCGACTGCGCTTCGGACGGCAGCGCCCCGAACAAGTCCTCGATGACTTCCTGCGGATCGTCGCCCTGGGCGACCAGCCCGAGAATCGAGACGAGCGCCGCCATGGCCGGGATGAGGGCCAGGAACGCATAAAACGCAACGGCTGCGGCGGCCATCCCGACGTGGTCGTTGCCCCATTCGTCCTTCACACGGAGCGCTACGTCGCGCCAGCCACGCCAGGGCATCTTCAGGGGGTTGGTGGCGGCCCTGCCGTGCTCGTCGTCGCGCACGTCGTTGACGTCGTCGGGCACCATCGGCGCCGTCACGTCGACGACGTCGTCGCGGGACGGCACGTCGTCGGTGTCGGTTTCGTCGTTGCGGTGAAGGATCGACATCGACGGGTACGTACCCGTCGACGAAGCGGCTCAATCGAACCGGCTTCCGCCCGATGGTCGAATCCGCGAGGATGGCGCCGTGACACAGGTGGCGCT